>DHTR01000088.1:11347-25362 GCA_002408725.1 Pelotomaculum sp. UBA5255
GTTTTCAACGATGGCTGGGATGTTTTCCCGTTTACCCAGCACGGGAAGACCATGCAGTTTCATATTTTGCTTGAAATCGCTGTCATCGGCAAAGCCTACCGGGGCCAAATCGGTTTCATTGTCCTGGATGGACCTGGCCACCATAGCTCCCGCCCCCCCGGCGCCAACAATCAAAACGGGTTTTTTACGGTGTTGAATAAGCCTGAAGCGATCTAAATCGCGCATGACCCTCCAGCAAAACCTTGAACCACCTACGAAAAACAAAATCAGGATCCAGCTCAATAAAAACAAGCTGCCGGGTAAATAGGCGTCAAAAAGAAAGTGGTTCAAGCTGAACTGGAGAAAACCCGTTAGAGTAACCGCCTTGATAATGACATAGAGCTCCCTCGCCCCGGCAAATTCCCAAATCCGGTTGTACAGGCCGAACATGTAAAAGGAAAACAGTGATACTGCGGCTGTAGCAATCGCAAAAGCTCCGGTTTTATCCTGCTCGCTCAGGAGGCTGGCTTTAGAGATGAGCAGGATGGCGGCCACTGTTGCCGCATTGACAAGCAGCACATCCAACGCCATTAATAAAAATATGCGAATCTTTCGTTGCATTTGATACCTGTCACTTTCAGCGTGATTTTTACGATGCTACCTTGTGTTAGGTTATTCATTTTAGCTATTTTCGGTGACGGCCGGGTGGATAATTTAGCCTCCAATATCAGTATTTTCCCTGCGCTTGATTCATAGTAAGATACCGGATCTTGTCATAAGCTATCATAGTTGGCTATCAACATTTCTCAACTTCTTAACATTTCTGTTTGCCTATTCATAAGCTAAAGGTAGGATCTTGATTGAAGGAGTGCAGAGAATGATATGATCATCCCCCTTTCCTCTCCCGATCTTAGCAACAGGGAAACAGAACTTGTTCTCAATGTTTTGCGCGGACCTGCTCTGAGCATGGGGCCCATGGTCCAACAATTTGAGCGAATGGTTGCTGAATTTGTCGGTGCCCGGTACGCAGTGGCGGTCAACAGCGGTACCAGCGCCCTACATCTAGCTGTGCGGGCCCTGAATATCGGGAAGGGCGACGAGGTCATTACCACTCCGTTCAGTTTTGTAGCTTCCAGCAACTGTTTGCTTTTTGAGCAGGCCGTTCCCGTTTTTGTTGACATTGACCCGATGACTTTAAATATAAATCCCGGCTTGATTGAGAACTATATAACAAAACGAACCAAAGCCATCCTTCCGGTACACGTTTTTGGCCATCCGGCCGATATGAAGAAAATATTAAAAATCTCCCAAATATATAATTTGCCGGTTATTGAGGATGCCTGTGAAGCCCTGGGAGCATGCTGCCACGGAAGGATGGCTGGAAGTGAAAGCGATATTTCAGTGTTTGCATTTTATCCAAACAAGCAGATCACGACCGGTGAAGGCGGAATGGTTCTCACCGGTAGCGAAAATATTGCAGGACTCTGCAGGAGCATGCGCAATCAGGGCCGGGATCCCGGCGGCGTCTGGCTGGAGCACCAGCGCCTGGGCTACAACTACAGAATGAGCGAGTTAAACGCGGCCCTTGGCGTAGCCCAAATGGAACGCATAAGTGAGCTCCTTGATAAGCGGAGGGCTGTCGCCTCGGCTTACGGCGCCCGTCTGAGCAGGTTGCCGGGTGTGAAGATTCCATATGTTGCGCCGGATGTAAAGATGAGCTGGTTTGTTTATGTTATCCGCCTATCCCCGGAAATCAACCGAAACCGCGTAATGTATTCCCTTCAAGAACGGGGGATTGACTGCCGGCCTTATTTTACGCCGATCCACCTGCAGCCCTTCTATCGGAAAAAATTTGGTTATCATGAGGGCGACTACCCGGTTTGCGAGCGGGAAGCAGCTTCCACCCTGGCCCTACCTTTTTTTAGTAATCTAACCTTAAGCCAGATAGACCATATCGTGGAAGAGCTTGCTTATGTCCTAAAATAGAACCGGGACAAAGGGAAACCTCATCTAACTCCTTATTATTTCTGCCTTTTTGCTGGCCTGGATCAGCGTAATGGCAGTCTATTTAGCCTTCAAATTTATTCACCCACCTTTTATAAGCGGGTGGGCTTTTGTTTTTTGCATATTTTTTCGGTGAACTAACAATAATAAGAAAAAATAATGGAGGATCCGAGATGAACGAAAACATTACAGTATACACCACCCCAACCTGACCCCATTGCATCCACGTGAAGGAGTTTCTTTCGCAGAAAGGGGTAAAATACAAGGAATTAAATGTTGCCGAAAACAACGACGCGCGAAGTGAAATGATGAAAAAAACCGGTCGCATGGCTGTGCCCACGGTTACTATGGGGGACCGGGTTGTTGTCGGATTCGACCGGAGCGAACTGGAAAAGCTACTTTCTTAAAAGAGGCCCATCGAAAAAGGTGGGCCTCTTTATTGAGCAAAGACGTTGTTGGTTTTCAGATATGTTCCAATGTGTTTTTGTATTTATCTACCGGCTATATTCTATATTGTTCAGGTTTTCCAAATTAATTTACAATTGCGAATATCTTGTGAAGGGTTGCGCAAACCAGGATATTGTATACAATATAACTAGAGGCTGGTTATAGAAGGGAGGGGAAATTGAATGAAGTGGTTTGACCTTTTTTTGGGGGCCATGCTCGTATACCTTATTGTATACGGTATAACATGCTATTATGTTTACATCAAACCAAAGAATGACAAGAGCACTGGTAATAAATCCCGTCCTATTATTTATCAAAAGACATACTGTTCACCCGCATTTTTATTTCCTACTAACAAAAAATTAAAACAATAGCAAACCGTTGTTTATTTATAATTATGTGGAAGAACCTTGAAAGATAGGTTGGTAAATGGGGTCTTAAGAAACAACCCGTTAAGTTGGGTTGTTTCTTTTATTCTTTTTTACTCTCTTTTATTAAACTTAAATTAGTGAATTATCTATTTAGAATTAACAAAAAATTATAAAATCTTAGTAATTTTATGAACAAAATATTTTTTTTGTTACTGTTGTTAATTATAATTAGTCTATGTCATAATTATAAGTGACGTGTTTACTTAAAGGATTCTAGTATTAATTAGCTCATTTAGCCTATATTTACAATAGCTCTAACTTTGATAGGGAATTGTAAAATACATTAAGGGTTATGAATATTGTGACAGTTTAGATACTTATTAAATTGATCTCTATTTTCACAGTGGTTTTAAATATGATAAATTGTCACCTGACAGTTTTTCTATTTTCTTTGCATTAATGCAAGGTTAATAATGTTTCAAGGATTATCTTGTTACTGGGAACTATTTAAGCCGGGAGGTGAGTTTGAAAAATAACTTATCATTAACCAAGAGATGTTATATCAAGGAGGAAAATAATGAAAAAGAGTAATTGGGTATTATTTTTATGTGTTCTTTTGGCTGGATTAATGATTCTGTCCCTTACTGGCTGCGGGGAAAAAGATTCGTCAGCAAGTGGGGAAAAGGCCCTGGAAGTTAAGTTTACACACGTTGTAGCCGATTCCACCCCAAAAGGAAAGGCTGTAATAAGGTTTAAGGAACTTGTTGAAAAGAATTCCAATGGGAAAATTAAAGTAAGTGTTTTCCCATCATCTCAGCTATACGGCGATAAAGAGGAATTAGAGCAGCTAAAGGCCAACAACGTCCAGTTTATCGCACCTTCCGTAACCAAGTTGGTGGGTTTTGTACCTGCCTTCCAGATTGTGGACATGCCCTTCTTGTTTAAAAACGACCAGGCTGCCTATAATTTTTACGATGGTCCCACCGGCCAGAAACTAATGAAGACCCTTGAACCCCAGGGTATGATCGGCCTGGGATGGTGGCCGAACGGCGCCAAGCATTTTACAAATTCCAAGCGTCCGCTGCGGACTCCGGAAGATTTTGCGGGCCTGAAGTTCCGAACCCAGAGCGGCGGTGTTCTGGACGCCCAGTTCAAGGCCCTGGGAGCAGGTTCCCAGACACTGGCCTTTGCTGAAGTTTTTACCGGCCTCAATAACAAAACCGTTGACGGACAGGAAAACACCTTCAACAACACTGATACCCAGAACTACCAGGACGTACAAAAATACATGACGATCTCCAGCCACGGACGTCTGGATTACGTAGTTCTCACCAACACGATCTTCTGGAATTCTCTTTCTCCGGAAAACAAGAAAATCCTTGAAGATGCTATGAAGGAAGCCAGTATTTATGAGCGTCAGCTGGCAGACGAAGAAAACTTGAAGAGTTTTGAAAAATTAAAATCCAGCGGTAAAATGGAAATCTATACCCTGACGGAACAGGACCGGGAAAAATTTATAGCTGCCATGAAACCGGTTTATGACAGTTATGGTGACAAGATTGGTGTAGAATATATCGAAGCAGCGCGGAACAGCAAGTAACACCCTTGAGGGGACGGCCCGGGTGTACCGGGCCGTCCCCTCTTCTTTCCATAGGCCCTGATTTGTTAACAAATGAGGAAGGTGAGAAACAAAATGGAACGTTTGAAACGGGCCTACGCGGCATTTGAAGACTACTTGTCGGGTGGTATGCTCTTTATCGGACTTTGCATGATCATGTTAAACGTCCTGTTGCGTTATTTCTGGGGTCGTCCCCAGTCCTGGCTGGATGAGTTTTCGCTTTATTTTGTCATCTGGGGCCTCTTGTTTGGAATGTGTGTTGCCCTGCGTGACAATCACCACATCAAGGTGGACATGTTTTATAACCTGTTTTCCCTGCGGATCAAACGGATGATCAGTATCTTCTCCAACACCCTGGGTCTTGCCTTTTGCATTTTTTACACGTATTACGGTTACGAGTTGGTTAACTCCTATCTGAGCTCCGGGCAGCGCTCCACAGACAGCCAGTTTCCGCTCTGGATTATAAACCTGATCATACCTGCCAGCGGCGTGTTATTTTCCATCCGGTTTATCGATAAGCTCTTTCATATCCTGAAGAAAGGCGGCCGTGAATGGATGGACGAAATGGAGAAAGGAGGTGGTCATACCAATGGAGACGGTGCTGCTTTTTAGCATTTTTGTTGTTCTCTTCCTGTTAAATGTTCCCATCGCTATCAGCTTGGCGGTGGCTGCCATAACAATTCTAGCTTTGACCAGTGATTTCAGCCTTTACATGATTGTACAGCGAATGTTCGCCTCCCTGCTGTCACCACCCCTTTTAGCCATTCCTGCCTTTGTCTTTGCGGGTGTGGCCATGTCCCGAGGCGGTATTGCCAAGTATCTGATTGATGCCCTGCGTTCCTGGTGTGGCCATCTTCCCGGCGGCCTGGCCGTGGTCACCATTGTGGCCTGCGCTATTTTTGCGGCTATTTCCGGTTCCAGCCCGGCTACAGCCGCAGCCATCGGCGCTATTATGCTGCCGGCCATGATTGAGGGAGGCTACCCCAAGCGCTACGCCATGGGGCTTGTGGCTGCTGCCGGCACATTGGGCATTTTAATCCCGCCCAGTGTGACCATGGTTATCTACGGTATCGTGACGGAAGAAAACATTGGCAAGCTGTTTATGGGCGGCCTCATACCCGGTCTCATGCTGGCGTCCATCCTAATTGCCAGCGCTGTGTTCATTGCTAAAAAGAATAATTACGGCCGCCTGCCCAAGGCATCCTGGGGCGAGCGCTGGAGGGCATCCTTGAAAGCCCTGCCGGGCGCCTTTCTGCCCTTCTTTATCCTGGGCAGCATTTACATGGGCATCGTCACGCCTACCGAGGCCGCCGTACTCTCGGTCTTTTATACTATTTTTGTTTCGATGTTTATTTACAGGGAAATGAAACTCCGGGACATGAGGGAAGTTTTTCGCAGCTCCATCAACATCTCCTCGATGATCTTCCTGATCATTGCGGCAGCCATGGTCTTTGCCATGTACCTTACGGTCAACCAGGTACCCATGCAGGCCGCCCGCTGGATCGCGGAAAACAACCTGAACAAGTACATGTTTTTCCTGGCTACCAACCTGATGTTCTTTGTCATGGGCACATTCCTGGAAGCGGTTGCCATCACCCTGATTACCATGCCCATCCTGCTGCCGATGCTCCAGATCCTGAACATCGACTTGATCCATTTTGCAGTCGTTATGACGGTAAACATGGAACTGGCTATGATTACACCGCCTGTAGGCTTAAACCTCTTTGTGGTGAGCGCCATGGCCAAGGATAGGCTGGAGGAAGTGATCATGGGAGTGCTTCCTTTTATCCTGATTATGATTGCAGTACTGTTGGTGCTTGTCTACTGGCCCGACATCTCCCTCTACATTCCAAGGGTCCTCATGGATTGATCATTTTTTAAAATTTAAGGCCCACCTAAAGCCAGGTGGGTCTTAAATTTTAGTAAGGCCGGTTCAAACCTTCTACTTGTCTGACTCAAGCTTGAAAATACCCTCCATTATTTCCCTGAAAACAGGCGCCGCTGTTACATTTCCGTCGGCATCCCCTTCAATTAAAACGGTCACGATATAGTGGGGATTAGCCTGGGGAGCATACCCGGTAAACCAGGCGTTCACCTTACGACTTCCACCGCCGACCTGGGCTGTACCCGTTTTTCCGGCACTGCCGTAAACAGGCACTAAAGCCTCTTTCCCGGTACCCTCTTCCGTGACCATTTCCAGCAGCACACGCAGCTTAGCGGCGGTTTCCCGGGATATAACTCTTTTGCCCGGGTCAGCATGCATTATTTTTACGGCCTCCCCGTTGCTTTTAGATATTTCTTTCACCAGACGGGGTTGCCGGTATAACCCATCCGAAACAACCGTATTGATCATTGAGGCAACTTGAACCGGTGTGATCAGCACGGGTCCCTGGCCGATGCTGCTGTTTACCAGGTTGTAAGGAGCTTCAATTTGTTTCAGGTCTTGCCGGGTATCCCGAGGTACAGGGTAGCCAAGGATAGACTGGTTATCCAGACCAAACCGCCCGGCATATTCAATCAGCTTTTGTGCTCCCAGTTGTAATCCGAGCCTGGCGAAAGTGGGGTTGCAGGATTCAGCGAAAGCAAGAGAAAACACTATCTCACCATGTCCCTCCGGTTTCCAACAGCGAAGCAAAGTCTCCTTTTCACCACGACAGGTAAAGGGGCTTTCGAAGCTTACGACACCTTCTTCAAGGGCGGCAGCGGCAACAACAATTTTAAAAACAGAGCCGGGCTGGTAGAGCGCTGTGCAGTGATCAAGAAAATACTCCCCCTGTCCGGCGCCCAGATAATCTTCCGGGTGAGCGGGGTCATAACTGGGACGGCCGGCCAGGGCCAGGATATCCCCTGTTCCCGCATCCATGACAACCACAGCCCCCCTGGAAATACAATGATCCATAATTTCTTCAACGATCTTTTGGATGCGGAGATCAATGGTAAGAACAAGATCCCGCCGCGCGTTATCTTCCACCTGCTCTTCAATAATAAACTCGGGCCCGCCCAGCAGCCTGCCTGCCGCATCGGCGTAGACCCGGACCGCCCTCTGCGGCCTGAAGCCTTTCAGGACATCCTCATAATACATCTCTAGCCCTGTTTTACCCACCAGGTCGTTATAACGGTAAGCTTTATTATTCCTGCGGGACAGCCCCGTAAACTCCTCAGGGGCGGAAATCCTCCCCAAATGGCCGATTGTCTGGGCAGCCACCTGCTGCTCGCCGTAGCGGAACTGGACCGGGAGAACCATTACGCCCGTCCATCCTTTATTTTGAATCACTCGCGACTGATCTGGTGTGATAGCGTAGGGTAGAATGCAGGTGTCTTCCAATAGATCTGGTTCTAGCTTTTCCAGGTTAACCCCCAAGATCTCAGCCAGGCCACGGCTGACTTCAGCCCTGTTCCTGATGGCCATGGGAAATAATATAACCCTCTCTTCCGTTCGTTCACCGATGATGGAAATCCGGTTACAGTCGAGGATCTTGCCCCTGGGGGTATCTTCAAGGGAAACCCATCGGCTACCCTGTTCCAGGGCCAGGCAAGCGTAAAAATTCCCGTCCCGGTACTGGATGAGGAAAAGTTGAAAAACCAGTCCCAGAAAACACAGAAAGAAAGCAAAAAAAATATAGACCAGCCTTTTCTGCCTCAAGCAATCCATTCTGATCCACCCGTACAATATTAAGGCATATATTTTAAGGATGGCCTGAAATTCCGGGTTTTATACCCTCCTTCTGATCATGGAATAAGGAGGTGCAGGCTTATCGAGGGGCAGCCGGATGATTTGTTGAGGATGGGGTGCGGATTCAACGGGGCAACCTGACTGATCATAAATAGAATTTATCCTTTGTTTAAAGTTTTTCCCACCAGGAACCAGGATTTCCACCTCATCGCCAATGGCAAAACGGTTTCGTTGCTCCACAAGAGCCATCCCGGAGACCTCATCGTAATCCCTGACGATTGCTACGAAGTTATGACTTCGCCGGTAGATTTCACCCCCGTAGTGCTGCCCTGAAGGGCCGGGGCTACCAAATAAAAAACCAGTTGTATATTCCCGGTGGCTTACTTTACTGATTTCATCGAGCCAGGATGGGTTGAAGCGATAATTAACCGGGTCTTCCAGATAGGTATCCAGAGCCTCCCTGTAGGTTTTTACGACTGTTGCGACATAGTGAGCGCTTTTCATCCGGCCTTCTATCTTAAAACTGTTGATTCCCGCTTGAGCTAGTTCCGGAATATGTTCAATCAGGCAGAGATCCCGTGATCCCAGGATATAGGAACCCCTTTCGTCTTCCTCAAGAGCCAGGTATTCACCCGGCCTTTTTTCTTCGACCAGCCTGTATCGCCACCGGCATGACTGGGCGCAGTCACCCTGGTTGGCGTCCCGTCCCGCAAGGTAGGAACTCAAAAGGCAGCGACCGGAATAGGCAATGCACATGGCGCCGTGGATGAAGATCTCCAATTCCACATCGACTTGCTCTTTTATTTCCTTGATCTCATTCAGCGAGAGCTCACGGGCAAGAACAATCCGGGACACCCCCCGCTTTTTCCAGAAGCGCGCTGCGGCCCAGTTTGTGGCGTTGGCCTGGGTGCTGAGGTGGACCGCCAGGTCTGGATGCATTTGTCTGACCATGTCGACAACCCCCGGGTCAGAAACGATAACCCCGTCCACTCCTGCCGCATGAATCGAATGAATGTATTCCGGGAGGTTTTCCAGGTCCCTGTTGTGGGCAAAAATATTGGTTGTCACATACACCCGGGCACCGTTTTCATGGGCAAACCGTATCCCTTCGGCCATTTCTCCTTCGTTAAAGTTCCCGGCCCCGGCGCGCAGGCTAAAATGCCGCCCACCGAGGTAGACGGCATCCGCGCCGTAAAGTACGGCAACCTTTAGTTTCTCCAAACTTCCCGCAGGCGCTAGAAGTTCCGGCATCATTGTTGATACCTCGCTTTGTTGGCTTTATGATCCTCAAAGTTCGTAGCAAAAGCATGCGAACCATCCGATTTTGCTACGTAATAAAGATAATCGGTCTCGGCCGGGTCCACAGCAGCCAGGAGGGAAGACCGGCCCGGCATGGCAATTGGCCCTGGCGGTAGCCCATCATTTCGGTAGGTGTTATAAGGGGAATCTATTTCCAAGTCTTTATAATAGATTTGCGGCTTATTTGTACCCAGTGCGTATTGGATGGTGGCGTCAATCTGCAACAGCATGGATTGATCCATGCGATTATGGATCACTCCCGAGATGAGCGGCCTCTCTGCATCAATCCTGGCCTCCCGCTCCACCAGGGAGGCGATGGTCAAAGCTTCATGCAGGGTCAGCCCGATCTTTTCCGCCTGCGCAGGGTAATTCAGGTCTTCCATCTCTCGCTCGAATCGCTTCAGCATCAAGTCGATGATTAAGTGTACGGTGTCACCCCTGGTGATCTGATAGGTATCGGGGAAGAGATATCCTTCCAGGCGCCTCTCCCCTTTTGGTCGTTCCTGCAAAAAGTAGTAAGTAAAGTCTTCTTGCGCGGCAACCGTCAAAAATTCATCCCTGTTGACCAAGCCCTTTGCCCCAAGCAAATCTGCCACCTGCGCTATTGTAAAACCTTCCGGTACCGTGAATGTTTCGACGGCAAGCCGCCCGTCCACCAGTTCCCGTAATATTTCAGGAGTAGAAAATCCGTTGTTGAACAGGTATTCACCCGCTTTAATCCGCCCGTCCAGATCCTTCCACCGGGCATAGATGATGAAAACGAAAGGGCTGCGGATCAAATTACTATTCTTTAAAAGGGCGCCTACCTGTTTAGCCGTGGACTGCTGGGGAATAGCTACCACGATGTCCCTGGCCCTGCTTTTGGAGGTAACCGGTGAAAGAGCCACAAGTACATAGAGCATCACTAAAAAAGCAAGCCCCAACACGGCCAGTACAATATTTGGGCGGATGGCAGGAAACTTTCCGGCCCGCCACTTCCATTTTTTTTGGTTGAAAAAGAAACTCATAAACACTCCAGAATCAGGCGCCAGGAAGGGTTTGGGGCTCTTGCGGTTCATTTCCCGGGGTTATTATCCTTTACCCCCCGGCCTGTTTTCCCCTCTACTCCGGCGTGCTGCTTCCATTCTTTTTGTTGTTGTCTACGGTAGCATCATTTTCGGAAAGAGGCAAGCCTGCCGTAATATTGGTGTTGTTGCCCGGGCCGCTGCCTGTTGAAACCCCGCTGCTTCCGCTCGTATCGCCGCCGGTCGGCTGCCCGGCCTGGCCGGGAGCATTGGGCTTAACCCGGTTCTCTGGGGGCGAATTAACCGGCTTATCTGTCCCGGGAGAAGGCGTGGAGGGTGCAATTTGAGGTAGGACCTGCTCCATTGAACCTATGGCAATTACTTTGTTCACCGGGCTGTAATCACTGGAAGGAATTCTTTCCTTTTTTTCCACCACTCCATTTAGCTTTACAACCCTCTCGGCTGCTGTCTTAAATCCTTTGGAGCCCTCTTGCTTAACAACTTGCTCATCTTTGGGAAGGTTGGGGTCCGTTTCAAAAACAACCTGGGGCTCAATTTCCTCGGTTATCCAGGTATTAACGGTAACATCTCTTTTAAAAGCTGTGTTGCCGTAAATTTTAATCGTAAGCTGCCCGCTGCCGACGTTAGCTGTTAGATATAAATAACTGTCTGTATTATTTAGAAATGTTAGGTCAATTGCATCGTAGACAACAGTTGCATCACGTCCGATGGGGACGTAGCTTACAGGTAAAGAGTGGCATGTTCTTTCCACTATTTCCAGGTTTGCCATCAGGATGGCGTTATAAAGTGTCGTGGAAACCTGGCAGACTCCTCCCCCAAGGCCGTCAACAAATTCATTGTTGACAATCACGGGTGCATTTTTATAGCCTGCCTCGGAACTGCGGGGGCCAACCACCTTGTTGAAAGAAACCTCGTGTCCAGGCAAGATCAACATATCATCAAAAGCCCGCGCTGCTACGCTAACGTTATAAGTCCGGCTTACCTTATTCGGGTCGAATTTAGTTGTATAACTGCCGAGCAGGCCTTTAATATTCATGGATTCAAGGAAAGCGGTTGTACGGGCGGGGGCCTGTGGCACCGTGAGCAGGGTCACTTCCGGCTTTAAGCCGCTCACAAGGACAGCGGCAATGTCTTTCTCGAGTGCTTCTAAATTCACACCCACGCCGTTCTTACCTGGAACGATGGAAACGGTATCGTTGTGGTTCATTGAAAACGCAGCGTCGCGGGGCTCCACGATTATATCCCTGCATAACTCCTTCACCCGTCGTGCTAATTTATCCCTGTCAAACTCGATTACAGGCAGCAGGGATAGCCCCGTTTTATTAAACATTCTCCTTTCCTGCCAGCGCCGATAAGGGGAACCATGCCTGCCGGCACTTAAGGCAGCATCCATAACGGCCTCTTCGTTCAGGTCAAACCCCGTTTCATTTAAAAGGAGTTGCCAACTGTGGTCCTCAAAGCGTAAAACCACCCTTGTTGCCCGAAGATTCTTTTCCAGATCTAGCAACCGGGCTGTTCCTTCTGTCCTGTTTAGCCCTCCCAGTTTTTCACCCAGCACTTCCACTCCCGGCAAAACCTTCTCAGAGGCTGTCGAAAAAAAACCGGAAGTAAAAAAGAAGATGAGTAAAATAACCGCTACAGCAAAGAGAAGGCTTACTATTATGCGGGCGGTTTTGATGGACATCACAATACACCTCGATTATAAAAAAAGCCGGATCGGGTTAATCCCGCAACCAGCTTGTTTTTCTAAAGGCTCACTCTACCTCTTCCTCGGCAAGCATTTCTTCCCAGGCATCTGCAACCTTTTCCCACTCATCATCGTCCTCAATATCAACCAGCAGTTCATTTCCTTCTTCATCGTGGGTAAACTTTAGAATAATTGCCTCGTCGTTTTCTTCCTCTACCGGCAGCAGGATAGCATATTCAGATTCATCCACATTTATGATATCAACGACAGTGAAGTCATGTTCTGCTCCTTCCTCATCTACCAGAGTAATGATTTCATCTTGTTCGGTCACTACTTTCACCTCTTCAAAAGTTTATAGCTCATTCTATATTAAAATTTTCCACCTGTCAAGAAAGCCGTGGCTTTAACCAGCCTTTTGAGGCGCTATCTCTTCTGCTCCTTTCCTGACTGAGCATCGAGATACCCCTGTAAAATAAAAGCAGCCGCCATTTTATCAATGACTTTTCGACGCTTAGTCCTGCTCAGATCGGCCTCAAGCAGGACTCTCTCCGCAGCCACGGTAGTCAATCGCTCGTCATACATTTCCACGGGGATACCCAGTATTTTTGACAGCCGGCCGGCGAACATCTTTGCCTTTTTAGCCCCCGGGCCAGGACTTCCGTCCATGTTCCTGGGGAGGCCCACAATAACCCTTTCGACTTCATACCGCCGGACGATCTCCTGAATGCTTGCCAGATTGGCTTCCGTGGAGCCTTTGGTGGCAATCACCTGCAGACCCTGTGCCGTCCAGCCCAAGGGGTCGCTCAGGGCCACACCAATTCTTTTTTCCCCTAGATCTAAGCCTAGTACACGCACATTATACCACCTTTATGCAAAAATTAGGGCAGGCAGGAGCGCAGTAACCACAGAGCGTACAAAGCTGCCTGTCCACTACAGCCCTGCCTTCAGACAGGCTTAAAGCGCCGGATCTGCATTTCAAGATGCACTTCCCACAACCCTGGCACCAGTCATCAAGGTGAAGGCGCCTTGGTTGGCGCCTCAAGGCGGACTTAAGTTTTTCCGGTATAGGCTGTCCGCTGAAAAGGCTTGTATTGTATTCCACTTCTTCAAGGGTCTTCATGCCAACGGCAACCGATGCAATTTCAGGAATGGAAAGGATAAAATCAAAAGCTTCCTCCGTCCGCTCAAGCAGGTTTCCACCACCCAGTGCTTTCATTGCGTATAAACCCTTGCCGGCCCTTGCGGCCACCCTGATGGCTTTGAGCATATCTTCCACCGAACCCCCCCTGATGCCTATCCCTGACATGTTGATCAGGGGGTGTATGACATCAATTTCAGGAACTGAGGCGGCGCCTAAGACACCTTCCACGTGGTGGGTTGAAATGCCGATGGCACGGACAGTGCCTTTCTTTTTGGCCTCTAAGAGGTATTCGATTGCTTCCCAGTGCCCTCTGATGGTCAGAATTGATTCCTGTTCATGAAGCATAAAAATATCTATGTAATCCCGGGCCAGTTCTTTTAGGGCTTTTTCAACACTGGTACGCATATCCTGATAGGTGTAGGCGTAGCACTTTGAGGTAATCACGACATCCCGTTCAAAGCCCCGGATTGCCTGTCGGATATAATCGTAAGTTTCATAAAGCTCTGCCGTATCGATAAAGTTAACCCCTGCCTCCAGAGCTTTTCGGATAACCCCTGCTCCTTCGGCCACGGGCAAATTAGCCTGGAGCGAACCGATGGTCAGCGCCCCGAAACAAAGGCGGGATACTTCTAAAGAGGTTCTCCCGAGAACCCGGTAATGCAACGAATCCCATCTCCTTGCCGTTCAATCCTATTTTTTGTTTAAATAGTTTTTGACCAATTCCTCTAGTAATTCGTCCCGCTCAAGCCGGCGAATCAGGCTGCGGGCGTT
>DHTR01000088.1:25579-26089 GCA_002408725.1 Pelotomaculum sp. UBA5255
TGACTGGTGATATAGGCCGGGTCACCTGATAAAAGGTACCCCACAAGCTGATTGATCGGGTTGTATCCTTTTTCCTTCAAAGCTTTATATACCTGATTTAAAATGTCACGGGCCTGGTTGATTTCCTCGGCCTGAACCTTGAACATCATGGTCTTTTCTGAATTATCCCAGGACATTTCTTTAGCCTCCTTCCCATCAGTATCAATGAACTTTATAATAATTAAAGGTTCGTGTTATCATTTGGTTTTGAAAATTTCTCCGATCTTTAATATATTCGCCAGTGAAAGTTCTTTTCCTTCACCATCAAAAACCCTTTCAAAAAGATATTGAGCGGTTAGTTTAAGTAATATATAATAGTGACTAATTCCAGAGAAGGGTGAACTATTTTAATGAAATATATGAAAGCAAAAATTACAGATGTAGAGCCAATTCACGCCTTAATAACTTACTATGCAGAGAAGGGGCTGATGTTGGCCCGCCCCCGGACACTGCTCTATGAAAGCCTCCGTG
>DHTR01000088.1:26268-26784 GCA_002408725.1 Pelotomaculum sp. UBA5255
TATGAAAGCCTCCGTGAGTTTACCATTGCCCGTGAGGGAGAAAAGGTTGTAGCAGCCGGTTCACTCCATATTGTCTGGGAAGATCTCGCAGAGATCAGGGCGCTGGCAGTAGCGCCGGAATACGCCAAAAAGGGGGTGGGTAGGGGACTCATCAACATGTTCCTTGAAGAGGCGAGTGAACTGGCCATACCCCAGGTCTTTGTCCTCACATACCAACAAAAGTTTTTTGAAAAGTGCGGTTTCAAGGTCGTGACTAAAGACTTGTTACCACAAAAAGTTTGGAAGGAATGTGTTAATTGCCCAAAATTCCCTAAATGCGAAGAAATAGCCATGATTTATAATCTTGCAGAAGTTTCCGTATGAAAATAACCGGTGCTACAGATTAGTATTTCCTTAAAATTACATCCACTTACATCATAATCAAGAAAAAACCCGGATTCTTATAGCCGGGTTTTTTCTTGATTATTTTATTTGACTTTCAACAACCCTGTAGGCTTGATCAAGTGCCTCATCCAG
>DHTR01000088.1:26969-31779 GCA_002408725.1 Pelotomaculum sp. UBA5255
ACGGGAAAGATCTTTACCGCCTGCTTGCGCCAGATCAGGTCGACCTCCACCGCCGCCACCGACGACGGCTGCTATTTCCTTGACCAGTTTGCCGGCATGAAGGCCCCGGTTCAGTAAATCCTTGGTAACTGCCGCCACCAGGTTTACTTTATCTCCTGAAGCGCTGCCGCTTCCAAGTACAATCACGCCTGACCCGATTTTATCCCTGAGAAGGTCAACCATCCCCCGCAGGCTGTCCATATCCGGTGCTACGGCCTGTCCTGCAAGCACACTGATCCCCTGGACGGTTTTCACGCGATTGGTCAGATCGCTGACCTGGTACCTGGCCAGCCTACCCTGAAGGGCCTCATTCTCGGTTTCTATTTCTTTGATGCCCTGCAGCAGGCCTTCCACGCGGCGGATGATTTCGTGGGGCGCTGCCTTAAGCAGCCTGGCAACACCGGCCAACTGTTCTTCCCTGGCCTCAATATAGCGCAGGGAGCCCTCTCCGGTTACCGCTTCCACACGGCGAAGCCCGGCCCCCACACTGCTTTCTCCAGTTAATTTAAACAAACCAACTTCCGCTGTCGAGCGCAAATGCGTTCCCCCGCACAACTCCAGACTAAAATCACCCATTTTGACAACCCTGACGCGGTCTCCGTACTTCTCCCCAAAAAGGGCTGCAGCACCCATCAGCCGTGCCTCTGAAAGCGAGGTTTCGGCAATTTCCACCGTCAAGTTGGAAATAACAGCACGATTAACAGTATCCTCAACCTTTTTTAATTCTTGCTGTGAAACCGCGGCATAGTGGGTAAAGTCAAAACGCAGCCGTTCGGGCTCCACCAGGGATCCGGCCTGGTTAACATGGTTGCCCAGCACTTCTTTAAGCGCTTTGTGCAGAAGGTGGGTGGCCGAGTGGTTCCGGCATATTGCCATCCTTCTCTGTTGGTCGACCTGTGCCAGCACCTGATCGTACTCTTTTAAAACACCGCTTACGACTTTGCCCCGGTGAACAAAAAGATTCTCAACAGGCTTGAATACTTCCTCAATATTCACGTTTAATTCAGACCCTGTCAATTGCCCGCGATCGCTTACCTGTCCCCCCGACTCGGCGTAAAATGGGGTAACGTCCAAAATCAGTTCAACTTCTTCTCCGGCTACAGCAGATTTTACTTTCTCCCCATCCCGAAAAACCGCAAGGACTACAGCACTTGCTTCCCAAAGGTCGTACCCGACAAAACTGGTTTCTCCCTTTGCTTCACGTACTTCCCTGAACAGGGCATCCCGCTCGGAGATATATTCGACTTCCTGCCTGGCGCTCCTGGCCCTTTGTCTCTGTTCTTCCATGGCTTCTCCAAAGGCGTCGACATCAATGGATAACCCCTGCTCGGCAGCCATTTCCTGGGTCAGTTCCAGGGGAAAACCATAAGTATCATAAAGCCTGAAAGCGTCTACCCCTGAAACAACTGAATTCCCGGCTTTCCTGGCTTCCGTCATAATCCGGCTCAACATTTCTGTCCCCTGGCTCAAGGTCTCCCCAAAGCGCTCTTCCTCGCTCCGAATAACCCTGAGCACGTGGTCCTGCCGCTCAACGAGTTCCGGATAAGTCCTGCCCATTTGCCGGATCACGGCTTCGGCTACTTTGTGTAAGAAGAGTACCTGGATGCCCAGGAGCCTTCCAAAACGAACCGCCCGCCTGAGCAAACGCCGGATTACGTAACCCCGGCCTTCATTGGACGGCAGTGCTCCGTCTGTAACAGCAAAAGTAATTGCCCTGCAGTGGTCGGCAATAACCTTTAGGGCAACATCAACCTTTTCCTCCGTTCCATAGGTCAGGCCAAAAAGGCTCGCCGTAAAATCCATAATTTCCCTGAGGAGATCTGTGTCAAAGTTGGATGAGACGCCCTGCAGGACTGAGGCAACCCGCTCCAGGCCAAACCCGGTGTCAATGCCCTTGTTGTCCAGGGGTGTATAGTTTCCCTGCTCATCCCTAAAATACTGGATGAAGACAAGGTTCCAGATTTCAAGGTAGCGGTCACAGTCGCAACCAACCTTACACCCGGGCAAACCGCAGCCTCTTTCCGCGCCAAGGTCCACATATATTTCCGAACAGGGACCACAGGGACCTACGCCAATCTCCCAGAAGTTCGTATCCTTTCCCAGCCTGACAATGCGCTCTGCCGGCACCTTGACAACCTTATGCCAGATCTCATAAGCTTCGTCGTCATCTAGATATACTGTAATCCAAAGCTTATCCACCGGCAGCTTAAGGTGTTCAGTAACGAATTCCCAGGCCCAGGGTATCGCAGCTTCCTTGAAATAATCTCCAAAGGAAAAGTTTCCAAGCATTTCAAAGAATGTGTGATGCCTTGCTGTCCTGCCCACCGATTCAATATCCGGTGTACGGATGCACTTCTGGCAGGTTGTAACCCTGCTAAACTCCGGCCTGGCCGACCCGGTGAAAAAGGGCTTAAAGGGAACCATACCGGCTGCCGTCCACAGGATACTGGGATCATTCAAGGGGATTAAGGAAGCGCTTGGCAATATTTTATGTCCCTTGCTTTCAAAGAACCTTAAAAAGCTCTCCCTGATTTCATTACCGGTCAAGATTAAAACCTCCTGTATAAATAAATCCATAAAAAAGTACAATATATTAAAAGTAAGGCCAAATATCATTTTTCATTCGCGGCTTATAGCATTTCAATGCTTATTTCCGATAAGTTGCTGATATTTTTGCGCTATAATTATACAAAATATCCCTCTTCAATGTCAAGGACACCTTCTTTTTAATTATAACCCTTAATCTTGTGGATAAGATATTTAATAATAACTTTGAGTACCGCTGCTACCGGCACCGCTAGGAGCATACCGGCCAATCCGTACAACTCGCCTCCCGCCAGAAGGCTAAGAATTACCACTAGCGGATGCAGTCCCACTTTATCACCAAGAATTTTAGGGGAAATAATATTCCCTTCCAACTGGTGGATGATTATGAAGACAAGGGCAACTTTTACCGCTAGCCATTTTGAATGCAGGATGGCCAGGACGACGGCAGGAATAGCTCCGATGACAGGGCCGAAATAAGGTATTAACTCGGTCAGACCCGCAAAAATACCAAGCATGAGCGCAAACTCCACACCCAGCAAGGCCATGGACAGAGCGGTTAGCCCCCCTACAATCGCCGCTACCAGCAGGTAACCTCTGGTATAGCTGGTTAAGATGCTGTTTATTTCTTTCAATAATTGAACAATTTCTTCCCTTCTTGCTTCAGGTATAAACGAAACAGCTTTACGATGGATATACTCAATGTCTTTTAAATAGTAAAAAGCAAGGAAGGGGGCCAGAAGAATTTTAAACACATAACCAACCGTACCGATCAGAGCGGCCACGACTCTCCGGATTAACTGGATCATGTTTTCTTCAAACCAGGAGACCCTTTCATCAAATACCTGTCTGACACTGTCACCAATACCCAGGTTTGTCAAGCGTTCCTGGATAGACCGGGCTACTTGATAGGACTGTTCTGTATACAGAGGAATTGTTTCCTCCAGACCGTTAAGTTGTCTAACTATCTGCGGTACCACATACATGAATAAACCCGCTGTTATAAAAAAAAGTGCGAGATAGGAAATCAGGATGGCGTATACCCTTGGTGTGCCTCTTTTTTCTATAGCAAATACCAGGGGGTAAACCAGGTAGGTGATCAGGGCAGCTAGAATAAAGGAAGGTAACAACCCCCGTAACAGGCATAGAAAATACAGGGCAATCCCTACAAGGATTAATGACAAAAACACCCGCCCTGTTTTCTGCTCTTTCCACCAGGCCATCTTCTCACCACCAAGAAAAAAGTGAGGAGATTGGTCTCCCCACTTTCAAAAGTCTTATCTAATGAGGTCGTTTACTGTCTTTGAGACTGTCCGCATCATTCTGTTCGCCCGGTTTCTGCCCTTCCTTGAATTGTATCCCAGAATGCTTTTTTTCCCCTGTCTTTGCATCCCGCCAGCCATCATGCTCATGGCTGCCCCCAGAATACTTCCGGCTATGATGCCTCTCCAAAAAGTCGTTCGCACGCTTAGGTCACCCCCGTCCCTCTTAAAGTAAGAATTCATTTTGCGGGTCAAAAGCGACAAGGCTCCCGTCCTCGGCAACCTCGTAAATCTGAACGCCTTCCTTATTGATCCGGTATTCAACGCAGCAGTCCCAACAGTAAAACTGGTCGACACCTACTTTCCCTGTGGCCTTTCCACCACATACCGGGCATCTCAAAATATTTCGCCCCCCAGTAAATTCATGGCTAAACTCCAATAACTGGCCGATTTTTGCACCTTTAATAGCTATTATGTCCACTATGCGTACAAAAAATGCGAATCAAAAATAAATGAAACCACCATCTAAAGGTGGCCGGACTGTCAACAAAGTGAAGATTTAGATATCGCCAGAAAGATTAGAACTGGGTATTGTTTAATGAACGCCCGATGGTTGCTCCTCCAACCAGAAAATCCCCATGATAAAAGACAACCGCCTGCCCCGGAGTGATGGAGCGCTGTGGATTAAAAAAACGGACTTTCAAAGCACCCCCGGCAATGGAATCTAGAATGGCCCTCGCCGGTTTTCCGTTGTAACGCACTTGTGCTTCGACCTCCATGGAACCAGTCAGTTCTTCAAACAGGATCAGGTTTACATCTTCTGCAATCAAGCCATCGCCCAGGATGGCTTTTTCGGATCCCAGTGTAATGGTGTTGTTTTTAACATCGATACGAACGACGTAAAGGCGCTCCCCTGCCGCCAGGCCTAAACCCCTGCGCTGGCCGATGGTGTAAAAAGGAATTCC
>DHTR01000088.1:31953-32640 GCA_002408725.1 Pelotomaculum sp. UBA5255
TAAAAAGGAATTCCCCTGTGCGTGCCGATCACATCACCGTTTAAGTTTAAAAACGGCCCAGGCTTAAAATCTATTGTTTTTTCCCGGAGAAAGTCACGGTAGCTGCCCTCCATGACAAAGCAAAGATCCTGGCTCTCAGCTTTGTCAGCAACCGTCAGACCCAGGTCTGTCGCCATCTCCCGCACCTGCTCTTTTGTGTACTTCCCCAAAGGCATCAAGGTATGGGCAATTTGGCGCTGGGTCATCCCATACAAGACGTAGGTTTGGTCTTTTTTCCGGTCGACCGGGCGGCGGATCGTATAACGGCCGTATTCGCCGCTGTGACCTATTCGCGCATAATGCCCGGTAGCCATATACCCAGCCCCAAGCTCAAGGGCTTTGTTTAAAAGCGCTTCAAATTTAACGTACCGGTTGCAGGCTATACAGGGGTTGGGTGTGCGACCGCAAAGATATTCCGATGTAAAATACCGGATTACCTTTTCCTCAAAAATATCCCGGAAGTTCAGGACATAAAATGGAATGCCAAGTTTATCGGCGACCCGCCGGGCATCTTCAACTGCATCCTGAGAGCAGCATCCATCATCTTTCCCACTTACCTCGGTACGCCCGGTATCCCAGATTTGCATCGTGACACCGATTACTTCATAACCCTGTTTTAGTAAAATAGCGGCGGTGACAGAACTATCC
>DHTR01000088.1:32834-33052 GCA_002408725.1 Pelotomaculum sp. UBA5255
CCCCGCCGCTCATTGCCACAACTACCCTTTTACTATCTCCCACCGGATTCACCTTTTCATGCCATATTCTTGTCTTCGAGCCCGTTTTAAGCTCCCTTTTTTTGCTTGTAATTTTCTATGGCTTTATGCATGGCATCTGCCGCCATGTTCGAACAATGCATCTTTTGGGGCGGGAGGCCATCCAGCATATCCGCAACCGCCTGATCGGTAATTTGAAG
>DHTR01000088.1:33267-42596 GCA_002408725.1 Pelotomaculum sp. UBA5255
GGTAATTTGAAGGGCTTCTTCAATAGTCTTTCCCTTTGCCATTTCTGTCAGCATACTACTGGAAGCAATAGCCGCGCCGCAGCCAAATGTTTTAAACTTGATGTCGTTAATCACATTTCCTTCAATTTTAAGATAAATCTTGGTGGTATCACCGCAAACAGGATTTCCCACTTCGCCAATACCGTCAGCGTCAGGAATCTCTCCAACATTTCTGGGGTTTTTAAAATGATCCATTACCTTCTCGCTATACATGACATTCAGGCCTCCTCTATTTGACATCCATTAAGATGTAAACCAATTCTCTTCTTAAATTATCGGCATTTTTACGCTTTTCAGGCACGCCCTCTTCTATTTAGTGCTTCTTCCGCTTCGCGGCATAAGTCCTCCAGCGTAATGGAATCAATTACAGCGACAATACCGTCACGAACCCTTGCCCAAACGGACCGGGTGATACAATAATCGGATTCATCACAGTCACCCGGGTCTTCTTCACTGACGCAGTACAGGGGCGCAACAGGCCCTTCCATTGCGCGAAAAACATCTCCTACCGTAACTTGAGAAGGCTCCCGTGCTAAAAGATAGCCACCCTGTGCTCCACGTACGCTTTTCACAAGTGCCGCCTTTTTTAACATCGCAATAAGTTGTTCTAGGTAATGTTCCGATACGTTTTGCCGTTCAGCCACACGTTTTAGAGGTATGGGTTTTTCCCCAAAATTTTGCGCCAGGTCAAGCATGGCTTTCAGGCCGTAGTGCCCCCTGCTGGAGAGCCGCAAAAAAGCACCCCCTTCATATTTTTACCAAGGGATACCTTAGCACGCTGCTAGACCCGTATACGTGGAAACTGGAGGGATTACCATATTTTCCGGTTATATAACGGATCATTTTTCGGTTACTGCCGGATCTACCGGAGTCGTCGCGCTGTGATTAAAATAAACCTTGTGCATAAAGAAAAACCTTCTCCCTTAACAACTAAACCAACTGTTTTCATGGGTTATTTTCTGGGTTATCTTAGCATACTATAATACCGCTTGTCAATTTCCTTTTTACATTAATTTTTACATTAATAATGTCATTCTTATACTAATTCTTTTTATGAAGAAACCTTCCCCTAAAATGACTTTTTATTCTACGTGTTCATTTTTTTCTTGATTACGAGCTCTAATCCATTTTCTGATGGTTCGTAGAATACCCGACCTTTCATATTATCGGGTAAATAATTCTGTTCCACATATCCCCCTGGATAATGATGGGGATACTGATAACCCTGCCCATGCCCCAGTGCCGCTGCTCCTTGATAACCTGTGCCTCTCAAGTGGGGTGGTACTGGTTCGGCACGTTCATTTTCTACAGCTGAAAAGGCCGTGTCAATACCCTTAAACACGGAATTGCTTTTCGGGGCAGTGGCAATGTACAGTGCGGCCTCAGCCAGGACAATCCGGGCCTCGGGCATCCCAATCCTGTCGACCGCCTGGGCTGCAGCGCAAGCGACAACAAGCGCCTGAGGGTCAGCCAGCCCCACATCTTCAGCAGCATGGATCATGATCCGGCGGCAAATAAAGGCCGGGTCCTCTCCTGCGTAGAGCATCCTGGCCAGCCAGTAAAGTGTTGCTTGTGGATCAGTGCCTCTCATACTTTTTATAAAAGCAGATATGACATGATAATGTTCATCCTCACGGTCGTATCTCAAAACCCGTTTTTGAATGGCCTCTTCCGCTTCAGAAAGGGTAATTTGACGGATCCCCCTGGAGTCCACAGGCGTGGTCATAACGGCGAGTTCCAGAGCATTTAAAGCAACCCGGGCATCTCCGTTGGCTATCTCAGCCAGGTGCTCCAGTGCCTCTGGGAGGACCTCCGTGCAGTATCCCCCCAATCCTCTTTCCTCGTCCTGGAGCGCTTTTGTTAAAAGCCGGATTACGGCCTCCCTGGAGAGTAGATTAAAGCGGTACAGCTGGGAACGGGATAGAAGTGGCCGGTTAACGGCAAACATGGGGTTCTCAGTGGTGGAACCAATCAACGTGATCAGGCCGTTTTCTACGAAAGGAAGTAACGCATCCTGCTGCAACTTATTGAAACGATGGATTTCGTCAATAAACAGGATTGTCTTTTCGTTATAAAGCGAACACCTCTCCCTGGACTCTTCGACGACCCGCCTGATATCCGCCACCCCTGCCATCACGGCGTTAATGGTTTCAAAACGAGCCCTGGTCATACCCGCAATAATAGTGGCAAGAGTCGTTTTTCCAGTTCCCGGAGGACCAAAAAAAATGACGGACATCAAGTTATCGGCTTCAATAGAACGCCTTAGAAGAGTACCCTTGCCAACAATTTCAGCCTGCTCTTCAAACTCATCCAGTGTTCTGGGCCTAATCCTTACAGCTAAAGGAGCATTCCTGGAAAGATTTTTTTCCATGGCCTGTTCAAACAGGTTCAATTCGTCACACTCCTGTTCATTCGAGTTTTGCCTGAAATCAGATCGAAAATAAGGATTTTGATAGTCATCTTATCCCACAATAAAAAAATAGCACGCTCAAACGTGCTCAGGTTACAGACAAAATTTTGATTTTTAAATGCCCCGGGCACACACTTAAACCCGTTTGTATATTTTTTAGGCTGGGGTTTGCTGGATGTGTCGAACAGCCGTTTATACGTATTTATTTAATAAGCGACGTAATTCATCCTTGGTTTTAAAACCGATAGAGCGCTCCATTTCTTTGCCGTCTTTAAAGAGGATTAACGTGGGAATACTAATCACCTTAAAGTTGGACGCTGTATTCTGGTTTTCGTCAACATCCAGTTTGGCCACCTGAACTTTCCCCTCAAATTCAGATGCGATTTCTTCTAAAACCGGACCAATCATTTTACAGGGTCCACACCATTCCGCCCAAAAATCCACCAATATTGGGGTTATGGCTTCGCTGATCACTTGATTAAAGTCAGATTCTTTTAATACCATGATTTTCTCGCTGGCCAAAGTCTTCCTCTCCCCTTTACTTTTAATAGTATTACTACTCCAAATACATCACAACAATACAATCTTGTCAAATAGTTTGAAAAGTCAAGCAATTGCTGCCATTTAAGGCGCGTACCCCCTATTTAATTATAATACCCATGAAAACTCTTTGTCAATTACACTTAATTTTACCTTCCATTACATCACTTTGCATAAATAACAAATTTCACGAGGAAAGCAAAGTTTAACAGGAAATTAATCTAAAAATAATGTTTTGTTATTTTTTAGATCAATCATCGCAAATATAGTTCTAATTTAATTTTAATCTTCTGCTATTGCACGTCAGCCACATGGGCATCTAATAAATCTTTAACGACTTCCCCGGCAATAATCAAGCCTGCGACGGATGGTACAAAGGAAATACTTCCACAAACGTGTTTTTCCACCAGCCCTGAGGCGTCTTCACCTGCCCCGAAATTTTTATGTAAAATAGGTCTTATGGGTATTTCCGTAGAATAGACAACCTTTATCCCCCGGTTTACGCCTGCCTCCCGTAGTTTTTTACGGACAGCCCTGGCCAGGGGACAGACCGATGTTTGGGTTATGTCCGCTACCTCTAATTTACGTGGATTCAGCTTATTCCCTGCGCCCATGGCGGAAATAACTGGAATGCCTTTGTTTACTGAGTAAACGATAAGGTCTACCTTTGCCGCCACATCGTCGATTGCGTCAACAAGGTAGTCCAGGTCTGTGGGAACCAACATTTCACCCCCGCCGGGCATATATTTATCACAGTGCGTACTAACACGGGCCCAGGGATTTATTTGTTGGACTCGTTGTGCCATTAATTCAACCTTGTACCTGCCTATGGTATCTGTTAAGGCGTGGATTTGTCGGTTGATGTTGGACTCATCTACCAGGTCAAAGTCAACCAGGTGAAATTGACCGATACCGGCCCTGGCAAGGCCTTCTACAACATAAGACCCCACGCCGCCCAGCCCGAAAACTGCTATTTTACAGCTCATTAACCGGGCAAGCCCTTCCTTGCCAATGATCATGGCCGTGCGGGAAAAACGATCTAGCAATTTTACTTTCACCTCAACAACGAAGCTAATAAACCTTCAAAAAATAAAGTTAAAGGGTTTCCAGCCATCGGCCATACCCAGCCGAGCTGAAAACCCATCAAACCCAACTAAAAAACCCCACCAATGCCGTGACCTCCTAAAAGTTTAAACCTGCTGTAGCAGGTGGGTGCCATCCTGGGTGATTTTTGTTTCCTCAAGTAGAGGCATGCAAGCCACATCCAGAGCTTAGGCTCCCATTTTAATTGTGTTGGTAAAAACTTCAAGGTTCATCACGCACAGAGCAGGGCTTTTCATTGACACTTTAATGTTAACATAACAGATAACCATTTACAATAGCTTTTGAATCGTTATTAGTCTTTGGAAAACTTTCAATTTTATACATTTTAAAGCTTTGCTTTTACTACCGGTTTTAAATGCAATTCCTTAAGTTGCGTTGCAGAAACCAAGCCGGGCGCCAGGGACATCAAATCACTTGCGCTCTGCGTCTTGGGAAATGCAATCACATCACGGATGGTCTCTTTTCCGGCCAGCAGCATGATCAGGCGGTCAAATCCAAAGGCAATTCCTCCGTGGGGAGGTGTGCCGTACTCAAAAGCTTCCAGCAAAAACCCGAACTTCTCCGTTGCTTCCTTGTGGTCGATTCCGATGACGGAAAACATCTTTTCCTGGATATCCCTGCGGTGGATCCGGATACTTCCGCCACCCACCTCTACCCCGTTTAAGACCAGGTCGTACGCCTTGGCCCTTACCCTGCCGGGTTCTTTTTCAAGCAGAGAGAGGTCGCTGTCCATGGGCGAGGTAAAGGGGTGGTGCATCGCCACATAGCGCCCATCCTCGCTGTCATATTCCAACAGGGGAAAGTCGACAACCCATAAAAAGTTATGGACGTCACCGGGAATCAAATCCATGCGTTCAGCCAGGTTTAGACGCAATGCGCCCAAGGAATCGGCCACCACCTGCGGCTGATCAGCTACGAAAAGCAAAAGGTCTCCAGGGTTGGCCTCCATTTTGTCCAATATTGCCTGAAGCTCCCCGTCACTGAAATATTTGGCAATAGCCGACTTTACCCCGTCTTCTGTTACGATAAAGTAGGCCAATCCTTTGGCTTTGTAGATTGAGGCATAGGCGGTGAGATCATCAATTTCCTTACGACTGAAGGATCCGCAACCCACTGCGTTAATCCCTTTGACCTGTCCCCCCCCGGCTACGACTGAGGCGAAAACTTTAAAGTTACAGCCAGCCGCAATGCTTGAGATATCTTTTAGTTCCAGTCCAAAGCGGGTATCGGGCTTATCAGATCCAAAACGGTCCATGGCTTCCTGATATGACAGCCTGGGGAACGGCCGGGGAACATTTAATCCGGTTGTATCCCGGCAGAGCCTTGACACAAGCTCTTCCATCAATACCAGAACATCAGCCACGTCGACAAATGACATCTCGATATCTATTTGCGTGAACTCCGGTTGGCGGTCGGCCCTCAGGTCCTCGTCCCGGAAACAGCGCACAATTTGATAATACCGGTCCAACCCCGCCACCATCAAAATTTGCTTATAGAGTTGAGGGGATTGTGGGAGCGCGTAAAATTTACCGGGATTTACCCGGCTGGGCACCAGGTAATCTCGTGCGCCTTCCGGTGTGCTCTTGGTTAGCATAGGCGTTTCGACTTCTAAATAACCATGTTCATCCAAAAAATCGCGGACCGACTTGGCTGCCCGGTGGCGTAAAATAAGTGACTTCTGCATCTCCGGCCGGCGCAGATCGAGGTAGCGGTAGCGCAGTCGCATGTTTTCGTCCACATCCACGCCGTCTTCAATATAAAATGGCGGCGTCTTGGCCCTGTTTAGAACCCGAAGTTCATGGACAAGCACCTCTACCTGACCTGTGGCCAGGTTGGGGTTGGCCGTTCCCTCCGGCCGCCTCCGGACGGACCCGCGCACGGCCAGCACATACTCACTGCGCACTCCCTCTGCCTTATTAAAGGCCTCCTGGTGCGAATCGGGACTGAATACGACCTGGATCAATCCCTTGCGGTCTCTAAGGTCGATAAAAATCAGGCCGCCGTGGTCGCGGCGCCGCTGTACCCAGCCCATTAAAACTACTATCTCTCCGGTGTGGTCAGTTCTTAATTCGCCGCAGCAGTGACTGCGCTTTAAGCCCTCCATAGAATCAATCTGGTTACGGTCATACCATTCTTTTTCCTGATCTGCGAACATCTTCTAAAGCCCCTCCCGCCTGATTTACCTTTATAAATTCTGCTCTTTATTTTGGTTGCTTTTTACCCTTTAAATATTGCACTACGTCACCTAACGCTATAGCTACCTGTTCCCCTGCATTCATGTCCCGGACCATCACCTTACCTTGTTTCAGTTCCTCCTCACCAACAATGACCGCGTACCGGGCGCCGGTTTTTCCCGCAAATTTCATCTGGGCTTTCAAGCTCCTGCCTAAATAATCCTTGTCTGCAGAAATCCCTCCGGAGCGTAGTTTGAAAAGCAGCCTAAAAGCTTCAGCGGCAGCTGCCTCACCAGCCGTAACCACAAAGACTTCAGGCCGCGAAACGCCCGGCAGGTCAATTCCCTGGCGCTCCATGGTCAAAATGATCCGCTCCATTCCGAGGGCAAAGCCTATACCTGGAACAGGGGGTCCACCGCAGATTTCCACCAGCCCGTTGTAACGGCCTCCACCACCGATGGAACTCTGGGCCCCGATATCCGCTGCCGTAATTTCAAAGGCTGTGTGGGTATAGTAGTCCAGCCCGCGGACCAGGCGACGGTCAACAATATAGGATAGACCTAACAGATTAAGGCTCCGCTTGACCTCCTCAAAGTGAGCACGGCAGTCATTGCACAGGCAGTCCAAGATAACTGGAGCGTTCACACCGATCTCCGCACAGCGGCCCTCTTTACAGTCCAAGATCCGCAAGGGGTTTTTTTCAAAACGTTCCCGGCATACTTTGCACAGTCCTTCCATTTGCGGGCGAAAATAATCCTGCAGTTTTCGGCGCAAACCCGGGCGGCAATTGGGGCAGCCAACACTGTTAATGAGTAGTTTCAAGTTTTGCAGACCCAGTCTGCCGTAAAAATCCATAGCCATAGCCATAACCTCGGCGTCAAGCGCCGGGTCATGCGAGCCGAAAACTTCCACACCAAACTGGTGAAACTGCCTGAAGCGACCGGCCTGAGGCCGGTCATAACGGAACATCGGGCCGCAGTAAAACAGTTTAACCGGCTGTGGACCGGCATAAAGCTTCTCCTCTAAATAAGCCCTGACAACAGACGCAGTATTCTCAGGTCTCAGGGTAATACTACGCTTACCTCTGTCAGTGAACGTGTACATCTCTTTTTCAACGATGTCGGTAGTATCACCTACACCCCGTAGAAAAAGCTCGGTATGTTCGAAAATGGGTGTCCTAACTTCTGAGTATCCGTATTCACGGCAAATGTCACGAATCTGCAGCTCAAGGAAATGCCACTTTTCCACTTCTCCGGGTAAAATATCATTGGTGCCACGCGGTTTTGTTGTAAGCATCGATAAAAGCCTCCTTTCAAAAAAAACGAAACAAAAAAACCGTCCCGGTCCATGCGACAGCATAGCCAGGGACGGATTTTTATCCGTGGTGCCACCCTTGCTCGGAAAACCTCTGGTAATCCCTTTAAACCCTTTAACGGGGGCGCCGGGCCGGCCTACTGGCGCATAAGCACGTTCGGTGGCCGCTCCCGGGTGTTTTTTAACGCCGGCCTATTGAGGAAAGCTTTCAGTCGGTGGCCTCCCCTCCCTGCCATAAAACCATGCGCTTACTTCTCCCGGTCATTGCTTTTTCCAATATCATTTTGGATCAGAGTTTGCGCCTCTTGATCACCTGACAAACATTTTATGCAAAAGAACTCGATTTGTCAATCAAGGTAATGTCAATAAGGTTCTGTTTCCTGGAAGTTAAACACGAATAAGGATATAATAATAAAGAAGAGGTGATTATTTTGAGCTTGAAGGAATTGGTCGAACAGATCAATCGGCTTTCCCGCAAAGAGCGAGAGCAAGGCCTTTCCCCTGAAGAAAAAAAAGATCAAAAGGAACTCCGTAAAACATATCTGAAAAACATTCGTTCTCAGGTAACGGAAGCGCTGGATTCAGCGGGGTTTAAACCTAAAGAAAAACAGGACGGGGCCTGCGATTGCGGACACTGTGCTCCCCATGAGAAAGAAAAGGGAGCTGGCCCCTGCCCCGGCAAGCACTCCGATCCTGCCACCCCGGGCAAGCTGATTCACTAGATATTTCCCGAAGCTAAGCAAACAAAAAGCTTCACAAAAATAACCAGGGTTTTTCCCATCAAGCTTTCACTTAAAAAGTCTTTGTTGGCATTTAAAAGAATCTTGTTCTACCTAAGAAAGGGATTGTAACGTTTTTCCCTCCCAATAGTAGAAGCTGGACCGTGACCGGGGTAGACTTTGGTTTCGGGCGGGAAATCAAGAAGCCTATTCTTAATAGAGGCTATCAACTGAGTGTGACTTCCTCCCGGAAAATCCGAGCGACCAATCGACCCGGCAAAAAGTGCATCTCCCGTAATCAAGACATCCGGATCGCCTTTGAGGCTGATGCCGCCTTTGGTATGACCGGGGGTGTGAATAACATCGAGTACAATGTTCCCCACCTGGATTTTATCCCCGTCCTGTAAAAGGCGGTCGGCCTCTTTAAAGTCCAATCCTTGCCCGGTATAGGTAGAAAGATTCTTTCTAGAGTCTGTCAGCATCCCGGCGTCTTCTGCGTGAATTAAAACTTCCGCCCCTGTGGCCTGCTGTACCTCGCTAAGGGCTCCTATATGGTCAACATGACCATGGGTGAGGATAATCTTGCGAATAATCAAGCCTGATTCTTCAATTCTCTTTAAGATCTTTTTTGAATCCATGCCAGGATCCACAACAGCCCCTTCCTTTGTTTCCTCACAGCCGATGATGTAACAGTTTGTATCAAAAGCTCCCACAGAAAACCCATTTAGAATCATAGACATTTGACACCTCCGGTTAAGTTTAAAAGCCTTTTTTACTATCGAGAAGCAATGTGACCGGGCCGTCGTTCAGAATTTCTACCAGCATATTTTCTCTAAAGCACCCGGTTGCTACCCTGAGCCCCAAATCTTTTAGAGCTTTCACAAATATATCGTATAACTCAAGCGCATCTTCCGGCAAAGCCGCTTCGGTAAAGCTTGGCCTTCTTCCTTTTCGGCAGTCCCCGTAAAGAGTAAACTGGGAAACCACAAGAAGCGACCCCCCGGTATCAAGAACCGAAAGGTTCATTTT
>DHTR01000088.1:42780-62399 GCA_002408725.1 Pelotomaculum sp. UBA5255
AGAACCGAAAGGTTCATTTTTCCCTTCTCGTCCTCAAAAATGCGTAGATTAGCAAGCTTATCAGCAAGATATCCGGCGTCTCCCGCTGTGTCGCCGCGTCCCACAGCCAGCAGCACGACCAGACCAGGTCCAATTTCACAGACCATGCTGCCTTCTACTGATACCGAACCCCGGACAACTCTCTGCACAACTGCACGCAAAAAAACTTCCTCCTTATGACTAATTGAGCGGATTTTGCGGCTGTCCGCTGAAGCTGACTCGCTTCATGTCATAAACATCTTTAATCTTTTTAATTCTGTTCATGATGTGTTCGAGTTGTTCCAGACCTTTCATTTCCAGTACCAGATCAATGACCGCCCCACCGTCTTTCTTGCCCCTGGCTGTTACCCAGTTGGCGCTTATTTTCATTTCCACGAGGACGGCCATTACATCGCTTAAGAAACCCGCCCGGTCCAATCCGTTAATCTCCAGTCTAACCTGAAAGGGCTCTATAAACTCCTTGTCCCAGACAACCTCCACCAGGCGCTCCCTTTCGCACTGCAAATAAGTGATGATATTTCGGCATTCGGTGCGATGAATGGATATGCCCCGGCCCCGGGTTATATAGCCGATAATGGGATCGCCGGGCACAGGATTGCAGCAGTGAGACAGCCTGATCAAGAGGTTGTCAACCCCTTTAACCCGAATTCCCTGGGTAGGCTTGCCCCATCCCGCAGGTGGCCTGCCTTCGTTTTTCAGAATCTGGACTTCTTCCGCCAGCAGTCCTCTTTTCTCTGTTCTGGCCTCCTCCATTCTGATCTTGCTCAGGATGCTGTTCGCGGTGACAACGCCGTCTCCGATTGCAGCATAAAGATCGTCGAGGCTGAAAAAGGTCAGCTTTTTGCCTATTTCCAGGAGTTTCTCCGGTTTCGTTAAATCAGCCTCAAGCCCCTGTTTTCTGGCCTCCCGCTCCAGGTTATCTTTTCCTTTAAGAATGTTTTCTTCGCGTTGTTCCTTTTTAAACCATTGCTTTATTTTGGTTTTAGATTGGGAGGTTTTGGCGATATTCAACCAGTCCCGCTTAGGGGCACTGTTTTTCGAGGTCAAGATTTCCACAATGTCGCCGTTCTTTAAAACATAGTCCAGGGGTACAATCCTGCTGTTTACTTTGGCCCCTATACAACGGTGACCAACATCGGTATGGATCCTGTAGGCAAAGTCCAGGGGCACCGAGCCTGCCGGCAGTTCGATAACGTCTCCCTTCGGCGAAAAGACAAATACGGCATCGGCAAACAGGTCAATTTTCAGGTTTTCCATGAACTCCCTGGGATCCCGTAAGTCATGCTGCCAGTCCAAGAGCTGGCGCAGCCAGGCCAGTTTTTTATCAAACTCACGGTCTCCCTTGCTGCCTTCCTTATAGCGCCAGTGAGCCGCTATTCCGTATTCAGCAGTCTTGTGCATTTCCATGGTGCGAATTTGAATTTCTAGGGGTTCCCCCTGGGGACCGACCACTGTTGTATGCAGGGACTGATACATGTTTGATTTGGGCATGGCAATGAAGTCTTTAAATCGCCCGGGTATGGGCGTCCACATTGTGTGAACAATTCCCAGGGTCGCATAGCAATCCCGCACGTTTTCCACCAGGCAGCGCACAGCCATTACATCGAAAATTTCATTGAGGTCTACTTGCTGAGCAATCATTTTTTCCTTAATGCTGTATAGGTGCTTGGGTCGGCCCTCGATCTCAGCTGCAATACCCATCACACTCAGTTTATCCATCAAAATGCTAATCACGGAATGAATGTTTTCCTCCCGCTTTCTGCGGGTTTTGGCAATTTTATCGACCAACTCAAAATAGCTTTCCGGCTCCTTGAAGCGGAAGGATAAATCCTCCAGTTCCCATTTTATTCGATAAATTCCCAGGCGATGTGCTAGCGGTGCAAATATTTCCAGCGTTTCCTTGGCTATTTCCACCTGTTTGGGTACAGGGTGATATTTCAGGGTACGAAGGTTGTGCAAACGGTCGGCAAGCTTGATCAGAATAACCCGAATGTCCTTGGCCATTGCTAAAAACATCTTGCGTAAATTTTCCGCCTGTTGCTCTTCTTTGGATTTGTACTCGATCCGGCTGAGCTTGGTCACCCCATCCACCAGAAGTGTTACTTCATCTCCGAACTTTTCTGTAATATCCGCCAGGGTTATTCCAGTATCCTCAACTACATCATGGAGCAGTCCCGCCACGATTGTCTCCGGATCCAGTTCCAATTCCGCCAGGATTTTTGCTACCTCCAGGGGGTGGACAATATAAGGCTCACCCGAAAAACGCTTTTGTTCCCGGTGGGCGATTTCTGCATATTCATAGGCAGCCTGAATGGCGGATAGATCAGCCTTGGAATTATAGGCTTTAATTTTTTGGTATAATTCTTCCGGTAAGCCCCTGTTATCCAGGCTTGGAGATTTTGCGGGTGTGCCTTTTTCCTCCGGCTTGCCGTCCTCTGTCTGGGAAGCAAAAGGTTCTCCGGAAAAGAGATAGGCGAGATTCTCCATGTTCAATCATTTCCCTCTAATAATTGTACTGAACCAATGATATTGTATCATAATCCGTTAGTTTTACTCTACCACCCAGTCCGGTCAGTTCAATCAGGAAGACCGTCCCAACCACCTCGCTGCCCAACTCTTCAATTAGTTTAATCGCGCCTGCAGTTGTTCCTCCCGTAGCAAGCAGTTCATCAACAACCAGGACTTTCAGATCCTGTTGAATGGTATCCTGGTTGACCTCGAGGGACTCGCCCCCGAACTCCTGGGCCAGATGCCAGGTAAAACGATCGGATCCCGGCATCTGGCCCGGGTTGCCCAAAACAACCAATGCAGTACCCAGGATGTAGGCCAGGGGGGCGCCGATTATTAACCCCCTGGTTTTGGGACAGACAATCAGGTCGGCCTGCTTGTGTTTACACTGTACTGCCAACTCATGGACAGCCTTATTGTAGGCTACTTTGTCGAGAAGGAGGGTGGATATGTCTTTATAATTAATCCCTTCCCGGGGAAAATCCCTTATCTCCCTGATCTTACTCTTAAAATCCAATGGTTTTACCCTCCCTGGCGTTGATCATACTGTTTGTTGTTTACTTGTTTTAAATTAAGAAGGCACGGGATCGCTCAGAAGTTTTTCCATCCAGGAGATAGATTCTTCTCTAATCAACTGGAGATGACGATAAGTGTTAGATTCCCGTAAATCTCTCTTTTTAGAAGGTGTGGGCAAGAGCTTAATCCTAGAGCATTTCTGCTTATCCAACTTTATTAGAAGTCTCAGTTCCTCCAATATATCAAGGGCAGTCTTTGCTGTATACTTATGGAAATGCGGAAAGCCGGCGGAGATCATCGACTGCGTGATCTCTGCAAGGTTTAAATGCTCCAGGGCGCCCCTTTTTTCTTCTCTTCGTAAAAGCCTGTAAAAAGTTGCGAGGTGGTTTCTGTCAGGCGCCAGGGCTTCCAGGCCGGCCTTGTTATCTTCAAGGTCTTCCGGGCCAAAAAGAAGATGTAGACTTCCGTCCGGTAGCATTGCCCGAACTGCACACCGGCATGCATTGGCACTATATGGAAGATGGTAAAGTAAAACCTCCCGGGCATATTCGACCACAGAACCGGCCGCGTTCGGGGTTGCAATGATAGTTTTAATTTGCCCTGCTTGAAACCCAACAGCTATTTGAGCCCTTTGCTCCGCGGGAACAGCGTCATGCAAGCAAACCGTTTTATCGCGTAAGGCGGGGCTGGCCAGTTGAAGGAAACGAGCCAGTTCGATGGTTTGATAGCCGCAGGAAGTGATTACCAGGGAAGGCCCGCCGCTACCCGCCAGTTTTACCAGTTGGGCAGGCCGGTTGACGATACCGCGCCAATCTATCAGCGCTACCCCTTGGAATAAGTTTTTCAACAGATTGTTTTTGTTAATTGAAGCTTCACAATTATTCAAAAGGACTTCCAGGATGAATTCGGGTACAAACAAATCTTTTTGATGATCTGTAATCGTTTTCAGGCTGTCTGTTAAGTACCTTTGATTGTGATCAAAATGAAGCCTTTCATCCCGGCTCGCGAGATCCAGTGAAGCCGGAATACCCAGGTCTTTAACCTCCAACTGAATTGAGCGCCTGCCGTTATACTCGTTTATGGCCGGAACAAAAGCAAGGTCAACCGCTTCGGCTGTTGCCACGGTTTCGGCATAAGCTCCAAGATTGAAGCCAATGCCGTCCAAGGGCAGGGGCTTATTTTCAACGCGCAGCTTTAGTTTTAAATGGTTGGCATTCCTGCCCACTCCGCGGCTCTCCAGGATTATCGCCTTCCGGCAGCAAAGCAAAGGGCGCGGGTTATCATGACCGAAGGGGCGTAGTCTGTCTATTTCTTTAACCAGTTCTTCGCTAACCTGCCCTGCATCGATGATACCATCCAGTTCCAGGCTTGGCGTCATTATTTCCTCATCGAGCACTTTTTCGGCGTAGCAGTTTATCTCTTTGCCTAAGCCTTCAATCTTGCCACTATCAATGGCAAACCCCGCAGCCATAGCGTGCCCACCATAATTAAGAAGGTAGTTACGGCATTGCTCAAGGGCCTTATATAGATGAAAGCCCGGTATACTCCTGGCCGAACCCTTTCCTTTCCCTCCCTCTATAGCTATTAACAGCACCGGGCGGTAAAACCTTTCCGTTAAACGGGAGGCAACGATACCAATGACGCCCGGATGCCAGTTTTCTGATGCCAGAACTAGCACATGTGCTTCCTGAAGTCCGGGTTTTTCCTGGAGCAGATTAAGCGCTTCTTCCAAAACATCAGACTCGATTTTTTGCCGCTCCTGGTTGCCCCGGTCTAATTCATTGGCTATCTCCCAACCTTCGGCAGGGTTATCCGTCAGCAAAAGCTTTAGCGCCATTTCGGGGCTACCCAACCTGCCTGCCGCGTTTAGTCTGGGGGCGAGGCCAAAACCCACATCTCTGGTGCTAAGCGTATTCTTATCAACGCCGCTTACGGCCATTAAAGCCTGCAGCCCGGGACTCACTGTGCAGGCGAGCCTGGAGAGGCCATGCTTAACCAGAATCCTATTTTCCCCATGAACAGGGACGATATCGGCTATTGTTCCAAGGCAGGCCAGGTCCAAATAGTCCTGCCAGGCCCCGCTGCCCTTACCGGCCTCTTCTAAGAGGGCCTGTGCCATTTTCAGGGCAACGCCAACACCAGCCAACTCTTTAAAGGGATACAGGCAGTCCTGCCTTTTGGGATTTACTATAGCAATGGCCCGTGGTAATTCGGACGGGGGTTCGTGATGGTCGGATATAATTAAATCCAGGCCGTTTTCTTCAGCCCATAAGGCTTCTTCCAGGGCGCTAATCCCGCAGTCCAGTGTCACAACCAGGCTGACACCTTTTTCCCTAGCTTTTTGCAGAACATCCAGGTGAAGACCGTAGCCCTCTGTAAGCCTGTGCGGCAGATAATAACGGACGTTTGCGCCGATGCGTTGAAGAACCCGTGTTAGGAGGGCCGTTGATGTAATCCCGTCAACGTCATAGTCCCCGTAAAGAAGGATTTGTTCCCCTGACCCGGCTGCTTTCAAAACCCGGTCAACAGCTTTTTTCATATCCTTCAACATGTGCGGGCTGTGCAGTCTTTCCAGTTCGCTGCCAAGAAAGGCGCGTCCCTGTTCCACTGTATAGATGCCCCGGTTTATCAGTAACTGGGCTGTAATGGGCTTAATCCCCAGCTTGTGTGCAAAGATCAGGCTAAGTTCCGGGGCAGAAGCTTTTACCTGCCATATTTTCGGTTGCGGTTGTTGTTTGGGAATATTTTTCATAGATAATAAGATTATAATCTACACAGGCTTGTTTGGCAACGCGAAGACTCGCCGCAAACTTTTAAACCGGATAATTAATCACATCTTAAGCCGAAAAAGAAAAAGCCGGTTAGTAACTAACCGGCGTTGCTGATGCTGATATAATCCCATCCCAGTGTTGTCAGGCTGCACATTTTACTTTTTCCTTCCGTTGCGACTTCGACCAAACCAAGGGCATACAGCTGCATGACGACATGGTCAAGCACAGCTCTTTTAACTTTTGCGGTCAAGGACAATTCTTCTTTATTCATGGGACCGTGCTCATCCAGGGCTTTCAGCACCCTTTCCGCCTCATCGGGCAGACGGCGCTGGACGCCTACAAAATATTCCGCCAGCGTTGAAGTCATAAACACCTTCAACCTCCTTTTTTTAAATAGTATGGTCACTTATCTAGTTAAATATAAGTAAAAAACAAAAAAAGCCGGAAACTATTTTTCTTCCGGCGACTGCTTAGCTTGTGCGTTATAATCACAATTGGTAAGATCATTATTCATAATTCGGATCCTCTCTTCGGCCTGGTTGCAATTATTGCACTGCCGGTAACAGGGCTCAGTATGAATCATGACATTTGCACCCATAAAACGGCTGCAAATTTCTTCTTCAATTTGGTCGCAAATATCATGAACCTTGCTGACTGCCCTTCCCCCCGGAACAACCAGATGGAAGACAATAAACCGCTGGGAACCTGCTCTCCGGGTTCTCAGGTCGTGGTATTCCAGGTACTGGGACGAAAATTTGGAAAGGATTTCCTTGATAATCTGCTGCTCCGTTTCTGGAAGTTGTACATCAAGAATACTGCGCATGGAGTCTATAATGAGTTTTACTCCAGCCTGAACGATCAAAAAGGTTACACCTATAGCAATGATCGGATCTAGAATTGTCAGGCCGGTTAACTTGATTGCAATAATTCCGGCAAGAACGCCCAGCGAGGTATAAACGTCTGTTCGCAGGTGCCATGCATCGGCAGCCAGTGCAGGGGATTCCGTCTTTCTAGCTACGCGCATAAGTTCCCGGGACACAAAATAATTGACCAGTGCTGAGACACCCATCACCGTCGCCCCCAGTCCCAGAGAGTTGATTTCCACTGCTCCACGGAGCTTTGGGTAGGCATTTGCAATGATCATGGCTGCAGCACCCAGGATCAAGAGAGCCTCTAAAATGCTTGCCACATTTTCAAATTTACCATGACCGAATGGGTGACATTCATCAGCCGGCTTCGAAGATTCCCTGACCGAAAAAAAAGCGATCAGAGCTGCTATCAAATCCAGGCCGGAATGAATTCCCTCAGACAGGACACTCACAGAGTTCATCAAAAGGCCCACAACCAGTTTTGATAAAGTAAGGGCGGTATTGGAGGCGATGGACAGACGCGCTGCCCTGAGCTTATCGTTCATTCTTGGACATCCTCATTTTTAAATTTAAATAACCCGGGGAAATTCACCACTGACAAGCAGATGAATTCCCACGGGCGATACCGCTGCCCACCGGCACGCCGGTTTTCTATCTAGACTGCTTAAAAAAAGTATAGCATACGTTTAACAGTGCGACAACAGTGTCCATGCTCTAAAACAAGTTTGACATTCCAAGGCTTTTGCTTTTAGAATACAGGTAGAGATAACCTATTGCCCCTAGCCTTGGAAAGAAGGTGAATAAAGATGATTCCAGTGAAGGTAAAGGAAATTGCCTACGATGTCATGATGAACCCTGTCGTCTTGTTGGTCGATGAAGCAGAGTTGAAGGCGCTTCCCATTTGGATAGGCCCCTTTGAGGCACATGCCATTGCCCTCGCCCTGCAGGGCATCCACCTGGACCGGCCTCTGACCCATGACCTTTTAAAAAGCCTCTGCGACCAGTTTGAGGCAAAGCTAAGTATGGTTATTATCAACGATATGCGGGACGGCACCTATATCGCGGAAATCCACATGTGGCACAACAGCCAGGAACTGGTACTGGATTCCCGGCCTAGTGACGCCATTGCGCTGGCTCTGCGTACGGAAACCCCTATCTACATGACGGAGAAAGTCGCCCAGGACTCCCTGGCCATAAAGGATCTCTTAAATGAAGAACAGCAACAGGAACTAAAAGAACTGCTGGATTCAAACCGTCCGAACGAAACGAAAAAGTCACTTCACTAAAAATCAGGTTAGATCATTTCACAATCGTTACCGGGCAGTTGGCCAACTGCACCACCTTTGTACTCACACTGCCCAGGACGATTCCTTTCAGGCTGCCCAGACCTCTACTGCCAATTACAATTTGACTGAAACTGCCCTCTTTAGCTAGATTAATGATCTCCTGGGGAGGATTGCCCATTTTAATGACACCTTCCGCCTGGCAGTGGTGCGCTTCAAATACCGCCAGGGTCCTGCTCAGGGCGTCCCTCGCTTTATTCCTGAAGTGAACTTCAACTTCCTCAAAAATTACAGGAGACCGCAGTGTGGAGTAATACTTCATTTTCTCTAGAACATCATTGATAACCACTACCGTGACCCTCAGGTCCGGCACCAGCAAAACCAAGTCAACCGCAAACCGCGCCGCCCGAAGGGCATTATCCGAGCCGTCAGACGCAAGAAGCAGTTTTCGTTCCACTTGTATTCCTCCTATTATGAACGGTTTACTAAATTATCCACCATTCATAATAGGCTGTCAAGCGACCTGACTGCCGGCACAAAGTTTAATCCCTTCGGATGCCTGCGCATGGTTCTTAACCCTGATAGTCATTTACTCACCTGCTTGTTTTCCGTAATCGGATCATTCTTTTGTATGTTCAATGCCAACGTCGATTTTTTCCACGGGGGAACTCTCATCATCCACTCCCTGGAAGTTTTTATAAAACATCCCGTCTTCCCCCACTTGGTAGGGAATATTATCAACTTCCTCCACCGAGCCCCTGTCCTCCACTATGTCAAAGTCGGAATAGCCATAATAGGAACCCCCTCTTGACCACTCATCCGTGGTTTCACTATAGCGGGCAACCTCCTGCCAGGCGTCTTCCCCGTCATACATAATTGCTCCGGAAGCATCGGTAAAGGTTCTGGCAAAGGGCTTGCCCAGGACCTCTTCTTCAACCGGCCGCTCATCCCTGTGCGGAATCTTTTCTTCCGCCTCCTTACAGTCATGGCACAGGGTTGTGGACGGCATCACCAGGAGCCTTTCCGAAGCTATTTTACCCCCGCATAGATCACAAATCCCGTAGGTCCCATTTTTAATTTTTTCAAGGGCGTTATCGATTGCGACAACTGTAATCATGGCGCTTTCCCGCAGGGCAAAATCCTTGCTCCGTTCAAAAACTTCTGAGCCGATATCTGCAGGGTGGTTGTCATACGTTGAGAGTTCCCCAATAGAATCTCCCAGCGGAACTCCAAGCCCTCCGTGCCCCTGTTCATCTACAAATTCAATTCGCCTTAGTAAATTCGCTCTCTCCCTTAAAAGACGTTGCTTATACTTTGCAAGCATTTCGTTATTCACGCGCATCCACCTCCACGCTTGTAAATTAAGGGCCTACCTTTAACTGGACCATCTTGACAATTTCAGCAATAAAGCCACCGATCAAGGGAAGGTTGAACATGACCAGAATTTTTAAAATATACAAAGCGATGGCTCCCAAAATGGTAAAACCAATGGCAATGCCTACTCCCCTGGCCAGCCCGGCAATAAAGTTTATATACATGAGCCGCCTGGGGTTGTCAAGCAGTTGTACGTACTCGGCCAGCTTCATTTTTTCCATCCCCAGGGCAAGATCATCAACTTTATCATGCAGTATTTTGAGCAGCTGATTTTGACCGCACCTTTCCATTGATAACCCCCCCGAGTGCTTCTATAATTTAATGTGCTTGGTACGAAGCTCTTTATTAATGTATCCCGAATGCTCTCAAATAAACAAAAAGGCGGTGGTTTCCCACACGCCTTTTGTTGAAAATTTTTTAAACACGGGCTGCCTTGGTTTTGGGCCGGGTCTCCAACTTCTTCATCTCATACCACAGCGGGCTGGCAATGCAGATAGAAGTGTAAGCCCCACAGACAACACCGATTAGTAGAGCCAGGACCATGTTGTGGATGGTCGTCCCGCCAAGCAGCAACAGAGCAACCAGGACCATGACTACAGTAAGCACGGTGTTAATAGAACGGGCCAGGGTCTGCCAGAGGCTCATGTTGATGACATCCTCCAGAATTTCCCCCTTCTTTTTATTGAGCATATTCTCCCGGATCCGGTCGAAAATCACGATGGTGTCATTAATTGAGTAGCCGATAATGGTCAGGATAGCGGCTACGAAGGCGCTGTCCACCTCCAGTTGGAAAATGGAAAAGGCCCCCAGCACGAAGAGAACGTTATGAAGCAATCCCAGCACAGCAGCAAGTCCCTGCTTAAACTCAAAGCGCCAGCTGATGTAGAAGATCATTAAGATTGAGGCTACAACCAGCGCTCCCAGCGCTTTATTGAGCAGTTCGCGCCCCATGATCGGCCCCACCCGCTCGTTGCGCAGGATGGTAAACTCACCGAAATTGGCCTTCAGCGCTTGAACGAGATTAATATTTTGATCTTCGGAAAGTTCACTGGTCCGGATAATAAAATCGGTTTCACCGCTCTGTTGAATAGACGAATCTCCCAGACCACAGCCACTTAATACCTCCCGGACCTGCTCCACGGAAGTTGCCTGATTGAATCGAAGATCCATAAGGTTACCCCCGGTGAAGTCAATGCCCAGTTGAAGACCCTGGCTGAAAAGGAATATAAGCCCGGGTATAATCAATACTGAAGAGAAGATATACCAAATTTTCCTTAGTTTAATAAAATGAAAGGGCATCCTTTCACGCAAACTTAACAATTTAATCTCCCCCTATGCCCCGTACAATTTGTTATTGCGCGCCAGGTTGCTGGCTGCCACCAGGTGCAGAAGCCACCTGGTCATGGTGATGGCCGTAAACATGCTGCACAGGATACCGATTGAAAGCGTTATGGCAAAACCCTTGATCGGTCCCGTTCCAAAGTAGTAAAGGACGGCCGCCGCGATCAGGGTGGTTACGTTTGAATCCAAGATCGCCACAAAGGCCCGCTTAAAACCGGCGTCAATGCCGGAGCGCAAGGTCTTGCCGCTCTTTAGTTCTTCTTTTAAGCGCTCGAAAATAATGATGTTGGCGTCCACCGCCATCCCAAGGGAGAGCAAAAATCCCGCAATGCCCGGAAGGGTCATGGTCACGTTAAGAGCGGCATAAATAATTAATACCAGCAGTGTATAAATCGACAGGGCTAGATTGGCCACCAGCCCGGGTACCCGGTAATAGATAATCATAAAGGCCAGAATTGCAATAATTCCGGCGATTCCGGCTTTAACGGATTTGTCCAGGGAGTCCGCGCCTAAAGTCGGCCCCACAGTCCGTTCCTCCATTACTTCCAGCTTAACCGGCAGCGAGCCGGAACGGAGCAGGATGGCAATATTATGCGCCTCATCAAGTGATTCATAGGGTGATATCTGTGCTCTGCCGTTGGGAATTGGTTCCCTTATGCCCGGGGACTGGATCACGTTTCCGTCCAGGACAATGGCAAGGCGTTTGCCCACATTCTTAGCCGTCACTTCCGCAAAAATTTTTGCGCCGTCCGGTTCAAACTCCAGGTTAACTTCAGCCTCGCCGGTCTGGGGATTTTTTCCCTCCACGGCGTTCTTTAACTGGCGACCGGTAAGCACGGTTGTTCCATCCTCTGTTTTAAACTCCAGGTAGGCCGTCTTAATCAGGTTGCGTACAGCTTCATCGGGGTCATTAATGCCGGCCAGTTCGACAATAATCCGGCGGGAGCCTTCCATTTGCACAATTGGCTCAGCCACGCCGAAGGCATTCACTCTGGTTTCAATAATGGCCATAGCCTGCTTAACCCGGTCCGGTGTAACCGGCGCATCCGGCGTATCCTTAGCCTCCAGGACTACGTGGACGCCTCCCTTCAAATCAAGCCCCTGCTTGATTTGATTTGTAAACGGAAGCCATTGCACACCTGGAATTAACGGTTTTACGGCCATCACCGCAACAACCGCTACGACCAGGATAATTCCCAGCAATTTCAGGATCTTGTCCCATTTCATTTGGCTCTACTCCCCCTTGTGCGTCATCTAAAGATATTCTACAACAGCTTGGCCCCGTTAACCACCAGTTCGAATTTACACTTTAAGAAGTTTGCGGCTCTCCTGCACATAATCATCCGGCTCAGGAAAATTTCAAAGTACTCCATGACAGGGCAGATGTCAATGTCAATGGTCAACTCCATTGTGATCGTGCGCTTATCGTCGGCAACCCAGAGAAAAGAGTGCTCAACGGCATAGTTGACCCGGTCATGGATATCAAATGTAGCAAAGTCCGAATTCCGCACCCTTGAGCGGTGCACGTCGGACTTATCAGCCACGATCAGGGCCGCTGCTACGCTATTGATAGCATGGCCGTACTGCTCTTCGTGATTGGCGATTGCTGAGATCACAGTGGCAATTTCCTCCGGGTGCATACCCATCTGCATCAGGATCGGATAAGCTATCACTGCCCCTGAGATCCCGTGCTCATTGCGACTGACAACGTTCCCAAGATCATGCATATATCCGGCAATGGCGGCCAGTTCAACCTGCCTTTGAGGATATCCCAAACGTTCCAGAACGTTCCTGGCTATACTCGAAACCAGGCTGACATGGCGGTAACTGTGCTCGGTGAAACCCAAAACACTCAAATACTTGTTTCCTTTCCGGATAAAAGCATCGATCACAGGATCTTTTTTAATATCTTCCAGTGTGATCATGAACGGATAACCCCCTTATATCAATAAGGAAAGGTAAAAGTACAGGGAACAGCCTTTTGGGTATATCCATTACGTATATTATTGTTTAGCCGGGAAGGAATGTCCCCAACGTAAGTAAACCATGGATTTAACCAAGAAAAGGAGTAGACGGCCGGTTTTCTCCTCCGCCTACTCCTTACCTGCTCCTTCTTCCTTGCCGGCAACCTGGGAAATGGCGTTTTTTAAGACCTCTATCCGGACATTATCGGCTATTCTCAAGATTATTGAGTCCTCTTTTAATTTGACGATTGTACCGAAGATTCCGCCGACAGTTGTAACTCTATCATCCGGCTTAAGACTTTTGATCATCGCCTGGTGTTTTTTCTGACGTTGTTGCTGTGGGCGAATCATTAGAAAATAAAGGATTGCAAACAGTGCGACAATATATAGCAAAGATATCGTTTGGGAGTTCATTCTAAAGCCTCCTTTCCCGTTATTTTTTATTCTCCCTCCTTTTTAAAATTCCTTTTTTAAAAGAGGGTTTTGTTGAAAACTAGACTCCAAGATATTTTTTCAAAAAACTATCCCTGTATTCCAGAATATTCCCCTGACCAATTGCTAACTTTAATTCTTTCATTAGATTGAGTACAAAGTGCAGGTTGTGAATTGTTGTTAAGCGTATGCCTAATACCTCGCCTGCTTTGATCAGATGCCTGATGTAGGCCCGTGTATAATGCCTGCAAGCGTAACAATCACATTCCGGATCCAGAGGTTTAAAATCCCTGGCGTATTTCGCATTTCGTACCACCAACTTGCCCCGTCGGGTCAGGACCGTGCCGTTTCGGGCTATCCGGGTCGGCAGGACACAATCAAACATATCAACTCCTCTGATGACCCCCTCTAACAGGCAATCGGGAGAACCGACTCCCATCAGGTAGCGCGGCTTTTCTTCCGGCAAAACCGGTATTGTGCATTCCAGCATCTCGTACATCAGATCTTTTGGCTCACCGACGCTCAAGCCTCCAAGGGCGTACCCGGGGAAATCCAGCTCAACCAGCCCTTTTGCGCTTTCCAGGCGTAATTCCGGGTAGGTACTCCCCTGGATAATGCCAAATAGCGCCTGGTCAGCTTTGTTATGGACATCCTTGCAACGCCGGGCCCACCTCGTGGTCCTTTCCAGAACTTCCAGGGCATATTCCCGGCTGCAGGGGTAAGGCGCACACTCGTCAAAGGCCATAGCAATATCAGATCCCAGAGCCATCTGTACCTCCATGGCTTTTTCCGGGCTGAAAAAATGCTCTGAGCCGTCAATGTGGGACCGGAAGGTCACCCCTTCCTCGGCAACCTTTCGCAGGGGTCCCAGGCTGAATACCTGAAATCCACCGCTGTCGGTCAGGATGGGTCCGTTCCAGTGCATAAAACGGTGCAGTCCTCCGGCCTCCCTGATCAGTTCGTGGCCCGGCCGCAGGTAGAGGTGATAGGTGTTGCTTAAAATCAGCCTGCCTCCCACCTCAGAGACTTCTTCCGGGGTCATGGTTTTGACCGTTGCCTGGGTGCCTACGGGCATGAAAATAGGAGTTTCCACCGTCCCGTGAGGGGTGTGTAGAAGACCCAGCCGGGCGCGGCTGGCCGTATCTTGATGAAGAATGGAGAAGCGGACAGCCATGGATCCCTCCTGTTTTTTCAAAGCTAAGAAACATTTTAACTCTTTTCAAGCGAAATGTACAGTCTAGATAATCAGCATCGCGTCTCCGAAACTGTAAAACCTGTAATTTTCACGAATGGCTTCTCGGTAAGCCCTCAGGATTTTTTCCCGTCCCGCCAGGGCGGAAACCATCATCAGTAAAGTCGATTTAGGTAGGTGAAAGTTCGTAATCAGGCCGTCGATGGCCTTAAAACGGTATCCCGGGTAGATAAAGATATCGGTCCACCCCGAGCCGGACCTGACACTCCCACCGTCCCCTGATGCACTTTCCAGGCAGCGGGTGGTGGTCGTGCCCACGGCGATCACTTTACCGCCCCGAGCCCTGGCTTTTTCGATGGCTGCGACTGATGGCTCCGGTATTTCGTAATACTCCGCATGCATGTGGTGTCTGCGTATATCTTCCACTTCCACCGGGCGGAATGTTCCCAGGCCGACATGCAAGAGAACAGTCGCCACATTCACACCCATTGCTGCGATTCGGCCGAGCAGTTGGTGTGAAAAATGGAGACCGGCGGTTGGGGCCGCCGCCGACCCAGCCTGCCGGGCATAAATGGTCTGGTAACGGCGCCGGTCTAAAAGGGGCTTTTTAATATACGGAGGGAGCGGCATCACACCGACCCGGTCCAGAACCTCCTCAAAGGAGCCTTCGTAAAAAAATTGCACGATCCTGCCACCGTAATCCGTACTATCAAGGATTTGGCACTTTAAAAGGCCACCGCCAAAAGTTACCCTTGACCCTGCTTTCAATCTTTTCCCCGGGCGTACCAGGCTTTCCCATCGATTCCCGAAAAGTCTCTTCAAAAGAAGCACCTCGACCTGCGCCCCGGTGTCTTCCTTCTTCCCGAGCAGCCTGGCCGGGAGGACTTTTGTATCGTTAACAACCAGAATGTCACCCGGATTTAAATAATTTAACAGATCGCTAAAGCAGCGGTGTTCTAATTTATCAGAGCCAAGCCGGACAACCATTAACCTGGAGTCGCCCCTTTGCTCTGGAGGTTCCTGGGCAACCAGCGATTCCGGAAGATCATAATCAAATTTAGAAAGATCCAATGAGCCTGACTCAACTCCCGTCTTATTTTGCTGCAGTCTGTAGAGCTTATTCTGCGAAAGCTGTGCCGAACACACCGGAAGGCCTACCTGAACGAGGTCCTCCCATAATCCCCCGCGATGCTGACCCCTGAATAATAGTATTTCAAAATATCCTGGTAATTATAACCTTGTTCAGCCATTCCATAGGCTCCCCACTGGGACATCCCAAGACCGTGCCCAAATCCGCACCCACGGATTTTAACACCCTCAAGGCCACCCTTTTGATTACAAACCTTTTCCAGGGTAAACAGGGAGCTTTTTAAGCCCAGGGCAATTCTCACCTTATCCGCATTGGAAATCACAACGCGTATCGGCTCCCCCGTAGCCCCCTGGCCGGATACAGCGATTTTTTCAATTCTTGCTCCTGAAGCAGTTCTTGCCAGTTCTTCAATATCAGTCAACTTGAAAATATTATAACCGGCCGCTTGAAGCTTTGAGGTTAACTGCTGAACGGTATAGTCAACCTGCCAGTTATAGTGCGAGCTATTTTTATCGTAGGGATCAACCTTCCCTTTAATATAGGGGAGTTGTTCGATCCAAACATCCTCACAGTTTTCGGTATAACCACCGCTGCTGGAATGAAAAAAGGCGGTGATCAGGCTGCCCTGGCTGGTCATGACCATTCCACCGGTTTCATCAACAGCCTGGTTGGTGGCCGGTGATTCAGCATCGTATCCCCGGTACACCTGGTTGTACTGGTTATTCAGGAGATTAAAACTACGGCCCCGAGTGGTTTCTACCCGCTGCAGGGCATAGTTGCGCGCTGCCACGGCTTGGGCCTTCAGCGCCTCCATCGGCCAGGACGGAGGTATCTCAGCAGGTACCACGCCACGCAAGTAATCCTCAATGTTTAACTCATTAACTGCGGCAAGTTTTCCGTTTTCTACTCTGAACTCCAAATTTCCGCGATATCTCAGGGCGGTCGTTCCATTCATAATAGATACCAGGTTTAATTCGCCGTCTGCAGCAAGGGCGGCTTTCTTTTGTGGACTTGTTGCGTATGGTTTTGTAACAGCGTTGAGAGAAATGGAACTTCCCTCGCCGTTTAGGACGAAGATCTGGTCGGTGGAGCTCTCCACGGCTTCACCTGCTCCAGCCATAATTTGAATCCGAAAATTCTGTTCACACGCGGCAACAGGCCCGGCAAAGGGACCCAAGCGACCCTTGCGGCCCTGGAGTAAAATTTGACCATCCTCTACCAGGACCTGCCATACCTCACCCTGCTCCAACTTGGCTATCTCTTTCCCGGTTGATTGGTCAACCAGCCGGTAGTCTCCGCCGGTTTTAAAGCCCAGCGTGTTTGTCTGAACCGCCAGGGCTACCCTGACATTCCCGGGCACAACAGCAGCATCAGCAGCGCCCGCCGCTGTCAGCCAGATAACTAAAAAAGATACAAAACAGATTATAACCCTGGGAAAACAAGGCAATGTCATTTTAGCACCCCCGGCAAAAATGTACTAAGTTTTTATGATTGTTACTTCTTCACTAAAATCTAGTTGTTCGACAAATAATTCCAGAATCCTCCTGTGTAAAATAAAAAATGGTAAGCCTTTGCTTATCGGCGAATAAGATTGAGGATTATAGTCAGCAGGATGCTTAGAATAATACTGGTGGCAACTGGAAAATAAAAACTAAAGTTGCCCCTTTGCAGAAAAATATCCCCTGGTAGGCGGGCTAATCCGAACAATCTGCCACCCAGCAGCATCAACCCGCCAATCAATACTAGAAAAATACCGAATAATAAGATCATCTTGCCGAGGGAATCCCACATTTAAAATTCTTTCGCCTCCTTCTTGGGACGCCTGTAGTACCGCTCCTTTTCACTGTAGATACAGCCGCAGTAAGCCTGCCTGTACATAGCCATTTCCCTGGAACGCGCGACGGCATCCCTGTAGCCCGGTCTGAAATCCTCATAGTAAAAAGGGACCCCGTATTTGTCCCCTGCGGATTGTCCAACCTCCCGGATCAGTTCATGCTTCTGGTAGGGGCTGACCAGGAGAGTTGTGGTAAAGGCGTCAAACCGACCCCTTTTCGCAATACGTGCGGTCTGCTCCAGGCGCATCGCGTAGCAAATCAAGCAGCGGTTGGACTCCCTGTGGATCACTCCCTGCAGGAATTCCTCCAGGCGGTAATCGTCATCGACAATTAGCTTCAGGTTGATGTCGGCGGCGTACTTTTCCAGGGTCTCTCTACGCCTGGCAAACTCCGTATAGGGGTGTATATTCGGGTTGAAGAAATAGCCATGAACGTCTATTTCTTTTTCTCTCAGAAAATCTACCGGATAAATTGAACAGGGGCCGCAGCAAGTATGAAGTAAAATCTTTTTCACCGTTTTGACTCCTTTAATTATCGATTGGAGGAAAGGAAATTATGATCCGAAAAGTCAAGAATAAAATTACCAGAGTGTTTCCTGTTTGGGGTTCCCTTCTCCTTCCAGGCCGAGATGGCGGAGGGCCAGGGGTGTAACCACCCGTCCGCGGGGCGTCCGCGCCAGCATACCAAGCTGGATCAGGTAGGGCTCGTAGACATCTTCCACTGTTTCAGGCTCTTCGCTGGTGGCTGCGGCCAAAGTATCCAAACCTACAGGCCCACCCCCAAATTTTTGGACAATCGTTTGAAGGATCCTTCGGTCAGCATGGTCGAGCCCCAGGGGGTCCACTTCCAGAAACCTAAGCGCATCCATCGCCACCTCCAGGGATATTGCCCCGTCCGCCCGCACCTGGGCATAATCCCGTACCCGCTTCAAAAGCCGGTTGACGATGCGGGGCGTGCCCCGGGAACGGCCGGCGATCTCCAGCGCAGACGCCCCATCGATCTCGATATGCAGGATATCCGCGCTGCGGCGGATGATCTCCTGCAGATCTTCCGGGGCGTAAAGCTCTAATTGTTCCTTGATGCCGAAGCGATCCCGCAAGGGCGAAGTGAGCAAGCCCATGCGGGTGGTGGCCCCGATCAGGGTGAAGCGGGGCAGATCCAGCCGGATGGAATGGGCGCTGGGGCCTTTGCCGATGATGATATCCAGCGCGTAATCCTCCATCGCCGGGTAGAGCACTTCCTCCACGCTGGCGTTGAGGCGGTGGATCTCGTCGATGAAGAGGATATCCCCGGGCGCGAGGTTGGTTAAAATGGCTGCTAAATCGCCCGCGTGGCTAATGGCCGGGCCGCTGGTGACCCGCAGATTGCCGCCCATCTCATTGGCCACAATGGCGGCCAGGGTGGTTTTGCCCAGGCCCGGCGGGCCATAAAAGAGGGCGTGATCCAGCGGCTCGCCCCTGTGCTTGGCCGCCTCGATATAGATGCGCATGTGTTCCTTCACATGGTGCTGGCCAAAATACTCGTTTAAAAAGCGGGGCCTGAGGCTATATTCGGTTTGTTCATCCTCCAGCATCATGGAGGAGGTGATGAGCCGTTCGTCCATCCCGTTCTCCTATTCCCTATTTGGCGGCCAAGCTTCGAAGCGCCGCCGTAATCATATCCTCGACCCGCTCGCTCGCCGGCACGGTAGCCACGGCCCGCCCGGCCACCACGCCGTCGTAACCCAGGGCCACCAGGGCGGCCGTGGCCTCGGCCCGCATATCAAGCGAAATGCCGCCGCTAAGCCCACCGGCCGCGCCCATATCCTCCGAGACCTTTTCTTTCAGCTCCAGGAGCAGGCGGGCGGTCGTCTTTTTGCCCATACCAGGCACCTGGCTCAAAGCGGCTTCGTTTTCCGTGAGGATGGCAGCCGCAATATCGGATACGCTCAAATGGCTCAGCACGGCCAGAGCCAGCTTGGGGCCCACCCGGGTCACGCCGATCAGCCGGCGGAACATGGCCCGCTCCTGCGTGGAGGCAAAGCCATAAAGGGATACCGCATCCTGCGCCAGGTGAAAATGCACGTATAGCTTAGCCTGGGCCCCGGTTTGGAGGGTCTTTAGCGTGGCCGTGGAGCATTGCAGCTCGTAGCCCACGCCGCCCGCCTCGATCACGGCCCGATCCGGCGCGAGCTCATCCACAATGCCACGAATATGTGCAAACATCTATTGCTCCCCCCACTAAATCCTGCCAAGCCTGGCAGTTATTTTGGCGTACCTGCGTCATCGTCTCGCTCAGCGTACCGCTGCGGGTACGCCTTCGCTCCGCTTCCTTGCTCTGCACCAAAATTTCTTGCCTATCCTTTGGCATTGTTTAATCGGTAGAGCAATGCATCATCTCAAACCCAAATTAGCGGATGCGGAATT
>DHTR01000015.1:0-144 GCA_002408725.1 Pelotomaculum sp. UBA5255
AGAGCACCTGACTTTTAATCAGGGTGTCCCGCGTTCGAGTCGCGGATGGCTCACCAGCAAGGGTTGGAACTTAAAAAGGTCCAACCCTTATTAAGAATAAGCGGGCGTGGCGGAACGGCAGACGCGCTGGACTTAGGATCCAGT
>DHTR01000015.1:417-3667 GCA_002408725.1 Pelotomaculum sp. UBA5255
TTGGTTTCTTCATTATTTAATATCTATTATGTGTTTGTGTCTGTAAGCGCCCGGATGCTACCTTTCCAATTCAACTTGTATTATCCGGCTAAAGCAAGTAAGCAAACCCAAGCCATTGAACTCCTATATCAATTTTGATATAACTTTGTTGAGGTGCGAACCGTGAGCCGTATTGATGCTCTTGACCTGAAACTGGAAGTGTTGCCAAAACACCAACAGATAAAGCAGTAACTTTATCACATGATTGCACTACAGAAACAAAGACCGGCTAAGCCGGTCATGTTTTTTAAGTGGACACACAGCTACGCAGTAGTATTTGGGGGGAATCCATAAATATGCAAAGTTTTTGAAAGATTGCCAGCCAATAACCGAACCGTGGCTAATCAAAGAGCTGGACGGGCTAAAATTAGACTGGTGTCCTGGCAAGTGGGGACCAGAACCACGTCAAAGTCAAGTATGATTACAACATAGGTTATTGCATCCCTAATCTTATAATAGATAATGATACATTAGAGGAACTTTAACGACCTTCTCATTATTATGAATTTCTCAATCACTATATTTCTACAAAAAAAAATCAACTTGCGCCTCAATGACTGAGATTTCCTTATCAGTCAGTTGACGATCCAGCAGTTTGCTGAGAGCCCTTATTGAAGCGCCTACAGCAATTCGCCTGACATCATGATCTGCCTTTGGGGCAATGGTAGTCTGTGACATGGAGGGCGGTTCAAATCTTGCAGACGGCAGTCCGGGGCTCATGGCAGCTGCCATTTTGTCCAACGCAGCTTCTTGTTCCGTTACCGGTTCATCATACCCCTGAGGCATTGAACTTTTTCCGTTTTCTTGAGCTGCTGCGTTGTTTGTACTTTTCCCGTTTTCCTGTCTTTTCCTTCTTTGCTCCTCCCTCTTGGCGCAATATTTTGTATATTCTTTTTGAATTGTTTCTTCCACCTCAACCAGTTCAGCCACATGTGTTTCGAGGAAAATAGATTGTTCCGGCTCATGTTTTTGAAATACTTCAATTAAATCATGTTGATTGGCAACAAGGGCCTGAAGAGCAGGGAAAACCTTGATTGGCACTCTAGAAAGTTCTTTATCATATTCATAACCTGAAACAGTTAAAGTTAAATCTTTTTTTTTCTGCTTCAACACTTTACACTTCCTCTAATAGTCGATATTTGTCACAATATATTCTATTATATCTTGATGGGAAAATAAAGAAAGCTTCTATAAGGGATAAAATCCCGCATCCGCAGGGCACAGTCAAAAGATTTACCATTATTAAATCTTTACATAACTAAAAAGCCATCTGGCCGGCGCCATTGCGAAAGCCTACAGCCAAGGGGGAAAATGTGCTTTTTAGAACAATTGCCCCTTAAATCAACTAACTAATACCTGGGTCATGGCTGGAAGCACAAAAACCGGGTTGGCTCAGGAAGGACATGTACGAAACAACCAGGAGGCTGTTGGCAATTTATGAGGCGGCACTATCATTAAAAAACTAATTTTTGCATTGTCAACGGTCTTTACGGGTCCTTTTAGCAGGCGCTTTGACTCGGATCTTTTTCCCGACCTTACCGCCTTCCTGAAAAGTTTGCTTGCCGCTATTGTTACCGCCGGCTGATTCCTCTTTTTTGACACACAAATACTTGTAGAATACAAAAACAAACATTGCATATAACGGTATGGCCAGCATAAATTTGTATTTGCTTGGTATCCAGGGAAGCGAAAACAAAACGACACCGGGCACGGTTACAACCCAAATAAGGCGGCGCCACTTGGCTGCTTCCGCTTTGCCGGATTCTCCCATATTCATCACCCTTATTTGGATTACAAGTTTATTGCAAGGCTTTCCAGCGATTCTTTAATTTTTCCAAACGTTACCTCCAGGGATTCGGAAATTACCTTAACATCTCCCAGCACCGGCATAAAATTTGTGTCACCGTTCCATCGGGGAACCACGTGGATGTGAAAGTGCCCGGGCACCCCCGCACCGGCAACCCTACCAATATTTGCGCCCACGTTAAACCCCTCCGGCTTGAAAGCACGAAGCGCTTTAACCATTGCTTGAGTCATTTTAAAAAGTTCCATCATCTCTTCGCCTGTTAGATCTTCAATTTCACCTACATGCCTTTTGGGTGCGATTAGGAGGTGACCATTGTTGTAAGGATACAAATTCATCATAACAAACGTTTTTTCACCCCGGAGAAGAACTAGGTTGGCATCATCCTGCCCCGACTCCAGTTTATCACAAAAAATACAGCTGCCTCCATGCTCTCCCCCGATATAAACCGAACGCCACGGCGCCCAAATCTGCTCCATTTCTTGCACCTCCACGTAGTTTGTGTTATTATTCTTTTGCCCTCGGTAAATAATACAGCGTCTTAACAATTATTTGGATCTAAAAAAGGAAAAAGCCCTCCACCGGGCTCTTGCCTCTTTATTTACTTTCAGCAGCAATTTGCATGCTTATCTTTTTTAATAATCCTTCTTTGGAAACGGCATAGCAAAGTTTTGTAATTTCAGATTCCAGCCCTTTTCCATACCATAATATATCTCTACTTCTGTACCAAATTGAGCACAAATAATTTTTACCCCCCACCTCAATTTGAACATACTCTTTCCTTTTCTTTAGCAATATAATACCCCCTCCCACCTTATTCAGAGTATTCGCCAAAAACATTTTAAATCCTTTAGTAACATTCCATTATTTTTCAACATTTTTCCTGTTGTCACCCCTCTGAAGTTTCTCAACCCTATGTTTTCCCCGTCATCTCTTTACTTTAATGTCGTAAAAGATAACTCTTTCCCGTTCGTTGTAAAAAGCACCGTTCCCCTCTCATCGGTCCGGAGCACTTCAATTCCGCCCTTTTTCAATCTGTTCAAAACAACCTGATGCGGGTGCTGGTAATCGTTCCCATACCCCACAGAGATCACAGCATACCGGGGCCCGACGGATTTTAAATAAGGCGCCGACGTGGATGAATTACTCCCGTGGTGGCCAACTTTTAGAACATCAGCCTTAATCCCGGCCCCGCTTTCCAGTATTTCCTTTTCGGATAACGCTTCTGCATCACCCAACAACAGGAAAGATACTTCTCCATATGTCACCTTAATAACTACAGAGTAATTGTTAAGCTTCACATAATCGTCCCCGCATGGTGCCAGGATTTTCGCCGAGAGCAGACCGTCCTCCAGAATGCTCGTACCAGCCTTAGCCGGCCTAATCTGGAGACCTTTCCGGTCAATT
>DHTR01000015.1:3852-5205 GCA_002408725.1 Pelotomaculum sp. UBA5255
CGAGACCTTTCCGGTCAATTGCCTCCAGAACATCGCGGAAAGTACGGGTCGTGGTCGTTGCTTTGGGCATGATGACCTCACCGATTTGAAAGTTGTCAATAACCGTGTCCATAGATCCGATGTGGTCCTCATGGGGGTGCGTGCCTACCAGGTAATCCACCTGTACGACGCCTGTTTTTTTCAAGTAGTTGACAACTGTGGAGGCATCATCATTCCCGCCGGCGTCCACCAGCATATTCCGGCCGTTGGGAAACTGAATGAGGATTGAGTCACCCTGCCCTACATCCAGGAAATGTACTTTTAGCTCTGCCCCGGAAGATTCCCCAAAATGGGAAATCTCATCTTTCCCGGGCACCTTTTCGGGAGATGCCGCGGGTTCATAAACAGCACAGCCGGCCAGCAAAACGAGAGCCAATGCCAGCACAATAATACTTTTTAAATACTTGATCCCAAGCTCACTCCTTAAAAAGCCGGTTGGCTAAGATATTGATTTCTTTTTTTAACTTTGAGGTAGCGTCGGCATCAACACTCACCTTAATCAGGATCACGTCACCCTCCCTGGCTTCCGGGGGCATAAGCTGCCGGGGCAGCTGAAACGTTTTCCGGTCGAATTCAAGAACAACCCAGTCCTCTTCAAAGCGGTCGATAATAAACATGCTCTCCTCCATTCTTTAATTTAAGGGTAACGCACCTTATTATATGATACTTTATAGAAAAAAAGAAACCCTGCTCAAAAAGAGCAGGGAACGGATAAAGTGGCATACAAGAACAATTTACCCGTGGCTGATGGATTTTATACATTGCTCTTTGAAAAAACTGTGCTATTCGCGACTACTGGAGGGCTCTACTCCTTGTGAGGGCATTGAATACCCCTGGCATTAAAACAGGAGTTGCAGGATCTGCAAACGGCCCTTGGCTGTCCGTTGCGGAACCGGGTAATCAAGTCCGGCTCCTGGATAAACGGACGGCACAAGGCAACCATATCGGCGGTATCACTGGTAACGATGTCCTCCATGACGGACAAGGAACGCATGCCGCCGACCAGGATTACGGGAACGGAGACGGCAGCCTTGACAGCGCGGGCCGCACCTGCAAAATAGGCCTCCTGATCCTGACTGGCAATATTCTTCAGGAACATTAGATTTCCGGCTTCTGCAATGCCGCCGCTTACCTCAATAGCATCCACACCGTGGTTTTCCAACATTTTTGCCGTAGCTACGGCATCTTCCAGGGTAAGGCAGCCGGGTCTATCAAAGCCGTCCGTTGTGTTGAGTTTGACCAGCACGGGATAATCACTGCCAACCAGCTGACGGCCACGGATCATAATCTGTTGTAAAATGCGGGTACGGTTTT
>DHTR01000015.1:5381-6985 GCA_002408725.1 Pelotomaculum sp. UBA5255
ACCTGTCGCGTCGCCGGTTGGTGTAGGGCGAGACAAATTGGGACAACCCATACCCATGAGCAACATGCAGCTGCACGCCGTCGCAACCGGCTGCCTTGGCCCGGGCCATGGCAGCGGCAAATCCTTCAATCCACAGCAGGATCTCTTCTTCGGTCATTTCCCTGGGTGTAATGCCGCTTCTGCGATCGGTCACCGCAGAGGGAGCCATAGCCCCGGTGGCCTCTTTGGATTTAAAATAAACCTGCCTTCCTGCATGGGAGAGCTGAATAACCAGCTTTGAGCCATACTCGTGCACGATACCGGACAGCTTTCGGTACCCATCAATAAAGCAATCATCGTAAATGGCATTTTGACAGACCCGGACCCTTCCTGTTGGGTGCTGGACATAAGCGTGGCCCGTAATTATAAGTCCTACCTCATGGGCGGCAAGCGTCCGGTATAAATCAAATTCCCGGTCCGATAGGCTGCCATCCTCATTTCCCATGAAATCATGAGTTGCGGAGCGTACGAATCGGTTTTTAACCACCATGGACCCGGTCGCTCCAATTGTAACCGGCTCAAAAAGAATGCTCACATAAATCCCTCCGTTTATTATTTCCGCAATGCTGTTTTGCTTTCTACCATCCTGTGAATACTTCCTTCAAAAATTGAGCTTTTTTTATTTTTAGCCTGGCAGGTATTGAACCCGACAGTATCGTAATAATTATAAACTATTAGTGAAGGTCCGGCTTATGGATAACCGTTTACAAGGTGGGAATCATATGAATATCCTTGAAGTCATTGCTGAAAATAAAATACGTGAGGCCATAGAGAAAGGCGAGCTTGACGCTCTCCCCTGCAAGGGAAAACCGCTCAAGCTGGATGACCTTTCCCATGTACCAGAAGAACTCCGGGCAGGCTATACCCTGCTTAAAAATGCCGGGGTGCTTCCCGAAGAACTGCAGCTTAGAAAAGAGATCGTTTCGATGCAAAAGCTGATCGACTGCTGCCACCAGGAAGATGAACGAGATTTATTAATAAAAAAGCTGACCCAGAAAATCCTTCGGTTCGATCTGCTTATGGATAACCGGAAAGTAAACAGCACTTTGAGCCATTACAAAAACAAGATTTATCGAAAATTTGGGGGTTATTAATCGCCCCGAAAACCTGCAAACCCGGGGCATGCCCGGGTTTGCAGGTTTTAAGAGAGCTTTATGGATTTGTTTATTCTTCCCCGACTTCCCCCGCATATGGCTGCGAGCCCTAAAGACAATCTATATATAGCTATTCTGATTTCTGCACAATTAAATCCTAACGGGGAATGACTTAAGTGCAGAACTCTTAAATGATTTGGCTTAAAGCATCATGGACCATTTAATTAAATTGTTCCCCCACTGGCACACCTAAAGTGCCCTTATAGCAGGGCCGGGATAAATTTCGCCAGGATATATAAATCGCCCTTGCCTGCAGTGATCCGGTGCACAACGCTGTCCGGAACGACAACCGTAACACCCGGTTCATAAACAATTTCCTTCCCCGCCATGACGCCGCTGCCAACCCCACCAACGACTTCATGTAATTCCCACTTACCTTCGTGGATATGGTCCCCGATTTCAAAGCCTTCC
>DHTR01000015.1:7226-11389 GCA_002408725.1 Pelotomaculum sp. UBA5255
ACCCGCATGCAGCCTTTAAAGGCTGCATGCGGGTTCCATTCAAGATTCTTCACATGTAATTCACGGTCAAGGTATACCATCTTCCCTTTGATGATCTTTTCCACAAATTCGTTGGCATCGCACATTTTATTTAACCTCCCGGCTATTCTTAAAATTAATTTCGACACCATTTCCACCTTTCCTTCTGCTGCTATTTAAAATAAAAAGCCTGCATCAAGGCTTTAGGCGCTGAACGCAGACTAATGGATACAGTTTTGGGGAAATCTTATATAGATGATGAAGTTAAGGATGAGGTGAATGAATCATGGTTCGCCCTAAATTCCGTCGCTTGCCGAGACACGTTGGGATTATTCCGGACGGAAACAGGAGGTGGTCCGTGAATCAAGGGCTACCGAAGGAAGCCGGGTATGAGAAGGGGCTCGACCCCGGCCTCAGGCTCTACGAGATCTGCCTTGACCTGGGCATTGAAGAGCTGACTTTTTATGGCTTTACCCAGGATAATACAAAACGGCCGTCGGTTCAGCGGGAAGCTTTTCAGAAAGCCTGTGTCGACGCCGTCCGGATGCTGTCAAACAAGGATGCATCCCTCTTTGTGATTGGAGACTATTCCTCCCCGCTTTTCCCGCCTGAACTTCTTGCCTATCGTAAAAGGCATACGTTCGGGGCAGACCGAATCCGGGTCAACTTTTTAGTTAATTACGGGTGGAAGTGGGATTTAAACCACGCCCTCAGTTTTACTAATTCAAACAACGGCGGACCCCGGCGAAACCTCATTGAAGTTATTGCATCGGCAGATATCTCCCGTGTGGACTTGATTGTCCGTTGGGGCGGGCGCAGGAGACTTAGCGGGTTCCTGCCGATCCAGTCCATTTATGCCGACTTCTACGTGGTCGATGAATTCTGGCCCAACTTCGAACCTGAACAGTTTTACCAGGCGCTCCAGTGGTACGAGACACAAGACGTCACCCTTGGAGGATAGCTGGATAGGTGGTAACTTTTCCTTAGGATGACAGATTGAGAAGCCGCATGTTCTGCTTCTCCAATTCCCTGGTTCGCTTGTCAAGCCGTTCTATCTTGACCTGCAGGCACTGCAACATTTCTGCTACCGGGTCCGGCAGAAGATCGTGACGCAGGTCGATGTCCATTCCATTTGTTCCTTCCGTAGGTATCTTCCGACCGTTCCGCGCCACCACCTTCCCGGGCACGCCAACCACGGTACTGTCAGGCGGGACCGTTTTTAAAACAACAGATCCCGCTCCAATCTTGCAGTTGTCTCCTACGTTGAACGACCCCAAAATCTTCGCACCGGCACTAATAACAACGTTGTTGCCAATGGTGGGGTGTCTCTTTCCTTTTTCCTTTCCGGTCCCCCCCAGGGTAACCCCCTGGTAAATGGTCACGTTGTTTCCAACGACAGTGGTTTCGCCAATGACGACCCCGGAGCCGTGGTCGATGAACAGGCCATCCCCGATGGATGCGCCAGGGTGTATTTCAATGCCGGTTATGAAGCGGGACAACTGGGAAAGAAGCCGTGCAAGCACAAACCAGCCCCGCCGATAAAGAGCATGGGCCAACTTGTGCATCTGCACGGCGTGGAATCCCGGGTAGCAGAGGACCACTTCCAACTTGGATTTTACAGCTGGATCCCGCTCCATGACTGCCCGGATATCCTTGCGAAAACTGCTGAACATTTTCTTTCCTCCCAGATTTATGCTGATTATTTGCATGCCCATTTGATTCCCTGTACGGAGCAACCAGAGTTCCTAGGTTTAAGAACAAGATTGATGAGCTACTCGGTCTCACCATATGGTGAAATGTCCCGTAGTTTTTCCACGATCGGTATGAGCGTGTCGAGAAAATAATCCACATCTTCTTCCGTATTAGCTTTGCCCAGGGTTACCCGCAGGTTTCCGTGGGCCAGTTCGTGCGGTATCCCCATTGCAAGCAGCACATGGGAGGGCTCCAGGGAACCCGAGGTGCAGGCAGACCCGCTTGAGGCCGCGATACCTTCCATGTCCAGATGTAAAAGCATGGACTCGCCCTCGATGTATTCAAAACAGAAACTGGCGTGGTTGGGTAGGCGCAGGACCGGGTGTCCAGTTAACTGGACGTGCGCGATGCGCCCCGTGATTGCTTCGATAATCTTATCCCGCAAGCGGGTAAGCCTACTGCTTTCCTCTTCCATATTCTCTATCGCAAGCTCCGCCGCCTTTCCCAGTCCGACGATGCCCGGGATATTTTCCGTCCCGGCTCGACGCAAGCGTTCCTGTGCGCCCCCGTGAAAGAGAGTCTGTTTCCAGCGCGTCCCCTTGCGGATATACAGCGCGCCCACCCCTTTAGGCCCGTAGACTTTGTGCCCGGAGATAGAAAGAAGATTAACACCAAGCTCATCTACATCAACGGGTATCTTCCCAAAGCTCTGGACGGCGTCTACATGAAAAATGATCTTACGACTGGCGGCTAACCTGCCAATTTCTGCGATGGGCATAATAGTTCCCACTTCGTTATTGGCATGCATAATGGTAATCAGGATAGTCCTGTCTGTAATAGCCTTTTCGACATCCTCTGCGCGGACCATGCCGTAAGCATCTACAGGTAAAATAGTTGTCTCAAAGCCCTGCTTGCCCAGTGCCTTAACAGTGTTCAGCACGGCATGGTGCTCAGCGGCGCAGGTAATGATGTGGTTTCCTTTCTTTTGGTTGGTGTAGGCCGCGCCATGGATGGCCATGTTGTCCGACTCCGTTCCGCCGCTTGTAAACACTATTTCCCGCTGATCCGCCCCGATGGCCCGCGCCACTTTTTCACGCGCCTCTTTCACCGCTTCATTTACGGACCAGCCAAAGGAATGCTGACTGGAGGGATTGCCAAAATTATCGCCGGTTAAAAAGCGGTACATTTCGTCAGCGACCCGCCTGTCAACGGGCGTGGTAGCACTGTGGTCAATGTAGATTCTACGCATTTCTTTAACCTCCTGTTCCACTTATATCTCTAATAAGCGTACCTTTTCTCCTCGTATCTATGCATGCCCTAGCTTAAAGAATCAATCGGCGAGACTCACACATTCGCCAACATGCATCGCCCGGGTGCAGCGGAATTTAAAAAAAGAATTATTTAATGCTCCTGTAATTTTATTTGTACCATTCATGACTTTAACCTCACAAGATCATACCCTTTTCAGTCCCGGCAGTTTATCGCCGGGATATCATGATAATTATAAAAAAAACACTCAAGCTATAATGTATACTATGCATGTTGACATTATAAGAATTTGATGTGTGGCTACGCCTCCATTCTGAGAAAAAAAGGGCTTGGTATCCCTTGCTTTTTAAAGATAGAACCCGGCCTTTTAAGCTAGTGGCTTAATTATTGAAACACATTTTAATCATATTAAACTACTAGGTATTTGTCAATAATAGATAGCCCCTCCCTAAAAAAAATGAGGAACACAGACAAAGGTGTTCCCTTTACTTGACTTCCAACATATGCACCCATTAACAATTAACTGACTAGAAAGAATTATGGTTAGAGAAGAAAAATGCAAAGAGCCCCCGCAAGATCATAGTGGAGGCTCTTAAATTCAGGGGACCCGGATAATTTCAAAGTAGTAGCTCACACCATTATTTTTTTTAGTTTAAATTTATGTTATAATATAGTATTATTGAGTAAAAAACATGAAAGGAAGTTTTAGATGTTAAAAGAGTTTAAAGAGTTTGCTATGAAAGGGAATATGCTTGATTTAGCCATTGGCATTGTTATCGGTGTGTCTTTTGGTAAAATAATTACATCGTTGGTTGCTGACATAATAATGCCTCCTATTGGTTTGCTACTGGGCAAAGTTGATTTCTCGAACTTGTTTATTAACTTATCCAGCACTTCTTTTTCAACACTTTCGGAGGCAAAGGCCGCAGGAGCAGCTACAATTAATTACGGGCTTTTTCTCAACAATGTTATCGACTTCTTGATCGTAGCATTCGTCCTGTTTTTTATTGTGCGGTATGCTAACAAATTTAAGCGAAAGGAACTTCCAGCTGAGCCCACGACCAAGGAATGCTCTTTCTGCATGCTGGCTATTCCTATTAAAGCCAGCAGGTGCCCACATTGTACTGCTGAGTTAGAGAAAGTCTAAAGATCATTTATGTTATCAAAGGGTTATGACCTGCAAT
>DHTR01000015.1:11570-12728 GCA_002408725.1 Pelotomaculum sp. UBA5255
GGGTTATGACCTGCAATATTTTTACTAACTGATTTCTATTAACTTCTTAAAGCGCATTTATCCCGCGCCAGGATCGCCGCACCAAGTGCCCCGGCAAGGTGAGCCTCGGGGGCAACAACAATTTCCCTGCCCGGTTCCCTGGAGAGATACTCCTGTACCCCCCCGTTTTTAGACACACCGCAGGGGAAGGCGATCAGCCTGCCTGTGCCCGGCCTCTCGGCCATCGCTGCGATCCGGGAGGCTACAGAACGGTGTATTCCGGCAATGATCCGCTCTTTTCCAACTCCCTGGGCCGGCAGGCTGATAACCTCTTGTTTGGTTCCGCACAGGCTAACCGGAAGTGCCCCGGCCGCTAGAACCAGTTCCTGGGGAGAGTATGCACAATACATACCTACAACTTTTTGGTTGTTGTTCCTGGCATGTTCAAGAGTAAGTATGTTTTGGTTGCGTAAATCCTCAACAATCCTCATGGTTTCCGGACGCATGACAGTCCACCTTTAAGAAAAGAATAATTATTACTATTCAATCAAGTAATATATAATACCTCCATGATAGTTATTTGATAATTTTATTAAAGACCAGTCATGGATAAAGTATGTTTGTTCAAAAAGAAAAACCCGGGTCTATGAATACCCCGGGTGAGTTATAAGCGTGGTTTTATCTTAGTTCATTGGTATAACCGCACTAGATATAGTACATGTTGGCCTCCTTTGAGTAGCGCACTTTTTCTGTTTCCTTACATAAATCCTCCAGCGTAGTGTTGTCCAGCACAGTGGCTATCGACTCTCTGACTTTTTCCCATAAGACTCTCGTGACGCAGTAATCAGCCCGGACACATGTTTCCGGGTCCTCTTCGCTTACACAGCCTGTGGGACTAAGAGGACCTTCCAGACAACGAACAATTTCACCAACTGTTACTCTGCCAGGCTCCCGGGTGAGCCGGTAACCCCCCTGGGCGCCCCGAACGCTTCGGACCAGCCCTCCCTTGCGCAGGAGGGTCATAATTTGCTCCAGGTACCCTTCTGAAATTCCCTGTCTTTCCGCCACTTGAACCAAGGGCATAGTTTCTTCCGGGTTATAATTCAGCGCCAGTTCCAGCATTGCCCGTAGGCCGTAGCGCGCCCGCGAAGAAAATTTCATATCTAAACTCCTTTCCTC
>DHTR01000015.1:12910-13291 GCA_002408725.1 Pelotomaculum sp. UBA5255
TTCATATCTAAACTCCTTTCCTCGTAAAATACCGAAATATAACAGGATATACTTTTTCAGGGATATTAATGATTACACTAGGTCTAGTAAACCCTTTTTCCCTTTTGACATTAGACCCCAATACCGCTTACGCTGCGCCAGGTGAAGGGTAAAAAAGTAATAAGTTAGTATGAAATTGTTCTTACCACGCTACTGTTCATCCCGGAACAGCGGCGTGCTCAGGTAACGCTCACCGGTATCCGGGAGAATCGCCACAATCATCTTTCCTTTATTTTCTCTCCTGCCCGCCGCTTTAAGAGCTGCAAAGACCGCCGCACCGGAAGATATACCGGCCAGTATCCCCTCTTCTCGGGCCAATCTTCGACTGGTTTCAAATGCTTG
>DHTR01000015.1:13512-13802 GCA_002408725.1 Pelotomaculum sp. UBA5255
AGGGAGAGCTCTAGCACCTCGGGGACGAAACCGGCCCCGATACCCTGGATCTTGTGCGGCCCCGGCCTCCCCCCGGAAAGAACCGGCGATTCGAATGGTTCCACTGCGATGATTTTTAACTGTGGCCTGCGTGGCCTGATACCCTGAGCAATCCCCGTTATCGTGCCGCCTGTACCGACACCCGCTACAATGATGTCCACCTGCCCGTCCGTGTCCCTCCAGATCTCCTCCGCCGTGGTAAGGCGGTGGATCTCAGGGTTAAATGGGTTCTCAAACTGCTGTGGGATAAA
>DHTR01000072.1 GCA_002408725.1 Pelotomaculum sp. UBA5255
TTTCCAAACGCACCCTGACGTCCAACCAACCCTGGCCTTGCAGCTTTAGGTCTTGTGGCTCGGAGAGAACTGTATAAAAATTATAAATTTTAATAAAACTGATTTATTCTTGTTGTTAATTATAACTTATAACCAGGCAATTGAAAATAACATTATTCACAAACTGATAAAAAAGTGTCACAAAAATTTTTGATCCAGACCCTGACACGACACAGCAAACGCTTGGTACGCTCTTGACCAAAAAAACCCCGGTTTTCAAAGTTCAGGAAAACCGGGAAAGGTCAAAAATAAGTGTTTAAGGATGTATGGGGGAGACAATTGGATGATAAAGGTTATAAAAAACATTAATAAGTAGTCAGGAATATCCGGGCAAATAATAATTCATTATTTCACTGTCAGCCAGTTCCCAAAAATGTGTTTTGGTTGTTGTTCAGGCGCTTTATTATCCCAACCGGACTGATTGAATATACATTGGAAATAATGTGAGCTCCCTCGCGCAGTAAAATATAAAGCCATCTTGTTTTGTGGTAAGACAATCGTAAAAAGTTCATATAAATCATTGGATAATAACATAATAATGAATATTGATAACAAGGATTTTATAATAATAATATTTACAAATAATCTATGCGTCAATTAAAATGTATGCTAAAATATGCAGTAGGTGCTAGGCAATAGAAATATATTAGTATAATTAAGTTTCATTTGAATGGATGATAGCTGCTTTAAACAGAATACATGTTTTTTGCAATATATTGATAAGAGGAGTGAGTTTTATATGAACCAAGCTTTACTTTATAGAGAACGCAATGTTAAAACGTATGACCGTGGAGAAACACAATCCATAAGTGCCCTTGTTGTGGTTGAAATACCCGTGACGGTGTACGTTAACGATACTGAATTGGCTACTTTAATATGTTCACCCGGCGGCCACAAGGAACTAGCCGTGGGATTTTTGTTGAGCGAAGGGTTGCTGCGGGATTACACAGACATCAAAAATATAACTTATAACGAACAGGATAGTTTGCTCTGGGTGGAAACCACCGCGCCGGTCCCACAACTGGAGAATTTTCTACGCCGGCAGATTGCCAGTTGCTGCGGCAAGGGCCGGGCAGCTTTGTATTATATAAATGATGCCCGCAAATTGAAGCCCGTTCAGTCTGCACATATCTTTGAAGCGGCCCATCTGTTACACTTAATCGGCCTACTAGAGGAGAAGTCGTCCACCTTTCGAAAAACAGGCGGTGTGCACAGCGCTGCTCTGGCCGACAGCAAGGGTATGCTGGTAATGCACGAAGATATTGGACGCCACAACGCGGTTGACAGGGTTTTAGGGCACGCTTTTTTAAACAGAATCGACCCGGGAGACAAATGCCTGCTCCTCAGTGGGAGAATATCCTCAGAAATATTGATCAAGGCAGCACACTTCGGGATACCGGTAGTGGTGTCGCGTTCCGCTCCCACATTTTTAGCCGTTGAACTGGCTGATGAGTTTAATATATCACTGGTAGGCTTTGCCCGAGGAGAAAGGTTAACGGTATACAGTCATCTGGAAAAAGTATCGATGTGAAGCATTTCATACTTCAGCCATAACCAGGCAACAATAAAATATCTATTATAATTAAGTTTTTAAGATACTTCTATGGCTACATATAAAGCCCAATGCTTTTTTCTTGATGCCAATTCTGTTTGCATTTGAAAGTAGACTTCTTAAATCAGGGGACAGGTCATTAAATTGTTTCCAATAGGCAACCTTAGCTTTTCTAATCATTTCCTTGTGAGGTAAGTTTAGTTTATTAGTGGATATTTCGAGGAGTTCAAAAGCTTTTTCGTAACTATCTAATATTAGATCCAGGTAACTTTGATGCATACGGTGAAAGGCGCAAAGTAGTACCTGTTCCTCATAACTTACCGGGGGATCTGAATCCGCCAACTTCCAGAAGAGCATGCCCAGGGCTTCTAATTCATTGCAACCTTTTGATAGAGAATCAAGGGCGATCCCCTCAATAATAGATTGCCGATCTTGATCAACCGGTAAGTCTGAAATCGGAGTGCTCTCTATAATTACAGTTGCATTTTCAGCCTTTTCCATACCTGCCTGTCCTTTCCCCAAAGGTTTCATGAAGACTCCAAAAGGTAACATTGAATTGTGTTGCTCTACCCAGGATGTGATGGGTAAAGGAGGATAACGGGCAAATCTTGACCTTTTTCAACTGGGGGGCGCCCCGACGGCAGGTCGATTAGTGCGTTTGACTTAATGAGAGCCCGGAGCATGCTTGATTTTTGTCCCGGTAATATGGTTACTCTCCATCCCTCATCATTACATTCCGCATACCCCTGGAGAAATCGGCGGGAGCCTACCTTTTTGGGAAAAGAGTTCGTACACGAAGCAGAAAGATGCTGCGGATATGGGTTGAGTGCCTGCAGGGCGCGTAAAACAGGGCCCGCGAGAAGGTGGTAGCCCACGGCACAAGCTGCCGGGTTTCCGGACAGCGCAATAATAAACTTGGTATTACATATTGCCGCTCCGCTGTGACTGCCCGGCTTTATTCTAACCCCCCAAAAAAGCAATCGCGCTCCGATATGTCTCAACATATAAATTGCCTGGTCATAAACTCCGGAAGCAGCTCCTCCAGTGGTAATTACGAGGTCAGCTTGATGCAGCAGGTTTTCCAGGTGATCCTTGAGACTTGAGGCGCTTTCATCTCCCGTTGCCTCTACACTGGTCACATGGCCCCCGTCACGCATTACAAGCGCAGCCAGGAGGGGGCCGTTGCTGTCCCGCAACTGACCGGACTTTGGCATCGTGTGGTAAGGGACGATCCCCTGGCCCAGGCTGAGCACCGCAACCCTGGGTCTCTGGATAACCGCGACTTTACTTTTCCCATATGCCGCCAGGACACCGATTACACCAGGGTCCAGGCAAGTGCCGCGCGATACAAGCAGGTCCCCGGTCCGAAAATCCTCTCCTTGCTGCTTGATGTTTTCACCGGGCAGGATTTTCCCCGTAAAAGCAACGTGCTTCCCTTCAAGTCTGGAAGTTTCCTGCGGCACAACAGCTGCGGTACCATCAGGCAGAGGACTGCCCGTCACTACACCGGCGGCCTGACCCGGGCCGAGAGGATAGCTCGATTTTTCACCCGGCCGCAGGCGCTCTGTTACCACATAACTTTTATGCGTATTTATTGGGTCAACGTTGATGGCATAGCCATCAACGACTGCCTGCGGACAGGGAGGCAAGTCGTGATCAGCAAATAACTCCCGGGAAGTAACGCGGCCCAGCGTTTGCAGTAAAGGAAGCGTCTCGTCCGGCAAAGGAGTGGCGAGGCTCAGCAAGATATCCTGAGCCTCTTCAAGTTTTATATTTGAAAGCACTTAATATTTCCTCCCTCAAAAGCCACATTTAGGTGGCCTTGCCAAAAGAGCAGGCCGGATATTGGCAAACCTCACATTCCTCACAGAGGCCGCCATGCCCTAAATTCACGATATCCGAACGTTGCAGATGCTCTCCGGCAAAAATGCGCGGCAGAATAAGGTCAAAGATGGTGGTGTTGTTAAACATTACGCAACCGGGCAGTCCGCAAATAGGAACATGCCCCAGGTAAGCCAGCATAAACATGGCGCCGGGGAGTACCGGAGCGCCATAAGAGACGACATCTGCTCCGGTAGCTCTGATCCCGGAAGGGGTTACATCATCAGGGTCCACCGACATGCCTCCGGTAACCATGACCAACTCTGCTCCCTCACCTATCAACTGGCGGATTTGGGTGGAAATTAGATACGGGTCGTCCGGAACGATAACCTGTCCAAGCACCCTGGCGCCAAAGGGCGCGGTTTTCTGCCGGATGACACTGCAAAAACCATCTTGAATACGGCCTGAATAAACCTCGCTACCCGTTGTTACAACCCCTACCCAAAGCGGCTGAAAGGGCTTTACCGTAAGCAGGGGGCCCGGCTTGCCGAAAATTTTTTCGGCCGCCTCCAGGAGGTGACGTTGTACTGTCAGCGGAATGACCCTGGTACCGGCTACAACCTGCCCTTTTGTCACAACCCTGTTATTATGCAGGGTTGCCATGGCGATATCATCCAGTTTATTGGCCATATGCAACCGATCGACCTGCACTTTTAGGAGTCCATCACGTGTCGCACGGATATTGACCCGTCCCTGGCTGGGTTGATCCCAGCTCAGGCCTGGCCCGGCGGAATGCCGGGCCAGGCGCAGAGCGGCCTCATCTTCGTGAATCAGGTCAATTTCTGGTTCCCATACATAAATGTGTTCCTTACCCAAATCCAGGAGTTTTGGAATATCACCGGGCGTAATGATCTGCCCCCTATGGAAGGCACGGCCTTTTTCACGACCGGGTATTATTCTGGTAATGTCGTGGCAGAGAACCATGCCGGCCGCTTCAGTCACAGGCACCTTCCTCATATGATAAACCTCCTAGATCTTTTCTATTCTAACAGCGGCAACCTTGTACTCGCCGGTCTTGGTAATAGGATCCAGGCCATCGCTGGTTATTAGGTTGGCCGGACTCGCCGCATAGTGGAAGGACATCCAGAGCATACCGGGCGGAACTCTGTCGGTAACTTTGATCCTGGTGGTAATTTCACCGCGCCTGGAGGCCACTTTAAGCTGATCACCGGTTTCAACCCCGAGTTTTGCCGCGTCAGCGGGGTTGAACTCGGAGAACTCTTCCGACCACATGCTTTGAATGCCTGTGGAATAAGGAGTGGTAACATTATAGTGCTGGAGAACTCTGCCTGTCGAGAGCAGGAAGGGATACTCCTCGTCCGGCACTTCATGGGGAGGAATGTGGTCGATGGCCTGAAAGAGTCCCTTGCCGCGGGTGAATGATCCGGCATGCATGCATGCTGTACCAGGATGATCGTAGGATTGGCACGGCCACTGGATTCCCTTCTCCTCCAGCCTTTCATAAGTGATACCAGCCATGGAGGGCGAGAGAGCGGCCATTTCCATCCAGATCTCCTCGGGGCTGTTGTATTCCAGCGGGTAACCCATTTTAGCACTCATGGCCATGAGCGTCTGCCAGTTGGCCTGACCCGGCAGGGGCTCAATGGCTTTGCGCACTCTTTGCACACGGCGCTCAGTGCTGGTAAAGGTCCCGTCTGTTTCCGCAAAACTGGCAGCGGGCAGGATAACATCCGCATATTCCGCTGTTTCAGTCAGGAAAAGTTCCTGCACTACCAGAAATTCCAGCTTGGCCAAGCCGGAACGGATGTGATTGCTGTTGGGGTCGGTGAGCACCGGGTTCTCGCCCAGAATGTACATAGCCTTGACTTGACCGCTATTGGCCTTGTCAAACATCTGCGGGATCATTAGGCCGACATTATCCGGTAGTGATACTCCCCAGGCCTCCTCGAATTTTTTACGGGCAGGAGCGTTAATGACAGGCTGGTAGCCGGAATAGACGTTGGGCAGCGCTCCCATATCGCAGGCTCCCTGCACGTTATTTTGGCCCCGAATCGGATTGACGCCTGTGCCGGGCCGCCCCAGGTGCCCGGTTAACATGGCCAGGTTGGCGACGCTCATGACGTTATGTGTCCCGCAGATGTGTTCGGTGATCCCCAGGGTATAGAAGGTCATCGCTCTGTCTGTGGTGGCGTAAAGACGCGCAACAGCATACAGGTCATCTGCAGGTATTCCTGTCAGCCGGGAAACATAATCAGGTGTATAATTTTTAACGGTCTCCGCGAGTGCTTCAAAGTTTTCAGTTCTTGACTCGACGAAAGCCTTGTCGTAAAGATCCTCTTTAATAATGATATGCATCAAACCGTTCAGGAACGGGATATCTGTGCCCGGTTTGATCCGAAGCCAGTAGTCAGCTTCTTCCGCCAGGTCGATGCGCCGGGGATCAACGACAATCAGTTTAGCGCCGCGGCGCTTTGCCTGCCTCATTTTATAGCCGATGATAGGGTGTGCTTCCGTGGTATTGGTGCCGATTAATAACATCAACTGGGCATCATTGGTAATCTCGTGAATGGAATTAGTCATAGCGCCGCTGCCGAACGAAGTGGCCAAACCGGCCACTGTGGGCGCGTGTCAGGTACGGGCACAGTGGTCAACGTTATTTGTGCCCATCACCGTCCTTGTAAATTTTTGAACCAGGTAGTTTTCCTCATTGGTGCATCTGGCGGAACTCAGGGCTGCAAAAGCGTCCGGCCCGTGCTTTTCTTTGATATCTCCCAGGCGGGAAGCAATCAAATCCAGAGCTTCGTCCCAGGATGCCGGTACAAATTCCCCGTCCTTTTTGATTAATGGAGTTTTAAGGCGTTTTTCGTTTTGCACAAAATCCCAGCCGAACCTTCCCTTAACGCAGAGGGCACGCCCGTTGACAGGACTTTTGGGATTGGAAAACACGCCGATTATTTTTCCGTCCTTGGTGCAAAGGTCAAAATTACAACCTGTACCACAGAAGGGGCAAGTTGTTCTAGTTCTTTCGAACTCCCAGCGGCGGCCTTTGCCCTGCATTTGCTTTTCAGTTAACGCTCCGGTCGGGCAGACGGAAACGCACTGGCCGCAGAAAACACAGTTCGACTCCACCAGTTCATCATCAAAAAAGGTTGTTGTCTTGCTGTTAAAGCCCCTGTAAGCAAAATCAATGGTATTTTGACCTGTAATTTCGTCACAGGCGCGAACACACCTTCCGCATAAAATGCATTTGTTCATATCGCGGACGATGAAGGGGTTGCTTTCATCAATGGGATAATTGTGTTTTTCTCCCTCGAAGGAGCTTTCCTTGATTCCATATTCGTAGCAATAATCCGCCAGTTTGCAATCGCCTGCTTTCTCGCATGTGAGACAATCAAGCGGGTGGTTGGCAATCAGCAGTTCGAGAATGGTCCGCCTTGCTTCCATTACATCCGGCGAATGTGTTTCTACGACCATACCCGGGGTTACTGCTGCCGCACACGAGGCTACCAGGCTGCGCGCTCCTTTAACTTCGACTACACACAATCGGCAGGCGCCAACTGAACTTAATTCCTCGTCGAAACAAAGATGTGGGATGTCTATCCCCATTTGTTCGGCGGCCTTGAGAATTGTTGTTCCAGCCGGAACTTCAACTTCCTTTCCGTTAATGCTCAACTTAATTAGATCCATAATAATTTCTCCTCCCAAATTCTACCCATTACAATTGCCTGTGAGCCAGGGGATAGACCTGACAGTTTCATAACCCCTACCGGCGCAGGTATAACCGGCAGGCATCATTCCTTAAGGTTCTTCCCCAACAAGGCGATTTCGCAAGTTCCAAAGACGAGAGACTGCTATCCTGGGTCTATTAAGTTTAAAGACAGTAGAGTTTGTGCAGTGCGGATTTTACATGCAAACTATTAATAATATGCTTTAGCTCACCTCCTTTTTAACTATTGGCCCAAGATCTTGACTTCGTCTTTTGGAATCAGGCGAACGTGCACTATTGTTATTGACAAATAAGTCGGAACAGGTAATAATAACCATTACGGTATGTAAGTTTGCGCATAGCGAAGGGCATAAATTCGTTAAGGAATTCAAGGGCCAGTCAATAACC
>DHTR01000071.1:0-1355 GCA_002408725.1 Pelotomaculum sp. UBA5255
CCTGCGGCGGATCCCAGAATGGCAAGTGTGAAATCGGTCAGGAGGTGGACTGTGTCTGGCAGCTGATTCACGACCGCTTGAAAAGGTTGGGGCGCCTGGACTTGCTCAAGGAAATAGCGCCGCTAAAGGACTGGTCCAAATCCCGTGACGGAGGGCCGCGCAGGATGACCCGGGAGGATGTGATGATTTAATGAAGCTTACTTGCAGCAAGTTCGAGCAAATCCTGAAAAGCGGCAGGCTAGCGCTTACCGCTGAAATTGGCCCGCCCAAACACACTTCACCGGAAGGGGTCATTTCCAATGCCCGCTTGCTGAAGGACTGTGTAGACGCTGCCAATGTTACAGACTGTCAATCTGCCGTGGTGCGGATGTCCAGCATGGCGGCCAGCTTGCATATTCTCCAAAACGGTCTGGAGCCAATTTTTCAAGTAACCTGCCGGGATCGCAACCGGATAGCCATTCAGAGCGACCTGCTGGGCGCGTATAGCCTGGGAATTAAAAACGTTCTTTGCTTGTCCGGCGACCACCAGGTTTTTGGCAACCATCCCACGGCCAAAAACGTATACGATTTGGACTCCGTCCAGTTAATCCAGCTTACCCGGCGGATGCGGGACGAAAAGTTGTTTTTTTCCGGCGAGGCTTTTAAGGCGTACGAACCCAGGTTTTTTGTCGGCGCCGTGGCAAACCCCTTTGCGGACCCCTTTGAGTACCGGGTGGACCGTTTGGAGAAAAAAATCAACGCCGGGGCGGAATTCATCCAAACGCAGTGTATTTACGATATGGAGCGGTTTTACCGTTTTATGGAAATGTGCACCCGGCGCGGCCTGCATGAACGGGCTTACATCCTGGCCGGGGTAATCCCCTTGAAGAACTGGCGCGCGGCCCGATACATCCAGACGAAAGTGCCGGGTATGATTGTGCCGGAGGATATCATCCGGCGGCTGAAGGATGCTGAAGACCCGAAAGCCGAGGGTTTGGATATCTGTGTCGAGCAGATTCAATATATCCGCGAACAAATCAAGGGTATCTCCGGCTTTCACATCATGGCAATCAATTGGGAGGAAGCCGTTTCAGGTATTATCCGGCGCGCCGGTTTGTGCCGCAGTGAAACCCCTGACAAAGAAAAAGAGTGAGCTAAAATGCTCACCATTTCAACCCGTTTTTAAATATACTGCATAAACCCCATGTCATGTAAAAATGCCCTGCAGGTTTTTGATTGAAGGTACTCTAAATCGGCGTGTGTTATGAACAAGAATCTTTATTTGCTATTAAATTATCGACTAGGCGCCCAGCCCTTGCTTTCCGATGTAGGCGACGAGATCAACAACCCTGTTGGAATAACCCCACTCGTTGTCA
>DHTR01000071.1:1581-2093 GCA_002408725.1 Pelotomaculum sp. UBA5255
ACCCCACTCGTTGTCATACCAGCAAATGACCTTGATCAGATTGCCTTCCAGGACCATAGTTGAAAGCCCGTCCACGATGGAGGAGTGCGGATCGCCGTTGTAGTCCCGTGAAACCAGGGGAAGGTCACTGTAGGCCAGGATTCCCTTTAACTTACCTTCGGCTGCCGCCTTGAGCGCGCCGTTTATTTCTTCAACCGAGACGGGCCTGGCCAGTTCAGCCACGAGGTCCACTACCGAAACATTGGGAGTAGGCACCCGCATGGCCATGCCGTTCAACTTCCCTTTTAACTCCGGTATAACCAGCGCCACCGCTTTTGCTGCTCCAGTTGTAGTTGGAATGATGGATAAGGCTGCCGCCCTTGCCCTGCGGAGGTCTTTATGGGGGAGGTCGAGAATCTGCTGGTCGTTGGTATAGGAATGAATGGTCGTCATCAGACCGCGCACGATTCCAAATTCCCGGTGGATGATCTTCACCATCGGAGCGAGGCCGTTGGTGGTGCAGGAAGCGTTGG
>DHTR01000071.1:2282-5952 GCA_002408725.1 Pelotomaculum sp. UBA5255
TTGGTGGTGCAGGAAGCGTTGGAGATGATCTGGTGTTTGGACGGGTCGTATTTATCTTCGTTGACACCCATCACGATAGTAATGTCTTCATTTCTGGCCGGGGCGCTGATGACAACCTTTTTGGCCTTGCCGTTCAGATGTTTGGCGGCGCCGGTGCGGTCAGTAAAACGGCCGCTGGACTCAATAACAATTTCCACTCCGTAGTCCCCCCAGGGAATGGTAGCCGGGTCCGGAAGGGCGAAGGCTTTGATGTTCCTGCCGTTAACCCTGAATTCCCTCTCTTCATTGGCATAAATGTCGGCTTCCAGATTGCCGTGTACAGAGTCAAACCGAAGAAGGTGCGCCAGAGTACAGGCGTTGGTGAGATCGTTCACTGCAACGATCTCAATATCCTCCCTGTCCATGGCGGCCCTGTAAACAGTGCGACCGATCCGGCCGAAGCCGTTAATTCCCACTTTTATTGCCATTGGTCAGATTCCTCCTTTTATAATCCAGTCTGATAAATTAAGTTGACAGATGTAAACCTAAATCATTTTCAACCTTAGCCTACCCACGGGAATTTAGATCTAATCATGGAACAGAGCTTGAAAAATCCCTGGTATCACGTCAAAGTTTGTTTTTCCCCTGGAAAAGAAGTCCTTTCATTATAAGCAATAGTCATTAAGAAACAATTAAGCGGGAATTAAGTATGAATTAAGCATCTGAATAGGTGCAAATTCATTGGTGCATAAATTGCCGGTTCCTGACGTATTATTAAAATTTCCCATTTATCCCCCCGTGGAATAATAAATAAGACCTATTTCCGATCATTTATGAACAAAAAAATGAGTATTTCCCTTGAAATATATTAACTAAAGAGTGTATACTGTCAATATACCTGGTAAAGTTTTCCCATATTTCCCCCCAGAGGTGATACTTTTAATGCATCATCCTTTTAAAAAGCCTGTCCGGGCTTTGCGCCTAATTGTCAATCCCTCCCTGAAGGAGCTCAGGGAAATGGCTCAATCCGAGGAGAAGATAACTCGCTACGGCAGTGCCAGCTTTATTACCAGAGTTAGGAGCCGCAGCGCTAAAAATACTTTTTTGCTGGACGGGGATTACCTGGGGGTAGATCAGCGCGGTATACCCCTGGAAAAGGAAAAAGAGATGGCCTCAAAAGTTCTGGAGTACCTAAAAACCCGGGAACTGATCTGCCTGGACCGGCAGATGGGCCAACACCCCAGGTTCAGCTTTAACTGTCGGCTATACATCACGAAGGAATGCGCCCGCATCCCGTTTATGTGGCGTAATATGTTGTTTCAGCCGGACCCCGCCAAACAGGAACCCGATCTTGTGAGCATTTTTGTTCCCGAGTGGCCGGAGCGGATTATTTTTGTGCACCCCGAGGCAGGTGTCACCTATATCCTTGGAACAGACTATTTTGGAGAAGTCAAAAAGTCTTTCTTGAGAATGGCTCTTTATTTTTGGAAAAAGCGCGGAGGGATCGGCTTTCACGCCGGCAGCAAAGTGCTCAGGGTCCGTACAGCGAAGGGTATCCTTGAAGACATCGGCTTTATTATGTTTGGGCTGAGCGGTACGGGCAAAACAACACTGACCATCCACGACCACGGACTCCAGGGGGAGGAAAGGGTCATCATCCGACAGGACGACATGGTAATGATGGACGACAAGGGCTACTGCTGCGGCACTGAAAACGGGTTTTATATCAAAACCGAGGGATTGGACCAGTCCCAAAAGGTTCTCTACGACGCGGCGACGTCGCCCAACGCAATCCTGGAGAACGTAAAAGTGCTTGATGACGGCACGGTCTTATTTGATAATTCGGAACTTACCTCAAACGGCAGGGGTGTGATCCTCCGCAGTGAAGTGACCGGCACCGACGACAGGATTGACCTGGATAAAGCAAATAAGATCATTTTCATTACCCGGCGGGACGATATCATTCCACCGGTGGCAAAATTGAATGCGGAACAGGCCGCCGCTTACTTTATGCTGGGAGAATCCATTGAAACCTCCGCCGGGGATCCCACCCGCGCGGGCGAGTCCAAACGCGAGGTAGGTACCAACCCGTTCATAATCGGCAGTGAGTCGGAAGAAGGGAACCGGTTGCTGCAGATCCTGAAAAAAAACCCGGACATGGAGTGCTACCTTTTGAATACGGGAAGCGTCGGGATGGGCGGAGTAAAGCCCGGGAAAAAAATATCTATCAAGGTTTCTACCGGAATTATGAAGCACCTTGCCAGGGGAACCATCAAATGGGGCTATGACCCTGACTGGGGCTACCAGATCCCGCTGGAGGTGCCTGAAATGGATATCTCCGAATATAATCCCGTCTCTTATTTTAGTGAGGTTGAGTACCATGAGCGTGTATCAAAGCTTCGCCGGGAGCGGATCCGCTGGTTGGCCAAATATCGCGGACTGAAAGAGGAAATTATTCAAACCATCTTATAACAAAGTAATGCCCTGTAAACAAACAGGGTTTTTTCTTTTTGGGCCTGGGCAGAGTAAGCTTAAAATTTGTATGCGGAGGGGGAATCAAATGTAAAGTTATTAAGGAACAGTTTATATTCTTATAAAGCACATTTGTTCTGTTATAATAAAAAATTTGGTATAATGGTAAAAGTGATTCAAGTCCGGTAGGTATTAAAATAATTCGCTATTACCACTCGGGGTAAACAGCAGGTTACTCTTTAAGGGAAGGGTAGAGATAATAAATGAAAGTTCTGGATAACCTTCTTGCTGCCGTCGGCGGCACACCAATGGTGAGACTTTCCAAGGTCAAGGGTGATTGCCAAGCAGAGATCCTGGCGAAACTCGAAATGTTCAATCCTAGCGGCAGCGCCAAGGCTAGGGCGGCCCTGGGCATGATTTTAGCAGCCGAGAAAGACGAGCTGATTGGACCGGGGTCGGTCATTGTAGAAGCAACAAGCGGCAATCAGGGAATCGCGCTGGCTATGGTGGGTGCTGTTAAGGGTTATAAGGTGATCGTGGTCATGCCCGAGACCATGAGCGTTGAGCGCAGAAAGCTGATTCAGGCTTATGGGGCGGAATTGGTGCTCACTCCGAAGGAGGAGGACGTTCAGGGTGCGGTAAAGAGAGCAAAAGAAATTATTGGAACTACCCCTAACGCCTGGACGCCGGACCAGTTTTCCAACCCGGTCAACCCGAGTTATCATGAACAGACAACGGCCAGGGAAATCCTTGAACAGGTCGGCGGTCCCGTTCATGCCCTGGTGGTAGGGGTAGGCACGGGAGGCACCTTGACCGGGGTGGCGAGGGTTTTGAGGAGAGCTTACCCGGGAGTGGGAGTGTATGCCGTAGAACCGGAGAACTCGGCTGTTATCTCAGGGAAGCCGCCGGGCCAACATATGCTGCAGGGAATTGGAGATGGATTTGTGCCGGAGAACCTGGACAAAAAGCTGCTGAAATCCACGATCCAGGTTTCCGACCAGGATGCCCTGAAGATGACAAGGAGGTTGGCCTCCGAGGAGGGATTGCTCGTAGGCATCTCCAGCGGGGCTACGGTAGTTGCTGCAATTCAGGTCGGAAGGGAACTGGGGCATGGTAAAAGGGTTGTTACAATCCTACCGGATACAGGAGAAAGGTATCTTAGCACCCCTATTTTTGATTTTTAACGAAAGCGTAAAGCTTTATTTTCCAAGTGCCAGGT
>DHTR01000053.1:0-320 GCA_002408725.1 Pelotomaculum sp. UBA5255
CACCTGGGCATAATCCCGTACCCTTTTCAAGAGACGGTTGGCTACCCTCGGGGTGCCGCGGGAGCGGCCTGCAATCTCCAGGGAGCCCTCCCGGGTTAATTCAATTCCGAGAATTTGTGCTGCCCTGGTTATGATTAAAACCAGTTCTTCCGGCCGGTAGTAATCAAGCCTACTAATAATGCCGAAGCGGTCCCTCAGGGGAGACGTCAGCATTCCTGCACGGGTCGTGGCGCCTACCAGGGTAAAGCGGGGAAGGTCCAATCTCAAAGATCTTGCGCCCGGCCCTTTGCCAATAATAATATCCAGGGCATAATCTTCCA
>DHTR01000053.1:543-6628 GCA_002408725.1 Pelotomaculum sp. UBA5255
ATATCCAGGGCATAATCTTCCATGGCGGGGTAAAGAATCTCTTCTACTGGCCGGCTCAGCCGGTGGACCTCATCAATAAATAAAACATCTCCGATGGACAGGTTGGTTAAAATGGCAGCCAGGTCGCCTGGTCTTTCGATGGCCGGGCCGGAAGTGGTCCTGATGCTGACACCCATTTCATTTGCAATAATATTGGCAAGGGTGGTTTTTCCAAGCCCCGGAGGGCCAAACAAGAGAACGTGATCAAGAGCCTCCCCACGTTCGAGGGCCGCCTGAATAAAAACTGAGATACTATCTTTGACCTTTTCCTGGCCGATATATTCCTCCATCCGGCGAGGACGGATATTTTGGTCGACTTCAGCATCTTCCGGGCGACACGAGGCCGAGATCAGTCTGTCTTCCATTACCATTAGTATACTCCCCGTTCTTTGTTTTTTATCTTATGCCTTGACCAGGAGGCGTAGCGAAGCCTTGACCAACTCTGCCGCGGGAGGTCTTTGCTCAAAGCCGCGCAGGGCTTCCTGTACGGCCCTACGAGACTCCGCCGCCGGGTAACCCAGCGCTTCCAGGGCCTCTACCGCATCCATATTCAACCTGCCGGTGTCCTCTTGATCCTGTTCTAAAGCGAGCCTGGAAACCTTATCTTTTAATTCGAGGATAATTCTTCCCGCTGTCTTTTTGCCGATACCCGGCACACGGGTTAAAAGGGGAATATCCTCATCTATAATTGCTCTGGCTAGCTCACCCGGCGAAAAGATGGTCAATATGGCCAGGGCTCCCCTGGGGCCGATACCCGCTACGTTTAAAAGTTTTAGAAAAAAATCCAGTTCGCCGTGTTCCCTGAAGCCGTAAAGACTCAGATCATCTTCCCTGACCGCCAGGTGGGTATGAAGCATAACCTCGCCGCCCAAAGCAGTCAGGTTGTTTAGAAAACTTAAAGGAACATGCACCTTATAACCAATTCCACCTACATCCAGCAGGACCGAACCTTCCAGGACGCCCGCCAGTTTTCCTCTAATAAAAGCAATCATTTAAATTTCCTTTCCCAAGAATATAAATGGGCATGACAGATTGATACCGCCAGGGCATCCGCAACATCGTCAGGGGCAGGCGTCTCCGACAGCGCGAGAATAGTCTTAACCATGAACTGGACCTGGCTTTTCTCCGCCCTCCCCTGCCCTGCCACGGCTTGCTTAACCTGCAGCGGAGTATACTCAAACACAGGTACACCGGAGCCTGCCGCAGCCAGGATACATACACCCCTCGCCTGTGCGACGACAAGTGCAGTCCGAGTATTTTTGTTAAAAAACAGCTCTTCTACTACATAGTGTTCCGGCCCATATTTGCCGATAATACTGATCAGTTCCCTGTAAAGAAGATGAAGCCTTTCGGGAAGCGGTATACCGGACAATGTGCGAATACAACCGCAATCAACCATGGAAAGGCGATTGCCCGTATAATTGATCAGGCCATACCCGGTAATAGCGATACCAGGATCCACCCCCATAATTAACAACTCCACACTCCCCTCCTTCACCAAGGCTTATTTCTACGAAAAAAAACCCAATCCTTTTAAGACCGGGTAAGTTTACAACCCAAAGTTTTTTTAGATAAGCTTTGTTTGCAGCCTTGCTGCTGTCGATTGCTTTTGGATATTTAATCTTTCATAAATCGGTTAGCTGTTTTCGTCCAAGTTTTCCAGGGCAGCGTTGAGGAACTCTTCGGAGGTAAACTCAAACTCTTCCCGCAATTTCCCCACGGTAGTGGGTGCTTGTTCCCCCAAGGCCATCACTTGCTCCAGCTTTTTCCGGAGACCGGGTTCAAGAGACTCCACGGGGATATTTTCTATTCTTAAAACTTTTTCGTGGAATTCAATGGGTCCCTCATAAACGGCGACCATTCCTTGATCGATGCCCAGATGAAGGTAATTCCGGTGAACTGGACAGAACTCACCGGAATTTATGGTTAAAGTTAAAAACTTTGGGTTGGTAAAGCTTACAACCCATCCTTCCGAAGTCGGAAACCTTTCCATTAATGTTTTCCTGTCCAGGCCAACCATGTTCCCGGGTACCGTTTCCTCAGATAATTTTTCGACATCACCGCAGAGGTAAACTTGATCCCGAATCAGGATTGTATCCGAAGAGATCATTGGGTTAATGAGGCCTACCGGGGAACCATAAACAGCCACAGGCTTACGTTCAGGTGGATTTGTTAAATGACTGCCCCAAATAAAACCCGCCACGGCAGAAGCTATAAATAAAAATATAAATAATGCCGTTATTCTTTGATCTTTTGTTAATAACACAATTATACCCCCAAATTATAGAAAGCTTAAGACTATTATTACCACATAATGGTCATTTAATTCCAGGCAAGGGGGTATTGTTTTTCAGTGTTGCAATGATTTAATCTTCGATCTCAAAATTTGCGTAAGCGTTTTGAACGTCATCGTGCTCCTCCAGTGCATCCATCAGTCGGAGCATTTGATCCGCTTCCTTGCTTTCAAGGTTCACCGTACTCTGGGGAATCATCGTGACCTCTGACAGGGCAACGACAATACCCTCATTTTCGAGGGAATCTTTCACTCTTTGGGTTTCACCCGGCTTGCAGACAATCTCATAGGATTCTTCCTCGACTTTAAAATCATCCGCCCCGCATTCTATTGCCAGCAGCATCAAATCGTCTTCATCCTGTGGGTTATCCTCTTTTTCAATAACAATCAGTCCAGTTTCCTGAAACATCCACGCCACGCACCCGGTTTCACCGAGATTGCCGCCATTTTTGGTAAAAATATGGCGAATCTCTCCCGCCGTGCGGTTGCGGTTATCTGTCATGATCTCAATCATGACTGCCACACCACCCGGACCGTAGCCTTCATAGATTATTTCTTCAAGGCTCGAACCGCCCTGCTCCCCGCTTCCTCTTTGAATGGCACGCATGATGTTATCATTAGGGATATTGGCTTCTTTTGCCTTTTGTATGGCTGTTTTCAAGCGGATATTACCATCAGGATCACCGCCGCCCTGACGAGCAGCTACGATAATCTCTCTTGCCAGACGCGTAAAAACCTTGCCGCGCTGGGCATCGACTTTAGCCTTTTTACGCTTAATGGTAGCCCATTTGGAATGACCGGACATATCTAACTCTCTCCTTTCCCATCAATAGATTCAAGATTTACTTAAACCAAAAAAGCGCTGTGCGCTTATTTAATCTACCTAGAGTTTATACGTTTTTTCGCCTATTGCCAACCGGTGATTTTTATAACCGCTTCAGAAACGCACACCGTAGGATGAGCTGCTCTTAATAGCTTCGCCATTTTTAGCCGCGAAATACTCACTTATGATCTTACCATACCTGATTTTACTACGCAAATTTTGTCAGGATTTTCATCAGCTCAACATGGTGCAGTAGTATTACCCTAACTCATTAAAAAAAATTGGTAACTATAGCTAAATTAGTAGTCTCTCAGGAGGATAATGAAATAATATGTAGAAATAAATTTTAAGAACCTAATCAACAGAATCAACAGATTCTAAACTAAAAGGAGGTAATATGAAAAAAAGAAGGAGTCCTAGTTTGTCGATTTTGATGCTAATGATGGTTCTAATCGCCTTGTGCGGGTTAATGCCGTCAGGATTAGCGTATGCGAGTAATTCTTTTACATATACGGTAGCCGGGGGAGATTGTCTCTGGCTTGTCGCCAACAGATTTGGAGTTACCGTTGATGCGCTTAAAATAGTCAACAACTTCAACTCCGATAACCTGCAAATCGGTCAAACCCTGGTTATACCAGGTTCATCCGACCAGGAGGTTACCAATGCGGCCCCTGCAGGAACTTCAACTCAATACACTGTTGCTCCGGGTGACTGCTTCTGGACCATTGCCAACCAGTTCGGAACCAGTATTGATGCAATAAAATCAGCAAACGGCCTTAACTCGGATGTGCTTTATTCCGGGCAGACACTAATGATCCCCGGGGCTAATTATCAACCGGTCAGCAGGGGATCGGTTTCCCGGCCGTCGCCCCAGGCGACTCCTTCTCAAGGAGGAGAACTGGTTAGCTGGGGTTTAATTAATGACATCTTTCCTACTGGCGCTACGGCTACCATACAAGACGTCCGGTCAGGCCGTGAATTTCAAATTTATCATCTGTTTGGAACCAATCATGCTGACTGTGAACCCCTTACGGCGAGCGATTCTCAGGTTATGAAGGAGTGTTTTGGAGGCCAGTGGAGCTGGGACCGGAGACCGGGCTTACTCTTGATAGATGGGCGGGCGATAGCGTGTTCCATGGCAGGAATGCCCCATGGGACAAGCCAGGATATCTACGGTAACGATTTTGACGGTCACTTCGATTTGCATTTTTTAAATAGCCGCACCCATGGCACCAACCAGGTTGATTCTAACCACCAGGCTGCCGTTTACGAGGCAGCGGGCTAATCATAAAAGGCAGTACGATAAAAACCGGATCCAATGTTTCGCACTACAGTAAAATATAAGCCTCATGGCAGCTTGACCATGAGGCTTATATTTTATCTATCTTCAGGGAAAAAGTTCGGAGGAGAGTCTGCTGTTTTCATTAATAATTCAACCGATCTGACGTCCTGCCACAAACCGGGCAATAATACTCCGGTCATCTCCTGTATAGAGGAACCTCTGGAATCGTTCCTCCAGGGAAAGATGCCCGGTTATACCGGGGTCGTCTTCTATAACTATAGCGTCAAAAGAATATCCCTTTTCAAAGCTCCCTACTTTGCCGAAAAAACTTCCTCCTCCCCTGGTTGCCATATAAAAGGCTTCCGCAGTATTAAGCGGTCTTACTTGAGGATCAAAAACCTTCATGATTTTTGACAACTGGATCGCCCGCACAACCGCTTTGGACATGGCAAGAGTATGTCCCGCCCCCACATCACTCCCCAGCCCTATACGGATTCCTTTTTGTAACCACTTCCGGACCGGCATTATCCCGCTTGCAATATTGATATTTGATTCCGGGCAATGCACCAGCATAACATTGTTATCCTTGATTAATTCCAACTCTCTATCAGTCAAATGGATCCCGTGCGCCATCAAGGTGGGGGTCTGCCCGAACAACCCAAAATCAAGATAAACATCCGAGTAGGTGGAGTGGAACGGAAAAAGTTCACTTACCCATTTCACTTCACTGCGATTTTCTGAAAGGTGCGATTGGACCGGCAAGTTATATTTCTTTGCCAGTTCACCTATTGCGCTCAGTAACTTATCAGAACTGGTTGGGGCAAAGCGGGGAGTCAAAATCGGTTTTACGAGAGGGTGATTGCCATATTTAACAATCAGTTCTTCTGTTTCCAGAATAGAAGTTTCCGTTTCTTCTTTCAAGAAATCAGCGCAATTTCGGTCCATATTAATTTTTCCAACGAATGCGCCTATTCCCTTTTCCATCAGGATTTCAAATAAAAGCCCTGTGCTTTCTTTGTGAATTGTGGCAAATATACACGACCTGACCGTTCCCTGGCGGATGAGTTCATTCGCAAACTGAGAATAGGCTTCCCAGGCAAATACCGGGTCAGAAAATCGGTTTTCCAATGGAAGGGTATGGTCATTGAGCCAGTCTATTAATTCTTTGTCCAGTCCTATTCCACATTGATAAAACTGGGGAGCGTGTGCGTGCAGATCAACAAAGCCGGGAAGAATTAAGCATTCGTCATAATCTTTTACCTTCTCTCTCCAATATACCTCCGGCAACTTATCATAAATTCCTTCCACTATCCCGTTTCTAACAATGACATAGCTTTTTGCACATATTTTGATCTCTTCGGGCGTTGGTGCGAAAATTATGTTGCCCTTGAAAATCTGGTTCTCCTTCACATCTTCACCTCTTTGCACACATCTCCATTTGCCATCATGTAGCCAAGGCAATCAATAGAAGGCGCCGAAGAAGCCCTCTCCCACTGCTCCCCCTACAAAATGGTAAGATACTTACTCAACGCCAGTCATCGGATTTGCTGCTACGAGCAACAAATCCAAGTATATTTTGACACAACTGTCTATAGGTTATCAATGTTCATTGAAAAATAATTAAAAAAACAAAACCCCGCGATATATT
>DHTR01000024.1:0-158 GCA_002408725.1 Pelotomaculum sp. UBA5255
GGGCGCGCCTTCCATTGCGAAAAGGGGAGTTGGAACCCGGTAACTTTTTGCCGGGCCAGCTTTGCTTTCCGCATCGCAGGCCCGGCATTATGGTTCTTTAGACCTAATGCCGAGAGGCTTTGCAAATCGGCAGGGCCATTTACAAATCAGAATACAGT
>DHTR01000024.1:449-11808 GCA_002408725.1 Pelotomaculum sp. UBA5255
CAGGGTGCGTTTGGAAACGGGCGTGCCTTCCATTGCGAAAAGGGGAGTTGGAACCCGGTAACTTTTTGCCGGGCCAGCTTTGCTTTCCGCATCGCAGGCCCGGCATTACATTTGCAAAAGGAGGTGATAATTAAAAGAATAAGGTACTTCCTTGTCCTTGTTTCGCGCTTGACAAAACAATTCCGGGGAACACTAAAAATCTTTGGAGGAGAAGGATTATGCAAGATTGTAAGAACGAGTTGGATGAGAAAAAAACGATAAACCGGCGTTCTTTTTTTAAAAAATTGATTGCAGGCGCCGGCTTTGTAGGCCTGACAGGCACTCTTGTAGGCTGTGTGAAACAAAACCCGGAACAGGCTGGTGGTAAGGGTTGGCTGCCGTACCAGTACAACGTGGCAGGCAACCTGCCGGCCCAGGTGCGGGGCCGCGTTCCCATTGACGCTGACAACCCGTCCATCGTGCGGGACGACCAGAAGTGTATTCTGTGCGGCCAGTGTCTTGAGGTCTGTGAAAACGTCGAAAGCGTCTACGGATACTACAGTCTGCCGGTAATTGACGAAACCATTTGCATCAATTGCGGCCAGTGCTCCATGGCCTGCCCCTCCGGGGCAATCAGTGAGCGGGACGATACGAAAAAGGTTTTTGAAGCCCTTGCCGACAAAAACAAGTTTGTTCTAGTCCAGACAGCCCCCGCTACCAGGGTTGCCTTGGGCGAGGAATTCGGCCTGCCGACAGGCACCTGGGTCCAGGGACAGCAGGTGGCGGCCTTAAGAAGACTGGGTTTCAATGCTGTCCTGGACACTAATTTCTCCGCCGACCTGACCATAATGGAAGAGGCCACAGAGCTAATCAGGAGGATTAAGGGTGAAGTGAAAAAACCCCTGCCCCAATTCACCTCCTGTTCACCGGGCTGGATCAAGTTCTGCGAATATTTCTACCCTGAGCTCATCCCCAACATTTCTTCGTGCAAGTCACCCCAGCAAATGTTCGGCGCCCTGGCCAAGACCTATTACGCCAAGGCCAAAGGAATTGATCCCGAAAGCATCGTTTCCGTTTCTGTCATGCCCTGTACTGCCAAAAAATACGAGGCTCAACGGCCGGAAATGAACGCCAGCGCAGAATACTGGAAACTCGACAAATTGCGTGACGTGGACATCGTGCTGACTACCCGGGAACTGGCCCGAATGTTAAAAGAAAAGCAAATCGACCTGACCGCCCTTCCGGATGAGAACTACGATCAACTGATGGGTGAAGAAACCGGCGCAGCGGTTATTTTCGGCGCAACCGGAGGCGTTATGGAGGCTGCCGCCCGTACTGCCTACTTTCTTATTACAGGCAAGGAACCTCCCCCGCTCTTCCTCAATCTGACGCCCGTGCGCGGTCTGGCCGGAGTTAAGGAAGCAGCAGCGGAAATACCTGGCGTGGGAACACTGCATGTAGCCGTCAGCCACGGCATGGCCAACGGTCGCAAGGTTCTCGATGCAGTCCGCGACGGGAAGGCCCCCTGGCACTTTATAGAATTCATGACCTGCCCGGGTGGCTGCATTGCCGGAGGTGGACAACCCCGTACGGCTGTTCCCCCTACCGACGCTGTTCGCGAACAGAGGCTTGCTGCGCTCTATCAGGCGGACGCAACTCTACCTAAGCGCAAAAGCCACGAAAACGAAGAGGTCGCCGCCCTTTACCGTGACTTTCTGGAGCACCCGATGAGTGAACTGGCGGAAGAATTGCTTCACACAGACTATTATTCCCGCGCCGATAAATTAAAACGCCTTCTTTCCCGGGTGGTGTAAGTGATCTCAAAAAACGTTTGATAGTTAATAAATGATTGCAGTGAAAGGATGATGTCCAGTGGCCGGCACGAAAGGAGTGCTTGTCGATATCACCAGATGCATTGATTGTGAAAGCTGCGTTGTCGCCTGCCGTTTGTACAACGGCCTTGAAGAAGGTAAAAACAACGGCGCCAAAGCAATGCTGCCCGAAAAACCCAAACTGGCTCCGAATAAGTGGACGGTAGTCCAGGAATATAAAATCGAAAAAAGCGGTAATCCTGTAAGGCGGTTTGTTAAAGAGCAGTGCTTCCACTGCCTCGAGCCGGCCTGCGCTTCTGCGTGCTTTGCAAAAGCTCTCCAGAAAACACCCGAAGGCCCTGTCGTTTATAATGAAAAACTGTGTGTGGGCTGCCGCTACTGCATGATCGCCTGCCCATTCGGGATCCTCAAGTTCGAGTGGGAAAAACCCTTTCCCAGGGTGCTCAAGTGTCAGATGTGCCTGGCCCGGGTGGCCGATAACCAGATGCCGGCCTGCGCCAGTGTCTGCCCCACAGGCGCGCTAACCTTCGGCGAGCGGGAAAAGCTTGCTGAAGAAGCAAAGTCGCGCATAGCATCCAACCCTAACCTTTACATTAATCAGATTTATGGGGAAAAAGAAGCGGGCGGCACTTCCTGGCTGTACATTTCCGATTTACCTTTTGAACAGCTTGGATTTCGCGCCAATGTGCCCTATCGGCCCATCCCGGATTATACCTGGCAGGTACTCAAGTGGACACCCCATATCTTCATCGGCTGGGGCGCTCTGCTGACAGGCATGTATATGTATACAAAAAGACGGGCTGAGGTACATGCGGAAGAAGAGCTGTACGCACCCATTGATAAAGATGAATAAGGAGGTGCAACTTATCAAATGGCAAGGACCCTGCACTTTGGAAGATGGCATTTCAAACTTACTGCCACAAGATACATTTTAATTCTTCTTACAGTGATTATGCTGGCAGCCGTTGTGGTCCGCTTAATTAAAGGTCTCGGTGCAGTAACGAACTTAAGTGACGAGTGGCCCTGGGGATTGTGGATCGGCTTTGACCTGCTCAGCGGCATCGCTCTCGCCGGGGGCGGCTTCAGCACAGCTTTATTCGTTCATGTTTTACACAAGCAAAAATACGCTCCCGTAGCCCGGGCCGCGCTTCTAACTTCCCTGCTCGGCTACTTAATCGCCTGCCTGAGCCTTTTCTTTGATGTGGGTAGATGGTACAATTTCTGGCGGCCCTTTTTTTTCTGGGGTTACCACTCCGTTTTGTTTGAAGTGTTCTGGTGTATTTCCCTTTACACGTTGGTGCAAATAATTGAGTTCGGGGATATTTTCTTTGAAAAAATAAAGTTCCCCGCCTTGAAAAAAGTCATTCACAGAGCTATGCCCTTCTTGCTCATCCTGGGGATAGCATTGCCAACCTTGCACCAGTCTTCATTAGGGTCTCTTTTTATCGTGGCGGTGGGTAAACTGAACCCCTTGTGGTGGTCCATGTTCATTCCCTTCTTTTTCGTCTGGTCGGCCTTTTTCCTGGGTCCCGCCATGGTCACACTGGAGGGAACAATGGCCTCCAGGGCTTACAAAAGAGAATCAGAGCTGCCCATTTATGCAAGTTTGACCAAAGTAACCATGTGGATGTTGATTATCTATCTTATTATAAAAATAATTGATTTAAATTATAGGGGTGTCTTGTCTCTTGCCTTTAACGGTTCCTTCGAAAGCAACATGTTTTTGCTGGAGATGATTGGAACCGTTACTATTCCCATCATTATGTACGCTATTCCTTCTATCCGCAAGACAAGTTGGGGAGTCTTTACAGCTTCGTTCCTGGTGGTTGCAGGGGTCATTCTGAACCGCGCCAATGTATGCTTTGTCGGCATGGCTAAGGCGGCAGGGGCATCTTATTACCCCAGCATCTGGGAATGGGCCGTTACTCTTGGTCTGTGGAGTATTTTGGTTTTGGGCTACTGCTTTATTGTGGAAAACTTCTCCATTCTGCCAAAAGAAGAACACAAAACAGCTCCTACCCGCAGCGCAGGTGCAAAGCTACCGTTTGGCGTCTGATCATAAAAAAGGAGGAGCATAGCGCTCCTCCTTTTTTTCACAAAATCAGCAGTATTGTGAACTGGAAATGTCTTTGGCAATGGATTATTGTGCTCGTGAAATTCTCCAATTTACTGGACGGTGACCATGTCCTTTAAGGCATCAAATTTTTTGTCACCGATACCGGAAACATTTTTGATATCCTCAATTGCTGCAAAAGGGCCGTTAAGCTCCCGATAATCGATTATTCGCTGGGCCAGAGACGGTCCAATCCCGGGCAGGGTGTCGAGTTGACTCAGGTCCGCTGTGTTAATATTGACAAGCCCCCCGGCAGAACCCCCGGGCCTGGTTCCTGTTTGGGGAATGAATACGTTTTTAGCGGAAGACATTGCGGGTGTCCCGGTCTGGTTGCCGGGTACCGGCGTACCGGCCTGAGCAACGGCATCCTGCAGGCCTGGAACATAGATGGTCTGGCCGTCGGTGACAGGAGCTGCCAGCTTTAAGGAATTCAGATCGGCGTCTGCCGCGGGACCGGCCTTTTGGACGGCGTCAATGATCCTGGAGCCCTGCGGCAACTGGTAAACCCCCGGCCTTGCAACCGCACCGGCAACATGGATAAACAAGTCTTTTGTCTTACTATCATCCTTTGCTTCCCCTCGCTCCAACGCCGGCTTGCTATCCTCCACCGCCCGCTCTTTCGTTTGGGCAAGCCGGTATCCCGCACCAAAAAGAATAACACCGATCAGCAGGATAATAAGATACTGCTGCCTGCGGTCAAGCTGGATCATAAATGTCCCACCTCCCTGAGGTATTAAAGCTGGACTACATGATTAAATAGGTTATTTCTACCAATAACTACTATTTCCTTCTATTTGATTAGTGAAAATTATTTAGTTCAACAAATATTTTATCTACCCAGCACCTGTTAATTATCATCTGCGGAAGGCCCCGGATTTTTGTTACTTTTTACTGACGAAAAGCCTCCCATCTGTTCCCAGTGTTGCGAGAAGAACCTTGCGTGGGGTAAGGCCCTGCTTTTCCAACATTTCACGAAGCCAGTTTTCGTCCAAATAAATTTCTTTCAAGTTTTGATTCATGACAGTGCCATCCATAACCAGCACCGTGGGGATTCCCTCGTAAGCGGTTGGGATACCCAGATCCGCCGGCGTAACGGGGCGGCGCTGGGACTTCTCGATGACACTCAATCTCCCGGATGTTTCAAGTACGGCAAATTCAACATCACACGGATCCACAATCCCCTTTTCCCGCAGTTGGGCCAACAATTCATCAAGATTATAGCGCGCCTTCCGCATTTCGTCCCTCAAGAGGACGCCATTTTTTATAATAATTTGGGGATGCCCGCAAATAATCCCCCGCAGGGAGTGGCTGAAAAGGGAGGCATAGGAAACGATGATTCCCAGTGCCCCCAGAATCGCCAGCGGAAGGACACTATGCCAGAGGGGTATGTCACTTGCTTCCAGGGGTATGACAGCAAGTTCAGCAATAATGATTGCCACGACAAAATCAAAAGGGGAAAGTTGGCCAATTTCCCTTTTCCCCATTGCCCTGATCACGACCAGGACTAAAAAATATACAAATATGGTGCGATAGATGTATTCCCAAACCAACTGAAAACACCATCCTATCTGCCTCTTAAATTATTATTGTTTGTGTTTTGCCGTAATTTATAAAAAAATCACTTTACAATAACAAAAAAACGAGTAGAATGTTTATAGAGTTATTTTTTTGTATTAGAATGAGATTTATATCATTATGATACAAACGACACCATCTCACGGTTACAATATTCAGAACTCTCAGTATGAGATAATTAATTTAAAATGAATGGATATTTTGCAAATTTTATCTGATCAGTAAATTATGTCCCCCTGATGCATTCAATATACCGCATCCCACAGACAAAATACATTACAGCAAAGAGGTAACATCAATGCCTGAAACATTATCCACCCGTTCCCCTAAGAAAATTGTTATTTATAAGGATTGGTGCAAAGGCTGTGGCATCTGCGCAGCTTTCTGCCCCAAAGTACTGGCCATGGACAGCCTGGGCAAGGCAACAGTGATAAACTCCTCAAATTGTTCCGGTTGCCGTCAATGTGAATATCATTGCCCGGATTATGCCATCCAAATTGGGCAGGAGGTGAACTAAATGAACGAAGTACTACCCCTGGCCCGCTTAATGCAGGGCAACGAAGCCATCGTTGAAGGCGCCCTGGCGGCAGGCGCGCGCTTTTTTGCCGGGTATCCCATTACCCCGTCCACGGAAATCGCCGAATTGTTTTCCGATAAACTCCCCCCCCTTGGGGGCAAGTTTATCCAGATGGAGGATGAGCTGGCCAGCATGGCCGCCGTTATCGGCGCCTCTCTTGCCGGTAAAAAATCCATGACAGCCACCAGTGGCCCCGGCTTTTCACTTAAACAGGAAAACCTTGGCTTTGCCGCTATTGCAGAGGTCCCCTGCGTGGTTGTAAATGTTCAGCGATTCGGCCCGAGCACAGGCATTCCCACGGCGCCGGGTCAGGGAGATATTATGCAGGCTCGCTGGGGAACCCACGGAGACCACCCTATTATCGCTCTCTATCCTGACTCCGTGCAGGAATCTTATTCTTTAACGGTGCAGGCTTTTAACTTATCAGAAAAATTCAGGACACCTGTTATTCTTCTCACAGACGAAGTTATCGGGCACCTGCGGGAGCGGGTTTCTCTACCCGGACCCGGCGAAATAGAGGTCGTTAACCGCAAAAAACCCCCGGCGGGGCTAAAAAATTACAAGCCCTACCAACCCGGCGAGGACGGTGTTCCGGTTTTGGCCAACTTTTGCGAGGGCTACCGCTTTCACGTTACGAGCCTGGTTCATGACGAAAGCGGCGCCCCCACCACCAACCCCGCTCTGGCGGAAAAACTTATTCATCGCCTGCATGACAAAATTATGAACCATCTTGACGAAATTGTCCTGAGCGAGTCCTACCAGACCGACGACGCTGAAATAATTGTGATTGCCTACGGCGCAGTTTCCCGTTCCGCAAGGCGGGCGGTGAAGGAAGCCCGGGCGGCAGGCATTAAAGCAGGCCTTTTTAGACCCATTACCATTTGGCCTTTCCCGGAAAAAGAGGTAGCGTTTCTTTCCCGGCAGGCCCGCGCCATAATTGTTCCCGAAATGAATATGGGGCAGCTCAAGCTTGAAGTAGAACGCGCAGCCAAGGGCAACACCAGGGTAACCGGTGTCAATAAAGTTAACGGCGAGTTGATAACTCCCTTAGAAATCCTTGCTTCGATCAAATCGTTATAGGAATGGGTGAACCAAAAGTGCAGGAAGAAATCCAAAAATATTTTCGTAATGACAAGCTCCCCCACATCTGGTGCGCAGGCTGCGGCAACGGCATCGTATTGGGCGCCCTGGTCCGGGCTTTAGACAAGATCGGTTGCGATCAGAATAACACCGTGATCGTATCGGGCATAGGCTGTTCCTCCAGAGCAAGCGGATACTTAGACTTTAATACTCTACACACCACCCACGGGAGGGCGCTGGCTTTTGCTACCGGAATCAAGTTCGCCCGCCCGGAAATAAAGGTTATTGTACTGATGGGCGACGGCGATGCAGCCGCTATCGGCGGAAATCACTTTATCCACGCAGCCAGGCGCAATATCGACCTGACCGCCATCATCTTCAACAACAGTATTTACGGCATGACGGGCGGGCAGTATTCACCCCTGACCCCACAAAACTCCCGCGCCTCCACCGCATCCAGGGGAACAATGGAACGCCCCTTTGACATGACGGAACTGGCCAGGGTGGCGGGGGCCACATACACCGCACGGGCTACCACCTACCATGTCAACCTGCTCTCTAAATTGATTTGTGATGGTGCAAATCATAAAGGCTTCAGCTTCATTGAAGCGGTTACGGCCTGTCCGGTTGCATTCGGACGGAGGAATAAAATGGGAAGCCCCTACGATATGCTGATGTGGCAAAAAGAACACGGGGTACCGGTGCAAAAAGCTGAAAAGCTTACGCCGGAGGAGTTGCAGGGCAAGTTCGTCATCGGCGAGCTTTATAGGACAGAGGCTCCTGAATTTACCGAAACATACCAGCGGTTAATCGAAGGAGCATAACGATATCCAAGGAGGAACGATTTATGTCACAAACCAGTGAAATTCTTTTAAGCGGTTCAGGTGGCCAGGGGCTGATCCTGGCAGGGCAAATACTTGCTGAAGCTGTCGTCAGGGACGGAAAAAACACCGTGCAGACTCAGTCCTACGGACCGGAAGCCCGGGGAGGAGCCAGTAAGGCGGAAGTGATTATCAGCAATGAAGAGATTGATTACCCTAAGGTAACAAAACCTGATATCCTGCTGGTAATGAGTCAGGAGGCGCTGAATCGTTACGCAGGCCAATTGAACCCGGGCGGGACGCTGATCGTTGACAGCACCTATATCCTGGATCCGCTTCCAACCGAAAACAAAGTAATCTCGGCGCCGTACAGCCGCATCGCCAAAGAGTCCCTGGGCAAAGAGATGGTGGCCAACGTGGTGGCCCTGGGAGCCCTGGTTGCTTTGACCGGCGTGGTTACCCTGGAGTCTTTAAAATCGGCTTTAATGTCCCGCATTCCCCCGGGAACAGAGGCTTTGAACAACAAAGCTCTTGAACTGGGCTGGAAGAGCGTCAGCCAGGCAGCTGCCTAAAAGCCCGTTCCCGAGCCAACAAAGGGACCCCAAAGAGCATCCAAGGCAACACATCGGCCACCCCTTCAGGCGGTCAAAAAAGTTTTTAACCGCCTGAAGGAACATTAGAATTTTGACATACCCTCAACAATTACATTTTTTGAGCAGCCTGAAACCGCCTGAAGGGGCGGTTTGCTTCTATTTTTTCAAACGGGTAGGAAAATTATTCACATAGTGAGAATATGATAGTGATTGAGTATTTTATTGCGGGGAGCTGCAAATGAATGACCAGGCTAGGGCAGGTTAGTGAAAGCGGGCAGAAAGTAGCCGAGGCGATAGCCACCGTGCTGAAGATAGAGGTAGAAATTATTGATACGGACCTGGTGCGCATAGCGGGTACCGGAATTGTCCGAAACGATGTTGGGTCCCGTCTTTTGCGCGGTCTTGTAAACAAGCACGTTCTGCAAACAGGCAACCATATTTTTATTAATGAAGCCGGGTTCCACGAGATATGCCTTTCCTGCCCCCTGACCGGGCAGTGCTTTTACAAGGCCTCGATTGTTTACCCCATTACGGCCGGGACTGAAACCATCGGAACGGTCAGCCTGATTGCCTTTAACGAGGACCAGAAGGAAACGCTGGGCACCAATACCGATTCCTTGATCGAGTTTATTGGTAGAATGGCCGACCTCATCAGTAGCAAGGCCCTGGAGCGGGAAATCCTGACTGAGCGGATGGTCATGGCCAACCGACTGGAGGCCGTCGTTGACTCCGTTGACGAGGGAGTTATAGCTGTTAACAGTGAGGGTATCATCACCCACTTCAACCGTTCTGCAGAACGGATTTTTGGGACCAGAAAAAGGTTCTTGATTGGAAAAGATTCAAAAGAGGTACTCCCCTCCCTACCCCTGGAGGAGGCGTTGCAGGACGGCAAGGGGTTTCACTCCAGGGAAGTGTTTATTAATTACGAGGGGCGCAAGCTCCACCTGCTCAGCACCGTTAAACCTATCAAGCTTGAAAACGGGCAGGTTTTCGGCTTAGTGGCCTCACTTCGGGACTTCAAAGAAACACAAAAGCTGGCTTATGAAATTATGAATACACAGGACATGATCGATTTTGAAGATATCGTAGGGATAAGCCAGCCACTGATGGCAGTTAAAACCAAGGCACAAAAAGTCGCCCCCAGCAACTCCACTATCCTGATAGCAGGGGAAAGCGGCACCGGTAAAGAGGTGTTTGCAAGGGCCATTCATGCTTCGGGGCCGCACGGCCACAAGCCGTTTATTGCCATAAACTGCGGCGCCATGCCTGAAAACTTGCTGGAAATCGAGCTTTTCGGTTATGACGAAACGGCTTTCCCAGGGGCTAAGCGGGGCGGCAAGCCGGGTAAATTTGAGCTGGCCAACGACGGCACCATTTTTTTAGATGAAATCGGCAACATGTCTCTTTACCTGCAAACCAAACTTCTAAGGGTCTTGAAAGAGCGCAGGCTTGAGCGGGTTGGCGGCACCCGCGTGATCCCTGTCGATACAAGAGTGATCGCTGCAACCAATCGCGATCTCCGGGAGATGATCCGGAAAAACATTTTCAGGGACGACCTTTATTACCTTCTTAGCGTTATCCCCCTGGTCATACCTCCTTTACGCGTAAGGCAGGAGGATATCCCCCTGCTCCTTGAGTTTTACATGAAACGCTTCAGCAAGCTGCTTGGTAAAGGGATCACAGGGTTCACCAGTGAAGCTTTAAACATCTGCATGAATTACTACTGGCCGGGCAATGTGAGAGAGCTGGTCTACGCCGTGGAGTACGCTATTAACCTGGAGGAAAGCAACGACATCACTGTCGAAAGCCTCCCCCAGGCCTTGCGGGAGACAACCAAAAAGGGCATTCCCAACGACATCACCAGTGAAGGCCGCCTGTTGCCGCTGGCCCAGCTGGAGAAGGAGGCAATTATTACAGCGCTGGACAGGTATGGCTGGTCGGATGAAGGGAAAACCAGGGCCGCCAGGGTGCTGGGCATCAGCCGGGCTACCATTTACCGAAAAATTCAACGGTACGGCCTGAAGCCTGACCGAGAATAATGAAACCGTTTTAATGAATGCCTAAAATACCTACAATTACCGTAAAAGAACCCGCTGCCTGTACGCCAGCGGGTTCTTAGCACTCTTATTTTAACACTTGCCGGGCAGAATTGTCTTATAATCGGACGACACTGCTCACTTGACCACAATATTAACCAGTTTCCCGGGAACCGGAATAATCTTGATAATTTTCTTGCCTTCCAGCAGCTTTAATATTTTCGGATCCTTAAGGACTTTCTCCTGCATTTTGTCGGGGGTCAGATTCGCCGGGACCAGCAGTCGTTCGCGCACTTTACCGTTAATCTGCACGACAATAGTAATTTCATCTTCCTGGATGGCCCCGGGGTCGTAGGCCGGCCAGGGATGCAGATGGATGCTTCCCTCATGGCCTGTGGCCTCCCAGATTTCTTCGGTAATGTGCGGCGCAAACGGAGCCAGCAGGAGCAGCAGGCTGTCCAGGGCTTCCCGTAAAACGGCCGGGCTGCGGTCTGTTTCAGGGATTTCCTTGTACTGGTAAAGCGCATTTACCATTTCCATAATAGCGCTGACCGCCGTATTAAAGTTAAAGCGGCTGCTGATATCGTCCGTTACCTTTTTAATGGTTCTGTGGGTAATTCTGCGCATTTCCCGGTTGGCTCCTACTAGGTTAGCGGCAGGCGCTAATGGCACACCCTTGAGGAAATCGGCCAATGGCACCGCCAGGCGCCAGACCCTTTTCAGGAAGCGGTAGCACCCCTCCACCCCCTTGTC
>DHTR01000024.1:12011-12405 GCA_002408725.1 Pelotomaculum sp. UBA5255
ACCTTGTCGCTCCACTCCAGATCACGCTCAGGAGGGGCTGCAAAAAGGATAAACAACCTTGCAGTGTCGGCGCCGTAACGGGCAACGATGTCTTCCGGGCTCACCACATTCCCCCTGGACTTGGACATCTTAACCCCGTCTTTTAGCACCATGCCCTGGGTGAGGAGATTGGTAAAGGGCTCCTGGTTGCTGATCAACTTCAGGTCATAAAGCACCTTTGTAAAAAACCGGGAATACAAAAGGTGCAGGATAGCATGCTCAACTCCACCGATATACTGGTCGACGGGAAGCCAGTTGTCAACTTTTGCCTTGTCCCAGGGCACACTCGTTTCCCTGGCGCTGGTGTAGCGGTAATAATACCACGAAGAGCACATAAAGGTATCCATGGTGTCGG
>DHTR01000024.1:12562-13029 GCA_002408725.1 Pelotomaculum sp. UBA5255
AAGGTATCCATGGTGTCGGTTTCCCTCTTACCAGGCCCGCCGCAGGTGGGGCAGACAGTATTTACAAATTCTGGATAGTCGGCCAGAGGCGAGCGGCCGGTGGGTGTGAATTCAACATCCATGGGCAGCATCACGGGCAGGTCTGCCTCCGGAACCGGAACCTCCCCGCAGTTGTCACAGTGGATGATGGGGATGGGCGCTCCCCAGTAACGCTGCCGTGAAATCAACCAGTCACGCAGGCGGTAGTTCACCCGGAACCGGCCTCTCCCCACCTTTTCAAGCTCCCGGGTAATGGACCTCATACCTTCCTTATTGGGAAGCCCGTTAAACCGGTCGGAATTGACCAGCACGCCTTCCTCCTCGTAAGCAGCCTCCATAGTTGCGGGTTCCAGGTTAACCCCGGGAGGCTGGATGACCACCCGGATGGGGTAATTATACTTCCGGGCAAATTCAAAGTCGCGCTGGTC
>DHTR01000024.1:13220-31388 GCA_002408725.1 Pelotomaculum sp. UBA5255
TGGGCGGGAACGCCCATCACGCAACCTGTGCCGTATTCCAACAGGACGTAGTTTGCGATTAAAATCGGGACCTTTTCCCCGGTCAGGGGATTGATGCAGGAAGCACCGGTGGGCAGACCGATCTTTTCCACCTCGGTGGAGGTGCGGTCGAGCTCGCTCAAACCCCGGACTTTGCGGATAAATTCCCTGATTTCCGCTTCCCGCCCAGTACCGGCAATCAGTTTCTCCACCAGCGGGTGCTCCGGCGCCAGGACCATGTAGGTTACACCGAAAACAGTATCCGGACGGGTAGTGTAAACAGTAATCCTTTCTTTCAGCCCGTCCACCTTAAAATCAATCTCGGCACCTTCGCTGCGTCCAATCCAGTTCTCCTGCATGATCTTGACCTTTTCCGGCCATCCTTCCAAAAGTACCATGTCATCGAGCAGGCGCTCGGCGTAATCGGTAATTTTGAAGAACCACTGGGCCAGTTCCCGCTTTTCTACGGGAGACTTGCAACGCTCACAGCCCCCGTCCTTAACCTGCTCATTGGCCAACACAGTAGCGCATTCCGGACACCAGTTCACCGCCGCCTGCTTTTTGTAGGCCAGTCCCTTGTGGAAGAGCTGGAGAAAGAGCCACTGGGTCCAATGATAGTAACCCGGGTGGCAGGTGGCTACCTCCCTGCTCCAATCATAGCTGAGCCCCATTTGCTTCAACTGGGCACGCATATTATCAATATTATCAATAGTCCATTCAGCGGGATGAATCCCGCCGTGCTTAATGGCTGCATTTTCTGCCGGAAGCCCGAAGGCGTCCCAGCCCATGGGATGAAGCACGTGAAAACCCTGCATGGTCTTGAAGCGGGCCACAACATCACCGATGGAGTAATTTCTCACATGGCCCATATGGAGTTTCCCGGAAGGATACGGAAACATCTCCAGACAATAATACTTAGGCCGGTCAGAAAAGTCGGGAACCTCGTAAAGTCCCTCCTCATCCCAGCGGGCCTGCCACTTTCTTTCCACATCTTCAAATGTATACTTGTCGTTCAACTTTGAAAGTCCCCCTTAGATTAACACAGCGCAAGCCGCAGGAGCGGCTAAATATCTTTATTTAAAATGTGGCACAATTCATTTGCACAATACTATTACAACACCACTTAATCTGTAGGTGAGAATTCATTCGCACAACGAGATGATAACACTTCATTAAAATGCAGCAGATGTGAGCTTTCTCGTACAATACGAACAGCCACGCGCTCATCTGAAAATACTATCACAAAAAAAATAATTACTCAAGGTCTACGCCGTTTCAATCTTGGCTGCATCCTGCAGTCCGTGCATTTCAATGGCCATCTCACGAAGTATATATTTTTGAATTTTTCCGCTGGCCGTAGTAGGATAAGAGTCTACAAAGGCGACGTACCTGGGTATCTTGTAGCGGGCAATCTGACCCGCGCAAAAGTTTTTAATTTCTTCTTCCGTTATCTTGTGACCTTCCTTCAGTTGGATAAAAGCCATTGTCTCCTCACCGTACTTGACACTGGGCACGCCGACAACCTGGACATCTTTAACGGAGGGATGGGTATAAAGGAACTCCTCAATTTCCCTGGGATAAACATTTTCGCCGCCCCGGATGATCATATCTTTCAAGCGGCCTGTAATCTTACAATAGCCGTTCTCACCCATTACGGCCAGGTCTCCGGTATGCAGCCAGCAATCCTTGTCAACAGCCGCCGCAGTAGCCTCCGGCATCTTGTAGTAACCCTTCATGATGTTGTGCCCCCGGGCGCAAAGCTCTCCCTGCACACCGAAGGGTACCTCTTCCCCCGTTTCCGGATCGACAATCTTGACTTCTACCCCCGGCAGCGCCCGGCCCACTGTGGAAACCCGCAGCTCAAGGGGGTCGTTGGTCCTGGTGTTGGTGATCGCAGGAGAAGATTCGGTCTGGCCGTACGTAATTGTGATCTCCCGAATGCCCATGAAACTCACTACTTGTTTCATAACTTCTATAGGACAGGGCGATCCCGCCATGATTCCAGTGCGCAGGGAAGAGGTATCGAAAGTTTCCTTCTTCATCAATTCCAATTCCATAATGAACATGGTGGGTACTCCGTGTACACCTGTGCAGCGTTCCTTTTCAATGGCCTCCAGTACCTTCCCGGGGTTAAAAACCTCGACCGGTACCATGGTTGTGCCGGACACAACGCTGGTCATTGTACCCAGGACACATCCAAAGCAGTGAAAAAAGGGCACCGGAATGCACAGTCTATCCTCCGGACCGAGTTTCATACACTCGGACACACCGCAGCCATTGGTAACCAGGTTATGATGGGTCAGCATGACCCCCTTGGGAAAGCCGGTGGTACCGGATGTGTACATCATGTTAATAATGTCATCCGGATCCAGGGTGTCCCGGCGGGCGGCTATTTCCTCATCCGTAACCTGATTGCCTAGATCCATTAATTCTGACCAGGTAAACATGCCGGGATATTTTTTTTCGCTAATTAAGATTACATTTTTTAAGAACGGCAGCCTTTCTGATACAAGTTCGCCTGGTTTGCAATCCCGAAGCTCGGGGCATAGTTCATAAAGCATGCCAATATAGTCGGAACTTTTTGTCCCCTCGATCATGATTAGGGTAGCGGTGTCCGACTGCTTTAGCAGGTATTCCAGTTCAAAAATCTTGTAGCTTGTATTGACGGTAACCAGAACTGCACCTATCCTGGGGCTGCCGAACTGGGTTATGACCCATTCTGGGACATTGGTGGCCCAGATGGCGGTGCTTTCACCTTTTTTGACCCCGAGTTTCAGCAACCCTTTGGCAAGTTGGTCGCAAACCTGCCGGAATTCTCTGTAGGAATACCTCAAACCGCGGTCCGGGTAAACCAGAGCGTCATTATCAGGGTATTCCGCAGCAATCCGGTCCACTAATTCTCCGATGGTGATTTTACCGAAATCTCTCACAGGGCTCCCCTCCTAAAAGAAAATAAAAGATGTAAAATAACATAAAAAAACCCCCTGCGTCCCCCTGTAGGGACGAGAGGCTTCTCCCGCGGTACCACCCTTTTTGGTAAAGATTGGCTTCCTCTTCCATACCAAGAAAGCTCTGTAGCAATCACTACGCCACAGCTCCATCTCTTTACCCTCTTTTCGCGGTAACGGCGCGCCCGTTCTGGAGTAATTCACTTTCCCCCAGACAGCTCAAAGGCGAGTTTCAACAGCCTCGCACGCCGCCTCGCACCCTCCGGCGGCTCTCTTCAGAGCTACGCTGCTTACTGCTCCTCATCATTGCCTTAACAAGTTAAACTGAGCCCTATTATAAAATAAACAAAATCCCCTGTCAACAGAAGGACAATAAATCAAGACATCCCAGTTTTAATAAATTTTATAACTTAGACAACCATGCCGCTGACGCGGCACCATCAGAAGATGAAAATCAGCGATGTAGGTTCGATTTCAATCACTAAATGTTTACAGGCGCCCCCACCACTTGGGCGTCTCCCCACAGGCGCTCCAGGTTATAAAACCGCCGTTCGGATTCTTGAAAGACGTGAGCCACCACATCACCGTAATCCAGCAAAACCCAATCGCCTTCCCGGAAACCCTCCCGGCGCAGGGCGGTAACGTTTTCCTTCTTTAACTTCTCCTGAATGCCCTCCACGATAGCCTGTACCTGGGTGCTGGAACGACCGGTGCAAATCAAGAAATAATCTGCAATGATGGAGACCTCACGAATGTCAAGGACGGTAATGTCCCTTGCCTTCTTATCCTCTGCCGCTTTCACAGCAATATTGACCATTGCCTGTGGACTTAATGACAACGCCACTCCTCCTTAAATTTTCCCGGTGTTTTTAATTATACCATTCTATCATTGCGCTAAATTTCCTTCTATAGTCCCGATCCAAAAAACGTGCTTTTTTAGCAAGATGCCCAGGCATTTAATCATGGTCTTACACGTTAAGCCTGGTACCCAAGAAGCAACCATATCTCATTCCTCAAAAACACGAGAGAAAAACCTCCTTGCGGAGGTTTTTAAAGTTAGCGCTGGTCATCATCCCGTGCCTTTGCTTCATTCACTGTAATCACTCTACCGTCTAGATCCGTGCCGTTCATCGCAGCGATCATGGTTTCCGCATCTTCGTCCCGGACTTCAACAAAGCCAAATCCGCGCGAGCGACCGGACTCACGATCAGTAATAACGCGGCTACTCAAAACTTCACCGTGCGCGGAGAAAGCGTCGGCAAGATCTTCGGCCTTAGTAGCCCACGGTAAATTACCAACATACAAGGTACGCGCCATTCACTAATCACCTCTTTCCCAAAGAAACTTTTTTTCTTAAAGCTATTATTTGCAAAAGGAAATATCCTAATGCAATCCTAACCAGGCAAAGATTTTTCCAAATCAATACCTGTAAATATTGTTTTTCGCAATATATTCTTCTACCAGTTCGGGCAAAAGGTACTTAACAGGTCTTCCCTCCCGCAAACGCTGCCGGATATCCGAAGACGAGATAGCCAGGGAAGGCACTTCCATACAAAAAATATTATTTTTCAACCGCACGGGCAGCCGGTCCAGTTTTTCCCACATATCTTCCAGGCGGTACCCGGGGCGGGTCGCTGCGATAAAGCGGCAGATGGACAGCAGCTCTTCCGTGTTCTTCCAGGTCAGGATCTCCGAAACCGCATCGGCGCCTGTTATAAAGTATACTTGCACCCCCGGGTTAAGAAGGGCAATCTCCCTCACTGTCTCAACGGCATAAGAGGGGCCGCGGCGTTCCACCTCCAGAGACAACGCCTGAAAAAAAGGGTTGGACTGAACCGCCAGGACGGTCATTTCAAAACGTTGCCAGGGATCGGTGATCTGACATTTTGGTTTATGAGGAGGCCTGCCCGCCGGCACAAAGATTACCTTTTCCAGGTCAAACTCGTAGCGGGCGCCCTCAGCGGCAACAAGGTGTCCGTAATGGATTGGGTCGAAGGTCCCACCCATGATCCCTAGACGACGGCATTTTGTTATGGCCTTTTTACTCATAAAGAAATTGTACAGTCTGATTCAGAGAAAAGCAAGCCAAAATGTCATATAAGGTTAAATAATGATTTAATTTACCTTGTTCTTACGGTTCCAGCACCAGGTTGTTCCGGTGCACTACTTCGTCGTAGTCCTTATGGCCGATAAGGCGCGAGATGTCCTTTGTCTGCTCCCCTTTAATCCGGTCAATTTCAACCGAAGAGTAATAAGCGATACCCCTGGCAATTTCTCGTCCGTCAGGGTCTACAATAGACACTGTGTTGCCCATTTCGAAGTGCCCCTCTACCCGGGTAATGCCGGAGGGAAGAAGGCTCTTCCCGTTCTTCACAAGCGCCCGGGCGGCTCCTTCGTCCACGTATACCTCCCCGCACACCGAAGAGTTGAAAGCAATCCACCGCTTTTTGTTCTCCATTTTATTAGCACAAGGCCAGAAAACAGTCCCGGCCGGCTCGCCGCTGAAAATTTTTCGTACAATGTCCTTTTCCTTTGAATTGGCAAGCACTGTAACCACGCCCGAGGGCATGGCAATCTTTGCCGCCTGCAACTTGGTCGCCATACCACCGGTTCCTAGCCTGCCTGCCCCGCCCGCCAGCGATTCAATCTCCGGGGTAATCTCCCGGACTTCTTCGATCAGTCGGGCATCAGGGTCTTTGCGCGGGTCAGCCGTAAAGAGTCCGTCAATATCTGAAAGCAAAATTAGCAGTTCTGCATCAATCAGGCTGGCGACCAGAGCTGAAAGGCTATCGTTGTCCCCCAGTTTGATTTCATCCACGGCCACGGTGTCGTTTTCATTGATAATCGGAATTACACCATATTGCAGCAGAGCGTGCATTGCATTTCTGGCGTTTAAAAAACGCCTCCTGTCGGCAAAATCCTCCCGCGTCAGAAGCACCTGGCCGACGGTTACTCCGTACTCCGCAAAAATCTTTTCATAAATATGCATTAAAACACCCTGGCCCACCGCTGCAGCAGCCTGCTTCTCCGGAATGGTTTTCGGGCGGCCCGGCAGGCCAAGCTTCCCAGCGCCCGTTCCAATGGCGCCGGACGTGACCAGGATTACTTCTTTACCCAGGTTGTAAAGGTCGGCCATTTGCCTGACCAGGCTTTCAATTCGATAAAGGTTTGGTTTTCCGGTGTCATAGGCAACCGAACTGGTTCCCACTTTCACCACAACCCGTTTAAATGACTGGAAAATGCGTCTCTCATTACCCATATTTACTCCCCTGAACCCGATCTAATGGAAAAAGTATACCATAATTGACTACACTGTTAAAGTACAAACCATCCCGCCAAAGTTTATAACGGATCAGAATAGCCGGCGCCCCGGCACCGGCTATTCAACGTACTCAAACTCAAATTTTCCAATTTTGACTGTGTCACCCTCTTTTATCCCGGCCTCCTTGAGGGCATCTTCAATACCCATGCGCTGGATGATCCGCTGCAGACGTTCCACCGCCTCATTCCGTTCCATGTCTGTCATAGCCACATGGCGCTCGACTTCTTTCCCCCCCACCAGGAAGATCCCAGCCTCGCGGGTTACGGTAAAGCGCGGCTCGGGCCGGTGAACCACGTGTTGCGGGGTCTCTTCAGAAACCGGTAATTCTTGTGGAAGACCTTCCAGAAGGTCGATTATCCGATAGATTAAAGCATCCAGGCCGGCGCCGGTGGCCGCCGAGATGGGGAATAAATCATATTCTTCACCGTAGGCCTCTTTAAGTCTGGCCAAATTATGGACGGAATCCGGCAAATCCATCTTGTTGGCGGCAATAACCTGGGGCCTTTGTCCAATCACGGGATTGTACAGCGATAACTCCCGGTTGGTTACCCGGAAGTCCTCGACCGGGTCTCGTCCTTCACTGCCCGCCGTATCAAGGACATGGACAAGCAGGCGGGTACGCTCCACATGGCGCAAAAACTCGTGGCCCAGCCCGGCCCCTGTATGTGCACCCTCAATCAGGCCGGGAATATCGGCCATTACGAAACTGCGCCCGTCCTCCACCCTGATCACGCCGAGATTGGGTGTAACCGTGGTAAAAGGGTAATTTGCAATTTTAGGCCGGGCCGCAGAAACACGGGAAATTAAAGTTGACTTTCCGGCATTGGGAAAACCAACCAGGCCCACATCTGCAATCAGCTTGAGCTCCAGGGCTAGCCGGCACTCCTCCCCGGGTTCCCCCAACTCTGCCATCTTGGGAGCTTTATTGTTGGGGGTGGCAAAACGGGCATTTCCCCTGCCGCCGCGACCTCCCCGGGCTACAACAACCTCCTGGCCCATTTGAACCAGGTCGGCAATAAGTTCCCCGCTGTCGGCGTCCTTAACCACTGTGCCTACCGGCAACCGCAATACCAGGTCGTCCCCGGATGCACCATGCATGTTCTTACCCTCGCCGTGTCGTCCCCGGTCCGCCTTATAGTGCCGCTTGTACCGGAAATCCACCAGCGTGCGTAGTCCCTCATCGGCCCGGAAGATCACATCGCCGCCACGGCCTCCGTCGCCGCCCCAGGGACCGCCTTCCGGTATGTATTTTTCCCTGCGCATGGCCACGCATCCGTTGCCGCCGTCGCCACCCTTGATATAGATTTTTGCCTTATCAAAAAACATAAAATAACCACCTGTAGTTAGTTTAACCAATTATTATTTTTCATTCCCCGGAAAAGTTAAAAATATTTCCATACCGCCATTTGCCACTGCCATATTGATGCGGCCGCCATGCGGACCCAGCAATCCTCCCACAGACTCCAGTTCGTTTTCAAAATAGCAGAGGTCTTCCAGGGGGGGCTCGGGAAAGAGAAGACTGCAGATATAATTTCTATCACTCTCTGTAAAGCGCACTTCCAGGGACCTTCTTTTTAGATCCGGAGACTCCATTGACTTAAAAACCGAACAAATGCAACGCTCCAGCGCCTCCGCCATAATCGGCCCGGGAACATCGCAACCGGCAAAAGCAGATTTTACCTCCAGTTCCAACTCAACCTGAATCATGGCCGCATCGTTGTAAGCGGTTAAAAGGCAGGCTGTAACCTCAGGAATTTTGACCCTGGTCGTTTTGCTAAACCTCGCCAGTTCCATGCTAACCTGTCCCAGGTAATCCCGGAGTCGGTCTAATTTGTTCAACTGGAGCAGGCCGGAAATAACCTGCATGTGGTTTAAAAAATCATGCCGCTGTACCTGTATAACATCTAAGAGTTTTTCTAATCTCATTTCCATCACTCCCTGAAAGCGCCTTTTTAAGCACCCGCTCCGAACTGATGACTGACCTTCCCCTTAACCTGTAGATCCAGGAATCCTCTTGCAAAAAAAAGCGGTCCCTTTAAAGGACCGCTTCTACTTCAATGTTTATACTCCAACTGCTTCCTGTGGAGTGACACTGACGGTTTTTTTATCGCGGCCCTTTCTTTCAAAGCTGACCACACCGTCAACCACAGCAAAAAGGGTATCATCCCTACCCCTGCCGACATTTTGACCCGGGTGAATCCGGGTTCCGCGCTGGCGGATCAGAATGCTGCCGGCTAAGACAAACTGGCCGTCAGCTCTTTTCACGCCAAGCATTTTTGGCTGTGAATCCCGGCCGTTCCTTGAACTGCCTACACCTTTCTTATGTGCCAAAGAAATCACCTCTTTCAATGATCATACCGTGAATGCAATAAACAAATCTAAGCTTCTATTTTTTCAACGGTAACCTGAGTAAATGGCTGCCTGTGGCCCTGCTTGCGACGGTAATTCTTTTTGGCCTTATACTTAAAAACAATAATCTTTTTTCCCCTACCGTGCCGGATCACTTTTAAGATGACCCTGGCGTTATCGACCAGAGGCGTACCAAGTTTTAATTCGCCGTCTTTGACAAAAGCCAGAACTTTGCTCACTTCTACAGTCTCTCCTGCTTCAGCGGGCAGTTTCTCAAGATAAAGCGTGTCACCCTCTTGGACGCGGTACTGCTTTCCACCAGTCTCAATAATTGCGTACAAAAAATGCACCTCCCATGATTAAAGGACTCGCCGGAAAAGGTAAGGACACGAAAACTAACCGGCCCCGTTTTAAAAACCTGTTCCGTGCGGTTTCGGATAAGTGTTAGAATACCTACAATATAGTATTTTAACATATCTGTCTGCTTTGTCAAGATGTTCTCATTTGATGTGTGTTTATTCTCTAAAGAGCAACGTGTCAGGGACATGGATGTCTTAAGACCAGGGTTACCTTTTAAATCTTAACCGGGCGAGCCTTGGCGTAGGTTCGATAAACCTTACTGACTTCCACCGGAATGATTTCACCAACCAGGGATCCGGCGCCCTCAATATCCAGGATAAATCCGTCGACCCTGGCGATGCCGTCGTTAATATTGGAAACATGGGGTTCCTCTACCTTCACTTCCAGCACCTCACCGGGCTTTACCGGAAAGGTATGAGCCTGGACACCCTCGTTATCCTGAAGTGGGCGGATTGTAACCGACTCGATATGGTGGGTTGTCGATCCCCGGATATAAAGGTTTTTACCGGTTTTATTCTCAAGGTCCTTCAAGTTTGCCCCACCGCTGCCGATCAGCCGCGCCGCCACCACCGGGTTGGCTTCCACCAGGATGGTCTGGGCCGAAGTCTGGCGCGCCATGTTGTAAATCTGATTCTTATAGTGGATGCCCAGCGTCTCTTCAGAAAGTACTTTACCCCTACCTTCACAATAGGGACAGGATTTCTGGAGAACCTCGGCCAGGCTCGGACGCACCTTCTTACGAGTCATTTCCACCAACCCGAGTTGGGTAAGCCCAAGGATGTTGGTTTTGGTTTTATCTCGTTTGATCTCCGCTTCAAGGGTTTGCAGTACCTCCTGCCGGTGACCTTCTTCAGACATATCGATAAAATCTACGATTACAATCCCACCGATATTACGCAGGCGAAGTTGCCGGCCAATCTCCCGGGCGGCTTCCAGGTTAGTTTTGTGAACTGTATCTTCCAGGTTGATTGTCCCGACATATTTGCCGGTGTTGACATCAATGGCCGTTAGCGCCTCGGCCTGGTCAATAACCAGGTACCCCCCGCATTTGAGCCAGACTTTTCGCTTGAGGGCTTTTTCAATCTCCTGCTCTATGCCGTATTCTTCAAAAATATTTTCACGCTCGTCAAAAAAAACTTTTAACTTCAGTCGTGGGCCAGTAATGTCCAGAAGGTCTAAAACCTTTTCACATTCGTAGCGAGAGTCCAGGGTCAACCTGTCGACGTCCTCAGTAAAGATATCCCGTAGAATCCGCTGGACCAGTTCCAGGTCACGGTGCACCAGGTTTGGCGCCGGCCCGTGCGCAGCCCTGCTGAGGATTTTTCGCCACAGCTTTGTCAACAGGACGATATCCTGGCGGAATTCTTCCTCTTCTACACCTTCCGCCACGGTGCGTACGATAATGCCCATCCCTTCGGGCTTGACCCGGGAGGCCAGGTCTTTGAGCCGCTCCCGCTCCTTTTCAGATTCAATCCGCCGGGATATCCCGATGTAATCTACTGTGGGCATCAGCACAAGATAACGCCCGGGCAGCGTGATATGAATCGTTACCCGAGGCCCCTTGGTACCAATTGGCTCCTTTACAATCTGAACCAGAACTTCCTGCCCCTGCTTTAAAATATCACAGATATTGGCGCCCCCGAGCGCCGTACCCCCCTGACCATTGACTTCCGACGAGCGGGCAGGCAGCGCATCTTCTACATATAAGAAAGCATTTTTCTCCAACCCGATATTGACGAATGCGGCCTGCATCCCGGGCAGCACGTTCTCCACCTGGCCTTTGAAAATATTGCCCACCAGGCGCTGGTTGACCGCTCTCTCAATGTAAATCTCAACTGGAACATTGTCTTCCAGTACAGCAACTCTCGTCTCTTCTTCACCCACATTAACAACAATCTCCTTAAACATAAAACCTTTCCCCTCTAATAAATTACCAATACAAGTTTAAAGCTTATCTACCGTGCCACAGCGTCTTCTTTTCTTTTTCCGATGCAGCGTATAGACCGCTTCTGTACAGCACAAATCTGCCCTGAACAAGCGGGCGGCTACTTCCTTCAAAGGCAGTCAGCACTTCCTCGAACCTGACGTTTCCACTGCTTCCTGTTTTTAACTCCGCCTCTATACTTATTATACCATTCCCTAACTTGCCCGACATAGCAAATATGCCCGGTCTGATGTCATATAAATTTTTTCCCCCTGCCTTGTTTTTCCTCTCGACCCAGATTTTCTTAGTGGAAAGAAACTCCCCGATAGCCTTTTCTACTTCTTCTTCGGTTACAGAAGCGCAAGCCTTCGCTTCAGCACGGTACGAGGCACGGTCCACCATAGCCATCAGGGCCGGGTAGCGGTCCGGCAGCAACCTGACCTCAAGCAGGCGCAACCCTTCCGGTAAAGTATCGGAGAGTGCTTTTGCAACGTCCGTGGCAGTAAGATCTTCGGTTAGCTCCAGGTCGGCAAATTCCGCTTCCCCGGAGGTACCTACGCCCAGAGGGGCAGCAAAAGCGATCTTGGGATGGGGATTAAAACCCTGGGTGAAGGCCAGCGGCAGTCCGGCCCGCCTGGCAGCCCTGCCGAAGGTCCGTAGCAGGTCCAGATGAGAAATATAGCGGGCCGGCCCTTCCTTGGCGTACATCATTCTATAGCCCGGCATGCTGCTCACCCCCCGCGTAGCTGGGTTCGATTTCAAGGGCCTCACAGAGCCCGCAGCCGGGACAGGATTCCGTGCGGCAGTCCCCGGTAGCAAGCCCGGCCTGGGCCCGACGGTGCTCGCGGGCCAGGTACTGCCTGGAAACGCCGGTCTCTATATGGTCCCAAGGCAAAGGATCATCATCTGAATAGCGGCGGCCGGCATAATCTTCCGGATCAAGGCCGGCCAACCGGAAGGCTTCCAGCCAGCGGCTTAATTGAAAGTGCTCGGACCAGGCGTCAAACTTACAGCCCAACTCCACTGCCCTGGCCAGAACCGCCCCAAGTCTCCGGTCTCCCCTGGCAAAAACAGCCTCCATGAAACTCAGCCCGGCGTCATGATAGTTAAAGACAATCCCGCGTTCTTTAAGCCTTTCAGAAAGATAGTCCTGCTTCCTCTTCAACTCCGCCAGAGGAGCCTGGGGTTCCCACTGAAAAGCAGTATGGGCCTTGGGGACGAAGGAAGAAACGCTTACGGTTACCCGCAGACGCCCGCGGGGCACACCCGCCTTCCGGCCGAGATCCAGCACCGCCCTGGCCAACCGGACAATCCCATCCAGGTCTTGATCCGTTTCCGTAGGTAGGCCAATCATAAAATAGAGCTTTACGGCTTTCCAACCTTCCCTGAAAGCGGCGCCGGTTGTTTCATATAAATCTTCCTCCCTTACCCCCTTGTTGATTACATCCCTGAGGCGTTGTGTACCGGCCTCAGGGGCAAAGGTGAGACTGGAGCGGCGCACCCGCTGGACCTCCTTGGCCAGTTCCACTGAAAAATTATCGACCCGGAGAGAGGGTAGTGAAACTCCGATCCCCTGATGGGTATGTTTATCCAGAAGGGACTTGATCACTTCTCGAACCGGTGTATAGTCACTGGTGCTAAGAGACGACAGGGATATTTCGTCATAGCCGGTGTTCCTTGTCAGGTTGGCTGCCTGTCTTAAAACCGTCTCCGGCTTTTTTTCCCGCACCGGGCGGTAGAGAACACCGGCCTGACAGAAACGGCAACCCCGGGTGCAGCCCCGGAAAACCTCGATCATAATCCGGTCGTGCACCACTTCGGTAGAAGGGACAATGGGTCGATCCGGAAATGGCGCGCGGTCCATGTCCTTTACGACTCTTTTCGTAACTTTTTTAGGGACCCCGTCCAAGGACGGGACGACACCGGAAACACTACCGTCCTCCCGGTAAAGAACCCGGTACAGCGAGGGCACATAAACTCCCGGGACCTGGGCTGCCGTAATCAGGAAATCCTGCCTGGAAGCACTCCGCCGCTTTGCCTCGACCAGAACGTCCAGCAGTTCACCGATTGCTTCTTCCCCCTCGCCAATAACAAACAAATCGATAAATTCTGCCAGTGGCTCCGGATTATAAGCACAGGGTCCTCCCGCCACGACCAGCGGAAATCCCTCAGTTCTCTGCCCCGCAGCCCGGGGGATGCCTGCGAGATCCAGCATGTTCAAGACATTGGAAAAGCTCATCTCGTACTGAAGAGTGAACGCCACCATGTCAAAATCCAACAGCGGCCGCCGTGACTCAAGGGTAAACAAAGGAAGGTCATGCTTTCGCATTTTTTCTTCCATGTCGGTCCACGGGGCAAAAACCCGCTCCATCAGGGCATCTGTGCGCCGGTTCACAATATCGTACAAAATTTGGAGCCCCAGGTGGGACATGCCGACCTCATAAACGTCTGGAAAAGCAAAGGCCACCTTGTATTCCACCGTCCCCCAGTTCTTGCGGACAGCATTCCACTCACCCCCAACATAACGCGCCGGCTTAGTTACCAGGGGTAATATCTGATCCAAGAAATCCAATCCAGTCTTCCCCCCCAGCCTTTTCTACAATCTTCAAGCAATATCTTTAAGCATACAAAGCAATATCCAGGGATTATTATACCCATAAAATAACAAAAAAATATTCCCTTCAATTTATTCTACATGCAGCGAAAGAAACCTGCAACGGTTAAACGTCGCAGGTTTCTTTATAAACCTATCTTAGTTTGAGCACACTCCCCACGGGGGTGTCTACCCCCTGGCTTAAAAGGGCGTCAATTACCTGTGCCTCGCTTACCACACCCCGGTATTGCCAGTTTTTATCCAGCAACAGGATTACGTGAAAGCGCTGTGGGACAAAGGCGCGAATAAGATCCCCCAACCGAACGGTTTCAAAAGATACAAGCGGCTCCCCCGGCAGCACCCCGGCCTTTGCCAGTTCCTCCTTTTTCTGCGCTAGATGACGGATAAAATGGTATGAGGCCAGGCTTTTTTCCCGGGTTGCGGCGTAAAAAAGAAAGATGCCGATAATCGGGATATCCAGGCCGGATACCTCCATGGCCAGACCGGCCGTCCCGCATAGAACAATAACTGCACCCCAGAACTGTCCCCACCAGGCTGCCCGGTAAGTGGCCTGTTTAAAACCCACACGCCGCGCCAGGTACGCGCGAAAGATCCGCCCTCCGTCCAAAGGGAGCGCCGGCAGAAGGTTGAACGCAGCAACCAGCAGGTTGCACTGGAGAAAAAAATGGCCAAGTTCATTATCCCAAAAACCATAATTATTGAGAGTTATTCCGAAACCAGCCAGCAGTAGATTGGCAGCCGGGCCGGCAAAAGCAACTCTGACCTCCCTGGAAGGGTCGAAGACCACCTCGCTGCCCATGTGGCAGACGCCGCCGAAGGGCAATAATTCTATATCTTCGACATGCACACCAAAATGGCGGGCAGCGGCCACGTGGGCCAGTTCATGCAGCAGGACCACCGTAAAGGCAATCAGACCTTTGCCCAGCACACCGGCCACAAAAAACAGCCCGAGGAGGGCCAGGAAAGCGTTGTTCAAATGAATCTCAACACCGGATACGCGACCAATTTTCAAAGATCCTCGCCCCCTTTTTCCTGCTCCAGTTAAGGATTGACCATCAGCCTCGTGAGCGGATCCACAAGTTTATTGTTCTCCCTGAGCTCAAAGTGCAGGCCACCGCCCGGAAAGTCTACCGCGTCGCCAACCTCACCGATAATTTGACCCGCTGCTGCTTGCTGCCCTTCTCCTACCGTGACCCTGGACAGTCCCCCATAAAGAGTAAAGAACCCCTCTGCATGCTCAATCAAAATATACGTCCCAAATACCGAACTGTCACCCAGCAGCTTGATTTTTCCGTCCTGAACAGCCCTGACAGCGCTCCCAATTGGGGCAGCTATGTCAATACCAGAGTGAAAACGCTCCATATTATCGAGGGGATCCGTGACCATGCCGAACCCCCGCACAACTTTGCCTGATACGGGAATCGGCAGGGTTCCCACTGAAACACTCTTGCGGGGTGAGGATAGTACAGGCTGAGGATTGGTGAGCAAAGGCCAGTCCAGATCCGCCAATTGCAGCCCAAAATGGACAACCCTCTCCATAACAGGTTGGTAGTTCCATTCCGTAGTCAGGATATTTTTTAAATTTTCCCTCGCTTCAGTTCCCCAGGGGTTGGGAGTTTCCTTCAGGGCAAGGAAAACCATAAAAATCAGTAAGGCCACCCCGACCCGGTAAAAACTGCTTTTGCCGCCGCCAGGCTGCTTTGGTTTTTTCCACTGCCTGTAAACTGCATTCAGGTCCTCCGGCTTGAAAGCCCCACCAGGCTTAAAATCAGTCATTTGAGATCTTCCCCCCGTTCATAAGCTTGTCTATAAAAGTATATTTCCTTTTATAGGGAATATGATAGTTTTGGTGGAAGAAATATAACTGGGCCTTACGTGCAGGAAAAAGATTTTTTACCGTTGAATATTTACAAATGCAAGACATTTAAGCGTCTTTTATGAAAAGAGTAGACAATTTTAATCAGGCAATTGTTAATTGTTCTAAAAATAAAAACCGACGTCTTGCGACGCCGGTTTTTATTTTTAGAATAAAATATTTTGTCTTCGCATGTTGATATTTAGGATCATGCCGATTGCTGCCAGGTTTGTGATCATGTTGCTGCCCCCGTAACTGAACATTGGCAGAGGAATTCCAGTCACCGGCATGACCCCCGTAGTCATGCCTATGTTAACCAGGACGTGAAACGCGATCATGGAAATAACACCCGCCGACAGTAGAAAACCAAAATTGTCCTTGGCGTTGACAGCGATATAGATGCACCGGTAAATCAGGACAAAGAAGAGTAGCAGGAGCAGCATGGCTCCCAAAAAGCCTAGCTCTTCCCCTACAACGGAAAAAATAAAGTCCGTTTCCTGGATTGGCAGGAAGTCACCGTGGGTCTGACTGCCCTGGAACAGGCCACGCCCAAATAAGCCACCCTGCCCAATGGCGATCTGGGACTGGATCACGTGATAGCCGTCCTCGAACGGGGCTTTCCAGGGGTCGATAAAAATAATCAAGCGCTTTAACTGGTAGTCTTTCAGCGGCATCCACAAATTGAAGCCGCGGTTGGCCAGCAGCCAGAAATGGGCCCAAATCCATAAGGACGCCGATCCGAGACCGCCTGCAATCAAGCTGATTAAAATCAGGGGCCTTGCGCCCGCTGCGAAAAGCATCCCGAACATAATTGCCAAAAACACAAGTGCGGTACCCAAGTCCGGTTGCTTTAAAATAAAAGCCAGGGGCAACGCGATAAAGGCAAAGCAGGGAATCAGGTCCCGCAGGCGGTTAAGTTTCCCGACCCGCGGAACCAGGAAGGCCGCAAAGCAAATAATAATTATTAGCTTTGCAAACTCTGATGGCTGAAAGTTGAAAGGGCCGATTGCGATCCAGCGCGTCGCGCCCAGGGCCGAGTTGCCTTTAAAAAGAACCACACCAAGCATGATTAAGTTAAGAATATAGAGGTTGTTTATGTGTTTGGACAGATTTTCATAGTGAATGTAGATCATCACAGCCATGGCGAGGAAGCCCATCACCACATTAAGAACCTGCCTTTTGATCAAATCAAAGTGGTCTTCACTGCTGCCTACGACCCCGGCCATCGGCAGGACTTCCGCCGGCTTTGTGGCGCTGTAAATCACAATCAGGCTGTAAACGATAATAATGACTACCGTTGCAAGAACGGTATAATCCATCTTTTTTAACATCCTGCTCTGGGTAAACATTCCTCTACACTTCTTCCCAAACAATGTTTCTAATATTTTTAAGCGTACATGTCCTATTATATATCAATGGGTTACATAAAAAAAGCCCGCCAATAGTTCAACGAGCTGGTATTAATTTTCTACTTACAGGATCCTTGTTTCGGAATATTCCCGCCTATCTCTTCATCCCCCTGACCGGAATATTGGCCACCAGCGCAACCGAGTTGCCGCTGGAATCCAGGCTCACTTCCAGACCCTGCTCGTCAATGTCCATGTAGTTTGAAATAACCTGAATCATTTCGGCTTTTAAAGTCTCTAATAATTGTGGCGAGATGCTGCTTCGGTCATGTACCAGCACCAGGCGCAACCTTTCTTTTGCCACTGTTTTACTACTACCGCTGTCCCTGCCAAAGAGCTTTGATAAAAATTCCAGCATGCTACTTCCCCCTTCCCGGTTTACTTCATGCCAATCATTTTCTTTAATCTTTTAAAAAACCCTTCCGCTTCATCAAAATCAAGTACCGGCACGTCTTCCCCGGTTACGCGCCGCGCAATATTCCGGTAAGCCAGCCCTGAGCGGGAATTCTGATCCATTACCACAGCCTCACCGCGGTTGGTTGTAATAACAATCATTTCATCCTCCGGTATGACTCCCAATAGATCCACTGCAAGAATGTCTATAATATCGTCAATACCCATCATATCCCCCTGCCTGACCATTTTAGGACGGATACGGTTAATAATCAACTTCGGTTCGCGCAGTTCGGCAGCTTCCAAAAGGCCGATGATCCGATCGGCGTCCCGAACCGCTGAAACTTCCGGTGTGGTCACAACAATCGCCTTTTCGGCTCCCGCTATGGCATTTCGAAAACCCTGTTCTATCCCGGCCGGGCAATCAATGATGATATATTCGAATTCTTTCTTCAAATCCGCGCACAATTCAAGCATCTGGTCGGGACTTATCGCGTTTTTATCCCTTGTTTGAGCCGCGGGCAGCAGGTGCAATCCTTCCAGTTTCTTATCCCGGATCAGTGCCTGCCGCAAGCGGCAGTTCCCGCTAACAACATCAACAAGATCATAGACAATTCTATTCTCCAAACCAAGGACAACATCCAGGTTCCTCAGTCCAATGTCCGTGTCAACTAGTACCACCTTCTGCCCCATCATTGCCAGACCTGTGCCGATATTGGCAGTGGTAGTGGTTTTGCCCACCCCCCCTTTGCCGGAAGTAATGACGATGACTTCGCCCATTCTACAAGTTCCCCCTCTTATAATGTGGTCGGACGCCGGACGCAGGGCGTCAGGAATAACACCAAAAAATTATGCTCAGGCCAACAGACCTTCTTAATCAAGCTGCTGCCTGACGTTCCCCGACTAGACAAGCTTCCCCTGGCGCTCCCCGCCTGTCTGGAAGGCTTCTATGGTTACCACCCCGTCCCTAATCCGCGCC
>DHTR01000024.1:31604-32124 GCA_002408725.1 Pelotomaculum sp. UBA5255
GGAAAATCCGTATTAACTGTCTCATTATCCGGGGGACGGGTGATATGATTGGCAATCCTGAGTTGGGTAGGCTCAAGTCGGAAGGCCATGATCACGGCTTTTTCATCCCCGCCCGCCCCGGCGTGAACGACCCCCCTTAACGCTCCCATGACCATAATATTTCCCGTTGCCGTAACCTCGGCCCCCGGGTTAACATCCCCAATTATGACGACATTTCCACCATAACGAATACTCTGACCGGAGCGCAGAGTCCGCTGAACTAAAATCGTGTTCTTGTCGACCATGCCTTCGTGGTCTATCGGGGTACCCTGACCGGTTCCTGAGAGCGTATTTGTGTGGATACCCCCCTTTATATAAGCCAACATAATCTCCTCCTGAATCAACAACTACCAACAACTAAAGTTTCTACGGACAGCAACCAAATCCTGCTAATAAGAAGCAAAAAAAACCGGAGCATAATACCCGGTTTTTTATGTTTTTTAGACATAATCATTATTGTGAAATGCCCACTGCCTTCTGG
>DHTR01000024.1:32298-34341 GCA_002408725.1 Pelotomaculum sp. UBA5255
AAATGCCCACTGCCTTCTGGCCGGGTATAGGCAAGCCAAAATAGGCCGCCAGCATGTCTTCAGCCACTGGACCGGCTACAGAGCCGCCGTGTCCGGCGTGCTCCATCACAACCGCCACTGCTATTTCCGGTTGTTCAAAGGGAGCATAGGCCACAAACAGGGCGTGGTCATCATGATTTTGAACTTCCGCCGTGCCTGTTTTGGCCGCCACCGGTGGAAAACCTGTAAAAAGACCCACAGCCGTTCCGTCCGGCGGCAGGGCGACCTCACGCATACCCTGCTGAGCCACAGCCAGTGTTTTCGGCGATACGGCGGCACGCCCCAGTTCAACCGGGGTGTTTTCTCTCAAAACCTTGCCGTACGGGTCTAAGACTCTTTGCACCAGGTACGGTTTGTAGCGTATTCCTCCGTTAGCAATGGTCGCAATATAGTTGGCCAACTCAAGAGGGGTATAGCGGTTGTCCCCCTGGCCGATGGAAGTAATAATAGTGTCATAATCATGCCAGTCCAGGTCCCATTCGATAGCCCGCAACTCATCCGCCCTCTTCCTCAAAAGAGCCTTGCGCTGACCTTCATCGGTGGTTTTGGCCAAAAGTTCGTTATAATTTTGCTCAATATCTTCAACCTTTTTCCTGGATTCCTGGCTCAGGTAGTCCAGCCTTAACTGAAGTTTGGACACAGGGCTCGGCACTACACCGCTGTCTTCTCCCGGCAACTCAATACCGGTCTTCTCACCCAGTCCAAATTCTCTGCACATATTGGCAATCTCATCGATTCCTATCCTCAAGCCCAACTGGTAAAAGTAGGTGTCGCAGGACACCTTGAGGGCTTTGACCATATTGACGCGACCATGACCACCGGGCTTCCAATCGTTAAATGTTCTGCCCAAGAAAAAATAACCCGGGTCCGAAATCTCATCCTCGGGGGTGGTATGGCCGGACTCCAGTCCGGCCATAGCCACGATCATTTTAAACGTAGAGCCCGGAGCATAGGCAAGTAAGGTCCTGTTCAACATCGGTTTCCGGGGTGACTTAAAAATTTCTTCGTAGTCTTTTTGGGTTAGCACTCCAGAAAGCTTAACCGGGTCGTAGGTCGGGCAACTGGCCATGGCCAGCACCTCGCCGGTCCGGACATCCAGGGCAACAGCCGCGCCGGCCCCGGCCTCAGCGCGTCCTTGGGACAACGCCGTCTGGGCCGCCTTGGTCAGGGCGATTTCCGCCGCCTGCTGAACCCGGCTGTCAATAGTCAGCAACAGATTGTTACCCGGCACCGGGTCCTTTATACCCAAGTCTCGCACCGGTCTGGCCATGGAGTCGACCTCAACCTGCCTGCCGCCGTCCTGTCCGCGAAGGTATGCTTCGTAGGTATGCTCCAGGCCAGATTGACCGAAGGTGTCACCAAGCTTGTATCCCTGATTCTTGTGTTCCTCCAACTGTTCTGGGTTAATCTGCCGCACGTAACCCATTACGTTGGCCAGCATGTTCCCGTTTGGGTATTCTCGCTGGGGCTCGATATCAATGACCACACCGGGCAATTCCAGACGTTGCTCTTCGATCCGGGTCACGATTTCCGGGGTAACCCTGGTAGCGATCTTAACCGGTTCGTACAAGCGTTTCTGATCATCAATTTTTTCCTGGATTTCTCCCGGATTAATACCCAGGATAGACGCCAGCCTTTGGACAACCCCACTTGTATCCTCAAGCCCCAGGTTTACCAGGGAAACGGTGTAGACCGGCTGGTTTCCGACCAACTTAATCCCGTTGCGATCAAAAACCTCACCGCGGGGAGCGGAGATGTTTGTAAGTTTAATCCTATTTTCCCGGGCCATGGTTGTAAACTTATCATTTTGAAGAAGCTGCATGTTTACCAGCCTGGCTGTTAAAAAAGCAAAGATCACACAGATTATAACCAGGAAAATCTGCATTTTTCTTTCAATCCACTTTCTTTCCATAACTCCCCTTAACCTGGTTTCTGAAACCCACACATATCTGATTTATGAAGAATAATCCAGATTTGCTGGGGTTCCTCTTCCGCCGACTAACG
>DHTR01000089.1:0-2606 GCA_002408725.1 Pelotomaculum sp. UBA5255
TAAAATTAGGGGTTTGAACCGAAATATCCAGGTTATCCCCCATACATCAAAATAATCGAAAACCGTATGGCCCGGCTTCTGAAGATTGCCGGCCTGGATCAATCACTGACCCCACATTCTCTTCGTCACACCCACACATCTCTACTCGCGGAAGCTGGGGTTGGTTTAGAACAGATAATGCAGCGGTTAGGCCACAGTGACGATGAAACAACGAGAAACATTTATCTACACATCACCAAGCCAAAAAGAAAAGAAGCCTCCCAAAAGTTCAGCGAACTAATGAGAAGCTTCTAATGTGGGTACTTTCCCACTTGTGGGCAAAATGTGGGAAGACAACATCCACCAATCTAAGAAACGTTGATTTTACTGGGGTTGTGGACTAAATTACATCATTCCGCCCATACCGCCCATGCCGCCCATGCCGCCCATTCCACCCATGCCGCCCATCGGATCCTTGTCCTTATCGGGCTTTTCGGCAATGAGGGTTTCGGTGGTCAGGATCATGGCCGCGATGCTTGCTGCGTTCTGCAGGGCCGTGCGGGTCACTTTGGCCGGGTCCACAATACCGGCATCGATCATATTGACAAACTCGCCTGTCAGGGCGTCAAAGCCAATACCGGCTTCCAAGTTCTTCACCTTTTCTACAATAACTGATCCTTCCAGACCCGCGTTGTTGGCAATCTGACGCAGGGGCTCTTCCAAGGCACGGCGAACGATGCCGATACCGGTCTTCTCATCCAAAGCGCCGGTTGACAATCCATCCAGACCCTTCACTGAAGAGATGTAAATCACGCCGCCACCGGGAACGATACCTTCTTCCACGGCCGCACGGGTAGCGTTCAGGGCATCGTCGATGCGGAGTTTCTTCTCTTTCATTTCTGTTTCAGTAGCAGCGCCTACCTGGATAACCGCCACGCCACCGGCCAACTTGGCCAAACGCTCCTGGAGCTTCTCCCTGTCAAATTCGGAAGTAGTGTCCTCAATTTGTATCTTAATCTGGTTCACGCGCTTTGTAATCTCATCCGTGCTACCGGCCCCGCCGACAATAATAGTCTCTTCCTTCTTGATCCGGACTTTACCGGCACGGCCCAAATGTTCGATGGTAGCCTTATCCAGTTTCAGACCCAGATCTTCGGTAACAACCGTTCCACCGGTCAGGATTGCGATATCTTGAAGCATGTCCTTGCGCCTGTCGCCAAACCCTGGAGCCTTGACGGCTACACACTGGATTGTGCCGCGCAGCTTGTTTAAAACTAGGGTGGCAAGGGCTTCGCCTTCGACATCCTCGGCAATGATCAGCAACTGCTTGCCAGATTGCACGATTTTCTCCAGCAGCGGGAGGAGATCAGCAATAGCTGAGATCTTCTTGTCTGTGATCAAAATAAAGGGATCGTTTAAGTTGGCTTCCATCTTTTCAGTGTCGTTAATCATATAAGGGGAAATATAGCCCCTGTCAAAATTCATGCCTTCCACAACTTCCAGGTTGGTTGAGGTGCCCTTGGATTCTTCCACGGTTATAACACCGTCTTTGCCTACCTTCTCCATAGCATCGGCAATCAGGTTCCCAATCACTTCGTCGTTGGCGGAGATGGTTGCAACCTGGGCAATGGCTGACTTGCTTTCAATGGGCTTGGCTGAATCCTTAATGACTTCAACGGCCTTCTCTACGGCTTTTTCAATACCACGTTTAATAATCATCGGGTTGGCGCCGGCAGCCACGTTTTTCATGCCTTCACGAACTATTGCCTGGGCCAGCAAACAGGCGGTGGTGGTACCGTCACCAGCCACATCGTTGGTCTTAGTAGCAACTTCTTTAACAAGTTGTGCACCCATGTTTTCAAACGGATCGGTAAGCTCGATTTCTCTGGCAATGGTTACACCGTCGTTGGTAATCATGGGTGACCCAAACTTTTTCTCAAGGACTACGTTGCGGCCTTTGGGGCCTAGTGTAATCTTTACGGCTTCAGCCAATGCGTTGACCCCTTTTTCAAGGGAGCGCCTGGCATCTTCACTAAAAACAATCTCTTTGCCTGCCATTTTATTACCTCCTTCTAGGCTTTTCTACTCGATAACGCCGAGGATATCAGATTCGCGCATGATCAGATACTCAACATCGTCAATCTTGACTTCGTTTCCAGCGTACTTGGAAAAAAGGATCTTGTCCCCGGGCTTCAAATCGATGGGCACGCGCTGTCCGGTTTCTAAAAGTTTCCCGGAACCCACGGCTATGACTTCACCCTCCTGGGGCTTTTCTTTTGCGGTGTCCGGCAGGACGATGCCGCCTCTGGTCTTTTCCTCGCTTGGTAAAGCTTTTACCACTACCCGCTCACCTAATGGTCTGATCACATAAACCCCTCCTTACTGGTTGGTTTTACTTATCTTGTTAGCACTCAGTTTAGGCGAGTGCTAGCACCTACGTAAATATAATATAGAATTGAAAAATCAAAAGCAAATTTAATCACCGCATATTTTTCCTTTTCTAGAACAATAATCTGGATTTAGCGGAGTCTAGCTTTTAATTTCTTCTTCTATCTCACGATTAGGATTTATTTATTTTATATTGTCTTCTATGAAATATTTTCCCATTTGCTAATAATTTTATACAA
>DHTR01000089.1:2769-12058 GCA_002408725.1 Pelotomaculum sp. UBA5255
TGCTAATAATTTTATACAAGCCATTCAAAATATTTTTGGCGCCCGACTTAAGAACCGCACTCGCCGCCCCGCCCGGTCAGGATATCCAGTCCATGAGGTAGAGCCGGCAGGATGACCTCAAGGCACTCCTGTACGCCTTTGACGCTGCCGGGCAGATTGATAATCAAAGTCCGGTTGCGCACACCGGCAACTGCTCTGGAAAGCATGGCCCGGTTGGTTTTCTTCAGGCTTTCCTGGCGCATGGCCTCGGGCAAGCCGGGCACTTCGCGATCGATGACAGCCAGTGTGGCCTCGGGTGTGTTGTCACGGGGGCTTAAACCGGTGCCTCCGGTGGTCAGGATCAGGTCAACCTTTTCCTTGTCGGACATGTTTACCATCGCTTCCTTGAGAACATCCAGGTCGTCCGGCAGAACCTGATATTTTACCACATCACCCAGCTCTTTAACCATCTCCCGGATCGCCGGACCGCTCTCGTCGATCCGCTCGCCCAGGGAGCCTTTATCACTTACTGTAATGATCCCTATTTTATACACTTAATTCACTCCTGCCCGGTTCATTTTGCTTTTTAAGTTGTTTGGAAGAACAGGGGGTTTCTCAGTCTACCTCCCAGGCTTTCTCTCCGGCACGCTCAAAGGTGCCGCTCTTGCCCCCGCTCTTATGAACCAGCCTGACCTCACCAATCACCATTTCCCGGTCCACGGCCTTGCACATATCATAAATCGTCAAGCCTGCAACGGATACAGCAGTCAGGGCTTCCATTTCCACGCCGGTCTGCCCGGTCAAACGAACCCTGGCCTCAATTTCTACCTTGCTCCTAGCTTTGTCGGGGCGGAAAATCACATCAACTCCTGTCAGCATCAAGGGATGACAAAGGGGAATCAGGGTTGCAGTTTTCTTGGCCGCCATAATCCCGGCTATCCTGGCTGTACCAAAAACCTCCCCCTTGGAAACCTTCCCTCCCAGGATTAATTCCAGCGTTTCGGGCCGCATGGTCACTTCGCCACGGGCTACCGCTTCCCGGCGGGTCGCCTCCTTGCCTCCTACTTCCACCATCCTGGCCTGACCCTGCTCATCCAGGTGGGTCAGATCGCTCACAAAACCAACTCCTCCGTTTTCCAATGCACCAGTCTTGTACAGGCTGGCTATTTTGGGTAGAATAAGTCACATGGTAGTATTTCTCTCGTATCACAAAATATCCTTCGGTGATTTCAAAAAAAGAACACCCAGAGGTGAAATACATGTCAACTATTGACGAAAAAAGCAGCCAGTTGCCCATTATCCGGTTTAGAAAGGGTTCGTTTTCTGACGGAGACGACACTGTGGTCAGGGAATCAACACTCACCCTGTTTTTAAATGGTCGTGAACTGGTGAATCTGGTCTGCTCACCGGGTGAAATAAAAGAGCTGGCGGTGGGGTTTTTATGTTCAGAGGGCTTGCTAAAGAAGCGGGAGGACCTGAGGCATATTGAAACCTACTCAGAGAAAGGGCTGGCCCGGATTGAGATTACCGAAACTGCCCCGACCGGAGAAAAGCTGCTGAGTCACTATCTTGCCAGTGGCTGCGGGCGAGGCCGAACATCTTTTCACTTTTTAAAAGACACACACGGAATTCTCCCGGTTGGATCGAACCTACGGATAACACCCCGGGAGCTATTCTCTCTTAGCGACGAGCTGGAAAGGCGCTCTCTCCTCTTTATTAAGACCGGCGGCGCCCACAGCGCCGCGCTCTGCACCAGGAATGAAGTCGTTGTATATTACGAAGACATCGGACGCCACAATGCCGTCGATAAAATCTTCGGACACTGCTTCCTGGAGGGAATTTCTTTCGTTGACAAACTTCTTGTCTTCAGTGGTCGCATTTCCTCTGAAATCCTGAGCAAGATAATCAAAATGGGCGTACCTATGATTATATCCCGCTCGGCTCCAACGGAGCTGACCGTAAAACTGGCGAAGGAACTGGGGATCACCGTTGTAGGCTTCGCCCGGGAGGGCCGCCTGAATATATACACCCACCCGGAAAGAGTAACCGGCAGCGTCTAGTTTATAAAATAAATTACTTCGAAACAAATGCGGGATGTCAGAACTGACATCCCGCGTTACAACTAATATTAAGATTAGGATTCGTCAGCTCCGCCACATCACCTTGCCGCAGTCACGAAGGTCGTAGCCGCCCAGTTTTTGCACTTCCTCTCGGAATTCCGGCATGGCCATGACCTCCAGGAGTCTCTTGATATAAGGAGTATCCCAATATTCAGCCGGGATGCAGAGATCGTAGCGCTCCTCCACGATGCGGATAAAGTCCAGTCCGAGGGCCACGGCGGCGGCCCTTATGCCCATTCCGGCGTCTGCTGCGCCGGCCTTGACCGCTGCGGCTACACCCATATGCGTGTATTCTTCATATTCATACCCGTGAATATGATCCGGATCAATGGCCTTCTCCCGGAGGTAATAGTCAAGTAGGATCCGGGTGCCGGCGCCGCGCTGGCGGTTGACATAAGTGTATCCCTGCCGGGTCATGTCCTCCAGGCCGCGGATGCCCCTGGGATTGCCCTTCGCCAGGATTAACCCCTGCTCCCGGTGCACCAGGTTGACCAGGACCACGTCCCGGCCGGAAAGCAACCTCTGGATGTAGGAAACGTTGTATTCCCCGGTTTCCTCGTCCAACAGGTGCGTCCCGGCGCAGTGAGCCTCACCCCGCTTCAAAGCTGAAAGCCCCCCGAAGCTGCCCACATGGGCCGAGGAAAGGGTGGCTACGGGATATTTCTGCCGCAAAAAATTAGCCAAAACGTCCAGGGCAAGATCATGGCTACCGATAATCACGGTAGTTTCCTCGATTTCCTCCGGGGTCCGGAACAATTCAACCATTACAGTTTCTCCGGTGTTATAGCCTTCCGACAGGCGGGGTACCCGGATCATTCCGTCAGCCCGCACCAGGGACATCAGAACACCTGCCCCCCGGGAAATTGGTGTGGCAATTATCTTTTCGCCCACCTTACCGAGTTTAACCCGGATAAACTCCTCCATGCCCAGGTTTGAAAAAAGTTTCCTGGAAACAGTAGCTTCGATCATATACGGTTCAGGCGGCACGACGCCCATTTTTTGAAATACAAGTGGTTTGACAAAAAGATCTAGACTTATGTAGGCTGACACTGGGTAGCCCGGCACACCCACCACGGGCTTACCGTTAACCTCCCCGAGGATGACCGGCTTGCCCGGCTTGGTGGCCACCCCGTGGACCAGCACCTTTCCCAGGGAGCGAATTGCTTCAGCAGTAAAGTCCTCGCTGCCGGCCGACGAGCCGGCATTGACCAAAACAAGATCTGCTTCCTCAACGGCAGCCGCAACGGATGCTTTCACGCTTTCGAAATCATCAATGGTTATTTCCTTGCGCAGGGCGATGGCGCCCCATTGCTCCACCACGGCCCCCAGCATACGGGAATTATACTCAATGATGTCCCCGGGCTTTAAATCCGCACCGGGCTGCACTAGTTCGGTTCCCGTGGGCAGCAGCGCCACAACAGGGCGGGGATAAACGTAAAGGTGGCTGACACCGCTGGCCAGAAAAGCGCCTATATCAACAGGCCTGACCCTGTGGTTTGAGGGTAGGACCATTTCCGTGGCAACCACATCCTCCCCCACAACGCGAACGTACTGCCAGGGAGCAACGGCTTGAATAATCTCGATGATGTCAGGTTGCACATAATGGATATCCTCAATCATAATCACGGCGTCGGTGCCATCCGGCAGGGGATCACCAGTGTCCACAGGAACTGCCTCCTGGCCTACCTTGAGCTGCTTTGGCGTTGTCTCGGAGGCCCCATGTGTATCAGAGGACCGCACGGCCATCCCGTCCATCGAGGAAGCGTGATAGTGAGGAGATGAAATCCGGGCATAGACCGGCGCCGCGGTAATTCTGCCCAGGGCGTTTTCTGCGGAAACCCGTTCAGGCCGGCCGGGACTGAGCGCCCCGAGTTCCTTCAGGTATCCGAGAAATCGCTCAAGTGCTTCTTCCCAGGGAAGGTCGTCCAGGTAAACCTTTCTTTTCATAAACCGATACCTCACAATTACTCAAATAAGTTTAACATTGATCGTTTCCCCGGCCTCAACACCTTCTTTGCCGACAGGAATGCGAGCAAGACCATCAGCTTTAACCATCGTCCCGATCAGCCCGGACTTGCCGAGCACCGGCTCTGCATAAAGCTGACCCTCGCAGTGGGATAGCTTGACCCGGATAAAATCCAAACGGCCCGCAGCCGAGCGCAAGCTGCGGGTAATGATTGCCCGGAGAGGGAATTCCATCTGAATTTCCTCCGGGTTGACGGGATAGCTGCCCTTCTGCAACAGGGGCGCAACCATCAAATCAAACACAACCATAGCCGAGGCCGGATGGCCCGGCAGGCCGAAGACCGGCTTGTTTCCGACCACAGCCCCCACAGCGGGCTTGCCTGGTTTTATGGAGAGGCCATGAAAAAGCACCCCCGGTTCCCCCATAGAGCTGATCACCTTTGAGGCAACATCCCTTGTGCCAACCGAGCTTCCCCCGGACAGAAGCGCCATCTCGTTTTCCCCCAGGCACTGCTCCAAGGCACCTTTTAAACTAGCTTCGTTGTCCCTAATAATCCCGTACAGGCGGGGCTCCCCACCGCAAGACATCACCGCCCCATACAGGGTATAGGAGTTGATGTCCCTGACTTGCCCAAGTGCGGGACACTGATCAGGACTGACCAATTCGTCCCCGGTGGAGATAATTCCCACCCTGACGGGAAGTAAAACCTCCACTTCCATTGCACCTACCGAAGAGAGCAAACCAAGGTCCTGGGGCCGGATCCGGTGACCCGCCGGCAGCGCAACCACACCTTCTGAAATATCCTCTCCCCTGCGGACCACGTTTTCTCCCGGGGCTACCGGCCTGGTGATTCCAATGGTGCGCTTGTCCAACTCTTCAGTATATTCAACAATAACCACGGCGTCCGCACCGGCAGGCAACATCCCGCCGGTGGCAATACGCCAGGACTGTCCCGTTTTTACCTCACCCTGGGGCGCCCGGCCCATGTGCACCTCGCCGCAGACGTCCACATAGGCAGGCATTCCCTCACTGGCGCCATAAGTGTCTCTCGCCCGCACTGCGTATCCATCCATCGTGGAGCGATTAAAACCAGGCACATCTTGGACGGCGGTCACATCCTCAGCAAGGCAGCGCCCAAGACTTTCCAGCAGGGGCACTTTCAGCCCTGGCCTTTTTTGCGGCAAGTGCTCACTCAGGATCGACCTCGCAGCTTCAACAGTAAAAACCCTAAAAAGTTCGGCCAATTAGTACACCTCGTTCATCTACTGCTAGTCCCCTAAAAACAACCCAGTTCGCAGGATTTAATCTTAATTTTCAGGTTATCAGCAGCCTCCCCCACAACCCGGTTCGGCACCTTGAATTCTGTAGCCAGCTTTCTGGCTACAGTGCAACTAATTTTTCCGTCCTTTGCTGCCTCCTTGATCGCCTCCAAAATTTCCGGGGATATTTCTGCCATTATTAATCAACTCTTTTCTTGCACTTATTTACTTAAAATCTATTTAATCGTGAATTTAATGCTTTTAAGATCGGATTCGACAATAACATTAACGGTAGCCGGAGCATTCCGGGCAGGCAGGGTCCCTTTCAACCGGTACTTCGCAGAACCTGGCGGAAAGGGCGTCATAGACAAGGATACGCCCCACCAAAAGCTCTCCCGTGCCCAGGATGAAGCGCAACGCTTCGGCAGCCTGGAGCACCCCGATAACCCCTGCAACCGCGCCTAGTATTCCCACTTCTGAAGTTGTAGGCGCATCCGGAGGGGGTTCTCCCCGAAAAATGCACCTGAAGCAGGGGCCCTTTCCCGGTATAACGGTAAAAGCCTGGCCCGCCCAGGCCAGAACACCGCCATAAACAAACGGCTTGTTCATTTTCAGACAAGCCTCATTGATGATGTGCCGAGAGGGGATATTATCCGTACAGTCAATAATAAAATCATAATTCTTAATTATGTCCGCTGCGCTGTCCCGACGAAACGTTTCCTGGTAAATGTCCAGCTTCAAATCCGGGTTAAGGGCTTTTAGCTTCTCCCCGGCAGAAATGACTTTCGGTCGCCCGAGGTCCGGCATAGCATGCAGGATCTGGCGCTGGAGGTTGGACAGGGAGACCGTGTCACTGTCAACCAGCCCAATCCGGCCGATCCCGGCGGCGGCAAGATAAAAGGCAACCGGTGAGCCAAGGCCGCCCGCCCCAACCTGCAAGACCGAGGCGCGGAAAAGCCTTTCCTGACCTTCAGTTCCGACACCGGCTAACTGTATGTTTCGCTTGTAGCGCTGAGCCTGTTCAGCGTTTAAACCGCCCGTAGATGGCATTATGAAACCCCTTTTCCGGCGCTATGAGATAACCTCGACCGCATCCCCAACCTTGACCGAGCCACCGGCAAGAACGCGGATGAAGATGCCCTCCCGGGGCATTACACAGTCGCCGGCCTGTTCGAATATGGCGCAGCGCTTGTGACACTCCTTGCCGATCTGGGTAACCTCTCCCACTGCCATACCCCCAATTTTTAGGCGGCTGCCCAGCGGAAGGCTGGCCAGATCAATCCCTTCTGTGGTCAGGTTTTCAGCAAAGTCACCGGCTCCGACATCCAGGCCCTTAGACCGCATTTTTTCGATGCTTTCAAGGGCCAGGAGGCTCACCTGGCGGTGCCAGGGGCCTGCATGAGCGTCATCCTGCAGGCCGTGCTCCTCAACCAGCAGGCCTTCTCCGACATCTTTCTTGCGCATCCCTTTTTTTGCGCTGGCACATACTGCTTTTATTATACCCATGAATAAAACATCCTTTCTACAGATAGTGAGAAAAGCTCCCAACAACTCACGCCCAAACAAACGTAAAGCTCTGCGCAGGCTATAACAGCCTGCGCATAAAACAAACGATAGGAGCACAACAAGCACTTTTTTTACTCTTTCCGCCAAACATTTATCCCCCGATTTGGGACATGACCCGGCGCCCGTCCCGCCAACCTTCGAGCATATGGTGACGGTCGGGCTTTAAGGCAACCGCGTCCATCATTAGGTCGGCGATTTCCTTTAGCCCGGCCCCCTCGCGAAGGGGTGTCTTCAAATCAATCTCCTGAGAGTCATAAAGGCATGGCCTTAACCCGCCGATCGAAGTCAGACGCAGGCGATTGCAGTTTTTGCAGAAATGATCACTCATGGAAGTAATAAATCCAATGGTGCCCTCCGAGTCTTTCAGCCGGTAGTATTTGGCCGGTCCGTCACCGGATGGCTTCGTGGCCGGTAACAGCGGACCCAACCGGGCGCTAATTTGCGCCATGACTTCCTCCGTCGGCACATAACGTCCAGTAGCCCATGCGTTGGAGGAACCAATGGGCATTAATTCAATAAAGCGGATGTGCAGCGGCCTGTTCAGCGTCAGGCGGGCCAGCGCCACCGTCTCGTCCTCATTGAACCCGCGCATGATCACGGTGTTTAACTTCACCGGATGCAGTCCGGCGCTGATGGCAGCCTGGATCCCTTCCCAAGCCCCGGCCAGATTACCTCCCCGGGTAATCTCACGGTAACGATCGGGCCTCAGTGTGTCCAGACTGATATTGACCCTCTTAATGCCCGCTTCTTTCAGTGCAGCGGCACGGGAAGCTAGGAGCAGGGCATTGGTGGTCAGGGTTATATCGTCAATACCAGGTATATTTGAAATGCGCCGCACCAGGCCTTCCAGCCCCTTGCGCACCAGTGGCTCACCCCCCGTCAGTCGGATTTTTTTAACACCGATAAGAGTGGCGGCCCGGATGATGGTTTCAATTTCTTCCATTCTCAGAACTTGATCGTGAGGAGTAGATTTTACGCCTCCCGGGGGCATGCAGTAAACACAGCGCAGGTTGCACCGGTCAGTGATGGAAACCCGCAAATAATTAATCTCACGCTGGTAGGTATCCCGCATGACTTCACCTTCTTTAGTTAATTAATGATGGCGTGCAAATTTATTGCAAAATAATACGCTTTTTCAAAGGGTGAGCCGTTTCCTTTGAAGGGAGGGAATCCCTACGCAAATTTTATTTATCTAAATTACCCGAATTCTGACCAACTAAATAATTAATGACCTTTAAACAATAATTGTTAGCTGCTGTTAAGGCTTGTCTACCTGCCCCGCTGCTGGGCTGTGGTTAAAAATGCGGTAATTCCAAACGCCAATACCAGGAGAATGATGCTAAAGGCAGTGGCAATTTCATAATTACCCTTATTGACCTCTAAAACGGTAGCCGTGGTAAGCACCACGGTAGATCCTTTTAAATTACCGCCGACCATGATGGAAGCGCCGACCTCTGAAATAACGCCTCCAAAGCCGGCAATAACGGCCGCCAGCAAGCCGAGCCTGGCCTCTCTTAAAAGGAGCCGGAGCAACTGCAGGCGCGATGCGCCCAGGGCCAAAATCTGCAGCCGGATCTTCGGATTTAGCGACTGGATGGCGGCGATGGTAAACCCGGTTACAATCGGCGAGGCAATGATTGCCTGGGCGATGACCATGGCCGTGGGTGTATAAAGCAGGCCAAGAAAACCGAGTGGGCCATAGCGGCTCAAGGTTAGCCACACCCACAGGCCCACTACCACTGGAGGCAGGCCCATCCCGAGATTAACCAGGCTCACGATAATCTTTCGGCCCGGAAAAGAAGACAGCGCCAAAACTGTTCCCAAAGGAAGGCCTATCATTACACTAATCAACGTGCCCGTGCCGGACACTTGAAGGGTGCGATAGATAATTTCAAAAACCGTACGGTCCCCACTGAGCAGGAGACGCAAAGCCTCCGACAGTCCCTCCCAGTAAACCCCCAAAATATCACCTTCTGTGCTATGATTCACTATTATCAACTAAGGTGAATAAATTTATGTTTAGATGCTTGCATGCTATGCTTTATTGTGTATAACCATGCCCTAGATTAAGGGGTTGGCCAACCCCGGAAAATATCTTCAAAGGTATAATTGATAAAGCTGTTAACAACCTGACGCAGCTTGCGAAACCTATCGAGCAACTCGCGGGCATCCGGAGTTAAGCTGGCTCCTCCACCCATCTCACCACCAACATGAGTAATCAGCAGTGGAACTCCCCATCGTTCTTCAGCAAATTTAATCTTTCCCCAGGCGGCCCGGTAGGACATATTCATCTGCCGCGCCGCTTGAGAAATTGAGCCTGTTGCATCAATATTTATTAGGATATTAAAAAGGCCGTCCCCAAATGTTGCCCCGTTCCCTTCCAGCCACAGTTTGTGATT
>DHTR01000089.1:12266-19820 GCA_002408725.1 Pelotomaculum sp. UBA5255
ACACCACAACGCGAAATAGTCGTGGCATTTGAGGCAGATTTGGCAACCCTGAGCTTTCCCCCCCCGCCCTCATTCTTGGCGCCGGGGTTATTGTGACTATAAATTGGCCTGGATTTACTCTGATTTTTAAGACTAGCCAGATCGGCAGTAAAGGCGTACCCGCAGTAGAACACACTTGCATTCTTTTTTTTACGCTCACCCATGTAGACTAACCCCCACCAACCGGCGGGAAAAGGGAAACGCGGTCACCCTCGCAAAGGACTTCGTCAAGGCCTTTATGCACACCATTAACCAGGACCGTGAAAACCTCTTTCTCTGGAATATTCAGCTTTTCCAGAAGCATCCGCCCGGTAAAATGATTTGTTATCTCGATTGGCATAGGCTCCCCAAAACGTACACCCGGAACAAAGCTCTCTAGGCCGCTAAATACCCTTACTTCAATCTGCAAAAAACCTCAACCTCCTTTTTTGCGAGATGCAGAATGATGCGAATTCCAAAAGCCCCCACGCCAAAGCCATTAAATTATATCATATGGACCTAAATAGGACAATCTTGACCCTACAGCTGGTCGAGAAATGGCTGAACCGTAAACAAAACTCACCATATTCCCATATTATGCAACATATGTACCAGGCCACAGTACAAGAATGGCCTCAGGTCGTACGATTATGGAGCAGTTAACCTGGCGGCTTCAATCTCAATGGTGAAAAAAAACTGCCCCCGGTCGATATTGGGACACTTCTTAAGGGGTCCCTCTCCAATACGGAACACACCATAGCTGATCGTTTATTTTACACAGGGTTCCCACTAATGCATAGGGACAGGAGTAGGTTTTCTCGAGAAGTATTGCAATTTGTTGTAGGTGTTCTCATTTACCCGAATAAGCTTCGGGGCAATAACGGTGGATACCCTGCAAGGCTGCTGCCCCGGAGGCTGTTGTCCCATAAAAAACCAAAGGCTTGCCGCTTCTGTAAAATGTGTCTATGGTGTTGTTGCAGATGATGCTCCCGGTTGTGAAAATCACGTCGCAGGCGTTGAGCCGCTCAGCCAAACCCGCCGCGCCATCGTTGATCTGAACACCGTTTTTTGTTTTTCCGATGTTAGCCGGGTCCAGGTCGAGAACAACCAGATTAAAAGCCTGGTTTAAAGCTTCCGCCAGGGCCGGCTGGTAGCCAATCATCAAAATGCGGGGTTGTCCAAAATTTTTTTTAAAATAATCAACCACCTGGAGGGCGCACAACTCCGGCCCCTTGTCGCGGCAGTGAATGGTATTGTCAACCTTACCAGCGTGGCAAGCAACTGCATTGAGGGAAGCAACGGAAACGGCCCGCTGAAAATCATTATTGAGCGGCATGGCCAGGACATCTTCCAGTGTTCCGTCAAAATCCCCTTGCGCGCTTGTAAAGGCCTGGCCCTTACAGCCTAAAATTTCAGCCTGTAACAGGCGTTCCTTACCCTGCAACAACACGAAATCCTTTCTTTTTGTGGAACCGATGGCATCCTGGGGACTCAAGGCAGAAGCACTGACGGAAACCAGGGTTTTTTTTAGCTGGAGTTCACTTACCAAACGATTTAGTTCTTGACGCAGGCTTTCAAAAAAATGTGATTGGGTGGACGCTTTCTTCATATCAATACTCCCCCAAATTCTTTTATTATTGCCTTCCTGAAAACAACTACGTGATAGTCTTTCAGCACCTCACATCTGTAAAGAAGCCAGGCTGTCAGTACGAACGGCCTTGGAATGACCGGCAAACGGCGTTTTTATATCCCTGACCCGGCCCTTTTCCAGGGAAATGATTTCATCTCCCAAGTAACTGGCATCTTCTTCATCGTGGGTAACCAGGACGAAAGGTATCTGCCACTGTTCGTGTAGTTTCCTTAATTCTTGCCGGAGCACCACCCTTGTTTTTTTGTCAAGTGCACTGAAAGGTTCGTCCAGCAGCAGCACCTGCGGTCGGACGGCAAGCGCCCTGGCCAGGGCTACCCTTTGTTTTTCACCCCCTGAAAGCTGTCGGGGATACCGGTCAATGAGATGCCCGACACCAAAAGAGTTCAACAGCTCCACGGGATCCGTGGAACTGTCCTGCTTGCGCTTTTTACTTTTCAGGCCATAAAGAACATTTTGCCTTACCGTCATATGAGGAAAGAGGGCGTATTCCTGAAACAGATAACCGAAGTTCCTTGCTTGCGGGGAGACGTTAATTTTTTCCATGTCGGAATAGAGAACCCGGTCTTTGATTTTAACGAAACCGGCTGTCGGTTGCAAAAGACCCGCCAGAAGATGTAAAATAGTGGTTTTTCCGGAGCCGGAGTGCCCCCACAACAGAAGAATCTGGTTTTCAACTTTAAATTCCACATCCAGAGTAAAATGCCATAATTTTTTGGTCAGGTGGGCTTCCAACATATGATCACCCCTTAAAAAAGGTACTCTATTTATAATTATGAGTAGATTATCTTTATTTTCGTACTCATAATATTTGCAGTATTGTTCTATATATCTCGCATTATAGACTGTAATAGTAATCCTAAAAATAATAGTGCCGGTGCCATTATATTTTCATAGAGCAATTAATAAAAAGAAAAAATGTTTCCCTGAGAAGATTTATGTTAGAGGTTTTAATACTTCTGCTTTTTAGCCCAACGATTTACCCAGAATATAACAATAAAGCTGAATACCGTAATAATAGCCACCAAGGTACTGGCAGTTTCATTCTTTCCTGATTCCACTGCAAAATAAATGGCCGTGGGGATGGTCTGAGTCTGGCCCGGTATGTTACCTGCCACCATCAGGGTGGCGCCAAACTCACCCAGGGCGCGGGCAAAGGACAACACCAGCCCGGCAACAATGCCGGGCCAGGCCAGGGGGAGGGTGACCGTGAAAAATATTCTCACCTCACCGGCCCCCAGGGTTCTGGCAGCCTTCTCCAAATTAACGTCAACACTTTGAAAAGCCGCCTTAGCGCTTTGGTACATCAACGGGAAGGCCACAACGGTTGCTGCCAGAACCACTGCATACCATGTAAAAACCAGCGATATGCCCATACCGGCCAGGGTTTTGCCCAGCAGGCCGTTCTTGCCAATAACAACCAACAAACCGTAACCGACGACAGAGGGAGGGAGCACCAGCGGCAGCGTGATGGCGGCTTCCACAAATTCTTTGCCGTAAAATTCTCGGCGGGCCATCAGTCTGGCCAGGGGTAGCCCCAGGCAGGTTATGATAACCACTGCAATAAGGGCTACCCGCAGGGAAAGAAGAACCGGGAACCAGTCAGTTAAGTGCGTAAACATATTTTTTAATTATTGCTTTCAATCAGTTTAAAGCCATAATCCTTAAAAACCTTGGCTGCTTCATCGCTAAACAGGAAACCGGCAAAGTCTTCAGCCTCTTTCTGATGCGTAGTGTTCTTTACAACTGCCATAGGGTAAACGATTGGCTTATGCGATTCAGCCGGGGCGGCAGCAACGATTTTAATCTTTTCGCTGCCTATCGTATCGGAACGGTAAACAAGACCTGCGTCCACATTACCGGTTTCCACATATGTAAGCACCTGGCGCACATCCTTGGCCAAAACCAGTTTAGATTGAATTGGATCCCAGAGTTTCATGTAACTTAAGGCTTCCTTGGCATATTTGCCGGCAGGCACCGTTTCCGGCGTGCCGATACTAATTTTGGCAATGTTTGTATCGGTCAAGCCTTTAAAATCGCTAAGCTGGCTGTCTTTCCCGGCTATCAAAACCAATTCGTTGCCCAGAAGGTTCTTACGGGAAGCGTCTATAATCAGTCCTTTTTCGGCCAGGGTGTCCATCTGGGACTTACCTGCGGAAATAAACAGGTCGGCTGGAGCACCCTCTTCAATTTGTTTTTGCAGGGTTCCGGAGGAAGCAAAATTGTAGGTGAGCTTAACATCTGTGTGCTGCTTTTCATATATGGTTTTCAACTCCCCTGCAGCGTCCTGAAGACTGGCCGCCGCCGCAATGTTCAAGTTTACCGGCTCTGCCTTGGCCTGCGGCTGTTCTTTGCCACCGCCGCAACCCGTAATGACCGTTACCACAAAAAGCAAAAGTCCTAACAACAACAATGGTTTCCTCAATTTTTTTACCCTCCTTGAAAATAAAAAGTGGCCATAAATTTACTAGAATCAAAATTTCCAGCGACGATTAGGCCTACACATTTTCTATCAATGATTTTGTCAAACAAAATACATCAGCAACACATTTTACCTCCCCCCTCTACAAGATGCCCGAACAAAATCCAACTAAACAAAAACAATAAAAACATAACAACCGCTAAACCCAGCGCAACGTAACCTTATAAGACACCACACTACATCATTATAAACATAATAAAGCAAGGTTCTGTTTTTGTCAAGAAGAACACTGGTATGCGGTCATTTACTCATTATATCTTTAAGCGGTGTCGCTCGGCGCCTATGGCCGATCATTCAAGATGATGGCCAGGCATGGGTTGACAGTCTTCATACTGTACTTTATCATTATTTTTGAATTGTGAGGAATAATATCTTTTAAAGTTATATTACGCTATGCTGAGTACCTTATACAGCCGTGTTATTGCCGATCTGCCAACATTTAGTTATAATGTATGTAATGACCCTCAATCAATAGTGAAGGAATCATCTTCGCCAGCTTAACTTTTCATTTAGGATAATGGCACGAAGGAAATACATGTTCAGCATCTGGCTTCCTGGTTTCCAAAAGTTACTAAAAAAACAAGGGCTCCCACTTGACAGGAACTTACAAAACATGATATGAAATAACTAGAGGTTATTAAGAGAAAAAATATATATTAACTCATATAGTATGGAGGGACAAATTGAAAGAGAATATTTCTCTAACTCCCGAGGAAGTGGCAAGCGCACTTAAAATTGCCAAGAACACAGTCTATGAATTGATCAAGCGTGGGGCGTTGCCGGCGTACCGGATCGGACGTAAAATCCGTGTTGACCTGCAGGATGTGGAGGAATATAAGAAACAGGGGAAAAAAATGGAGCAGGCAGCGGTAATGAACTCCCCTGTTGCAACCTACACGCCCCCGATAAGTACCCCAAATTTAGAGGAATCCTTAATCACCCCGCAGAAAGTGGTTCTTTGCGGACAGGACATCCTTCTTGACATTTTAACCCGCCACCTGGAGCGGCATCCTAGCGGGGCTCGCGCCTTACTTCACTACGTCGGTAGTTTCAACGGCCTTATAGCCCTTTACCAGGGAAAGGCCCAGATGACCGCAGTGCATCTTTGGGCGGGGGAAAAAGATATTTATAATATCCCCTACGTACGACGCCTGCTTCCCGGTATTCCTACACTAATCGTACATTTGGCCTGCAGAATGCAAGGGTTTTACGTGGCCAAGGACAACCCCAAAGGAATTCAGCACTGGCGGGACTTAACCCGCCCGGACATACGTTTCATAAACAGGGAAAAGGGTTGCGGTACCCGGGTTCTTCTTGACGAGCAAATCCGGCACCTGGGGTTGGACAGTAGTCAGATTAACGGCTACGATAAAGAAGAGTACTCTCACCTTGCCGTAGCAAGTATCGTTGCCCGGGATGAAGCCGATGTGGGCTTGGGCAACGAAAAGACGTCTATGCAAGCCAGCGGGATTGATTTTGTGCCTCTTCAAAAGGAACGGTACGAATTGGTGATAAGAAAAGAAGACGAGAACAAGCCCTATTTCCAAGCTGTGCTTGATGTTTTACAATCCCCTGAATTCAAAAAAGAAATCCAGGGCTTGGGGGGTTATGATTTAGCCGAAACAGGCAGAATTATAGCTGAAGTGTAAGTGGTCAAAAATATAGCCAGATAAGGCACATTATCTGGCTATTACATATTTTGGCGCCCCTATTTGACATACACTGTTAAAAATTGAGAAACATTAAAGAGACCGGCGATAGAATTGGTTGGCCCACCACAATACAAAAATGGCCCTGGCAAATTTGCTCTTAGGCCATTTTTACCTTCACCAATATGTTGGGACTACCTACCAATCATTACGGAACTCGCTTTCACAAGTGCGTTTACCTGGTCACCAACCTTTAATCCCAATCTCTTTGCCGAATCAGCTGTTAGTGTTGAGCACATTTCCTGTCCTCCGACATCAAGCAGGACTTCAGCATTGATGTCATTTGTTTTAATATTCTTAATGCGGGCCTTAAGATTATTACGGGCACTAAGTTCCATAATCTTCCCTCCTATTCAAATTATACTTATATAATTTGGCGTTTTAGAAATATTTATACATGGGAACAATAAAATAATACCCCATAATAAACTTCGGAACGTGGTCAAGAAACATAATTCATATTTGATTTTCTTTTATACCTTATACAAATGCCTCTCGGGTTTCTTTCCTTGGGACCCCATGAATTTTCCCAGGGCATAAGGGTAAATTCTCTTGTTTATGATATCATTCACGGCCAAATTAATTAAGTATTCCATGGCTGGCTCAGGATCCAGCCATGTGCACTCGAAATTCGAATGTGTTGTCATATCGATAGAATACACAAATGGGGATACTTTTTCGAAATCTTTGTAGATCATTAAATCAAATCTTTCTGCCGGTTTCTCATTTTCTTTTATAGCATAAATACGGATTTCATAGATTTCATTATGACATTCGTAATGAACAGACTTATACTTTTTTGTTAAGCGCATAGCTCCCCCTCTTAATCGCATCAAGTCCTTTTCCAGTTTATTTACACTTTTATATTTATAATCCAGTGCCACTATGTTTAAACTAAAAAACCGCACAAATGTGCGGCAAAAAAGCAAAGAAATCTTGCTGCTCCTTTCCACACAGGAGGCCCATTCGTTTCCAAATGAACAAAAACTGTATTTGCCTAACGCCTAAAGTATCCAGTTCATCCTTACCAATTTGAGGTGGATCCCATCGACTTCCAGCTTATTCATACATCCATAATCCTGAGCAATGTTAAACAGGTTTTTGAGAGGGCTCCCTAAAACATGACAGATAATACAACGGTTTAATCCCGCATGCCCTACTACAAGGATGTTATTACCCGGCGATCCTATTATTTCATACAGCGCGCGCACTGCCCTGGCCGCACAATCCAGGAAGCTTTCCCCCCCGGGAGGCCGGTAATGGACAATGTCCCTACCCCGTTTGCTGAACTCTTCCGGCTGACCGCTTTGGATTTCTAAAAAGGACTTGCCCTCCCAGCAACCAAGACTTATCTCCCGTAGATCTTTTCGGATTATAGGACGAGCTTCTTGTTTTTCACAGATAAACAGGGCCGTTTTTAGTGATCGCTCCAGGTCGCTACAGTAGACATAATTAAACCCTACAACAGCCAGGTGATCCCGAAGCCGGAAGGCCTGCAGTCTGCCGTTATGGTTGAGCGGGATGTTGATCTGGCCAATAAAGCGCCGACTGCCCTGGGTTTCGACTTCCCCGTGCCGCAAGAGGTAAATATTTTTCGGCGCCATCTATACCCTTCCAAAGGAGCAGGCAGGGGACCTGCACTCACGACATTCCATGCATAAGCCGCTATGCCCCAGGGCAGCGTCATTCTCGTGAAA
>DHTR01000089.1:20031-23733 GCA_002408725.1 Pelotomaculum sp. UBA5255
AACCCTTTCCGACAATCCCGGACGTACAAATTTTCCTTACCCAGCCTCAGAAGCACCGGAATGCCCTCAGTTTTTATTTGAGCTAGATCATGCCAGAGAACCGTCCCCACTGATTCTTCTACCGTGACTATGATCATCTTCTTCTACCTCCGCATCACTAACAATTTGGCTAAGAGCCTCCGGTGCAAGCGCTTCAACTGGACAGCCAAGGATGCTTTCGACTTTTCTTTTCACTCGCAGAGCCTGACCATACCTGTTCTTTACCGCCCGGCAGGCAGATGATTCGTGCGCGTAGTGATTCAGCAAGAGCGCAAAACGCTCTTTCAGGGAAACAGGGCTGCCGCCCCTGACCATCTTGTCTGCAAGAAACAGTAGTTCCGCTTCCTTAAGTGGTTCATCCTCCAGGACTTCTAGATCCATATGGTCAGCAATGACCTCAGCCACTTTAGGGTAGCCCCTGTTGCGAATCAAGCCTGCCCCAACCCGGGCGTGATCCGGCCATTGTCGCGCCACATCATGCAGCAAGGCTGCAGCCACCACGAGACCGGTGTCAAGCTGCGCGCCAGCCATGTTCAGGCGTTTTACCAGCAATAAAGAGTATCTGGCAACAGCCTCACAGTGCGCCTGGGTCCGCCCGTCGGGCTGCTCTTCCAGCAAGATCCGGCGGCACACAGCCGGCGAAGGAATAGCCCTTCTTTTCAGGTACAACTGCAAGCGCTGGTAGTCATCCGGTGTGTCCATGTCCAGCAGTACAGCCTCATCATCAACCTCGAGATCGAAAGATCCCTGGTCAAAACATTTTAATAGCTCCCGCATACCGCCCCGTTTGTTTCCATGCCTGATGATGGATGGCAGGTAGCGGGTAGAAATCAGGGGCGGATGTCCCCGGCAGCCTTGATAGGTAGGGTAAACGATACTGTATGAGTGTGCCCTATAAAAGCAAAGTAACTGACTGACCGTTGAGGCCATAACCAGGGGATAATCAACGGGCAGAAGGTAAAAAGCCTGAATGCCGGGTTCCAGTGAACCGGCGCCGGTCTGAACTGAGGAAAACATGCCTTTGTCGTAAGCGGGATTAAAAACGACTCTGACTCCCAGTTTTCCGACCGCATTTGCGATCTCATCTGCCCGGTAACCCACCACCATCCTCACATCCTGGATGCCGGCCTGTTTGAAAGAACGTACGGCATGCTCCGCAGCAGTGATAGAACCCAGTTTCAGTAAGGGCTTAAAGGCGCCCATCCGTGAGGAATACCCCCCGGCTAGGATAATGGCCGTAACATCATCCGTGTTAAGCGCTATATTCACAACTCCACCTTCCTGACCAGCGTGAGAAAGCTCACTTTTTTGCTTAATGATCAATCTCTTCCTTTAGATCCCTCAATCCTCACTGCGAAGATCCCGAATGACCCTCTTTTGTGGCCTCCGGAGTTCTCTTAAAGGCTCCACCCGAATGGGTGCCAGGATTAGTTTCCCTCTTCTAAAGTTACAGGAGATAACGGGGTCGGAGAATAATGCTCTTTCAACTAAGAATGGTACATTTTCTGCTGCCCAACCGGCTGCCTGCACGATTAGATCCAGCCTGTCCGTATTGTTCTCCGTAGAAAGGGCAGCCTGAAAATTGATGACACCTTTTACTGCGAACAGGGCCTCATCCAGTCTGGACATACTAAGAATTCCACCCCCGGTCAGCGCAATCCTGCCTTGAACCCGGTCCCTCACCGGGGACATTCGCTTTAATACCGTACCGCAGGGGCAGGGTTCGGGAATAAACCCGGCGATATCTCCGGTACGGTAACGGATTAAAGGCATCCCCTGGCGGGTGAGGGTAGTAAAGACGACTTCCCCTTCCTCTCCTTCCGGTAAAACTTCACCGGTTTCGGGGTGAATAATTTCAAACAGCAGGTCCGCCTCCCGCAGGTGGTAACCCGCTAATGCCTCACACTCAACTCCCCCGCCCAGACCCATTTCAGTCATACCGTAATGGTTAAAAACACGGCAGCCCCAGGTTTTTTTCAAATAGCTGACTATCGTAACAGGAACATGGTCGGTGCTGAGCAGAACGCTTTTTAAAAAAATCTTATCCGCTCCTTGAACAGGCGACTCGGAACAAGCAAGGGACAGCACCTGAGTCGGAATGCCCACCAGGGAGTCAATCCGCTCTTTTGTCATTATTTCCAGCACGGCCCCCGGATCCCGCACCAAACCGTGGTGGATGGGCAGCGCCTGCAGGCGCCGCAAACCATCTGCCAGCAAATCCCCTACACTTCCGGGCAATTCTCCGGGCAGCAGGATCAGCACCTTATCACCCGGTCGAACAAGGGTGGACATACCATGCTGAAAAAAGTCCCGGGTCAGTTCCTGGTCCCCGGCAGTAAAGAATAATCTTTTGGGCAGGCCGGTAGTCCCGGAGCTGTCCAGTGTTACCACCCGGTTAATCCGGTCCTGGGAAATACAGAGCAGCTGCAGTGGATTCTGCCTGAGATCCCCGGGCGTTGTAAAAGGAAGTCCTTGAAAGTCCTTGAAGGAGCGGATTTTTTCCACGTGGCGCCGGTTCAGGCGGCGCCGGTAAAAAGGACTCTTGTCGATGGCCAGAGCTAGTGTCTCCTTTAGTTTTTGCATCTGATAGGTCTCAATCAGGTAGCGGGTCAAGCTACCTTTACCTCCAAGGCGCCCCGCTATCTTGCCCATAATCCACGGCTCCAGAGGTGTCTTCCTGTACATATCGCTACCGCCCCCTGTAAAGTGGCACGCCCTCGCTGTTCGTAAGGTTATAGGCACAAAAGGGGATGATTCTTCCGTCTGGGGCGATTACGTGAATAGTACAGTAGCGTAAACGCTCCAGGTCCAGATTCCAGGCATCCTGGAAGGCCATCCCGGAAATACAGAAGGTGTATTTTTTAACTCGTTCCAGAAAAAGATCCAGGCTGTCCTTCTCCTCATTTTGTCCGCAACAACAGTTCTTTTGCGGTTGATGGACAGGTTCGGGAGCCGACCAGCGGGCTGCGACAAAATCCCTGGTTTTTTTAGGACCACCGTCCAACAGTTCCGGCCCGCCGCAACAATTCTCACGGCTGCTATTTTCAGAAGACCTGGTTGTAGCAACTAATTCTCCGCCCGGCATTAAAACATAATTACCGTGAAAAGAACACAGGCCGTCCCAGTTGCCGGATGGACAGAAATCCTCGATCTTAATCCGGCCGGCCGTCTGCTGCTCAATATGGCCGATAACCTCGGGAATGGTTATGCGCGACTGGTCAGACGGCTGCGAGGGATAGCGGCCGAAATAGCTTACCGGCTGAATATGCACGCCCCGCACCACCGGTATGTTTTCCACCGCCAGTTGAATAATCTCGCCGAGGTTGTGGTCGTTGACACCCGGGACCACCGTAGGCACCAGGACAACTCCGACACCGGTTTTCCCGCATAGCCTGATTACTTCTAATTTCTCGTCTAAAACGTCTCTGCCTCTTAGCTGCAGATGGATATCCCGCCTGGTTCCGTCAAACTGCAGGAACACCGTTGACAGTCCTGCCTGCTTCAAGGCTTTAAGAAATTCAGGTTCCCGGCAGAGCCGCAAGCCGTTGGTATTCAGTTGAAAATAGTGATAACCCATAGATCTGCCCAGCGCCACTACTTCCGGCAGGTCATCCCGCAGGGTCGGCTCCCCGCCGGACAGCTGAATACCAACGGCTTGCGGCT
>DHTR01000054.1:0-204 GCA_002408725.1 Pelotomaculum sp. UBA5255
AAAACCAGTTCTCCGGATGCGGCGTCCACGCTTACGTCCATCCACCTTTGGTTCGAATTATCTCCGGCCTGCCAGTTGAAGTGCCACGATTTTTTATCATTAAACATGTAGTCCTGTTCCAGCCTGCTGCTGGACAGCTTGAAATCGGCAGGCACCTTGATCAAGGACACCGCCATCTCCAGCGCCTTGTCCCTGGACAGCAGG
>DHTR01000054.1:443-674 GCA_002408725.1 Pelotomaculum sp. UBA5255
CCCCGGTAAGATTTACAGCCTCTTCTTTTGCCATGGACGAGCGCGAGTCCGCTCCGCCGCCCGCCCCGTACAAGTCGTAGGCAAACAGCTCTTCATCTTTATTCAATAATTCACCGGTAAGGGCATTGATCAACACCTCGTTCCGGAGTCCCGGCAGCCTGTAAACCAGCTTTAAAGGGACTTCCTTCCCCCCGGGGAGACGGGGCCGGAAATAAAAAAGCTCGGGCTCGG
>DHTR01000054.1:847-1208 GCA_002408725.1 Pelotomaculum sp. UBA5255
ATAAAAAAGCTCGGGCTCGGCATCCGTCCGGAATACCTGCTCTGCCCGTTGTGGGGTGATCCGTCCGGCTGCGGAAGGAAAGTTAAGCGTGTCTTCCCAGCGGACATTAAAACCAATGACTTCACCAGTATCCCCGCTAACCGTAACGCTAATCCCGTTTTCCGGGAAAGGTATGCCGTTGATGACCCTCGCAAAATTGTAATTATACTCTATCTGTCCCCGTTCCTTGAAAAACGTCATGGGAAAGTAATCGTGAGCAGGCTGCAGCTTGGTTTCCTTAAAGCGCTCGGGCTGAATTTTTTCAACCAGGGCCACGGCCGTAATTTTAGCCTCTTCTTTAGTAAACTTTGGCAGACCCTTA
>DHTR01000054.1:1418-7259 GCA_002408725.1 Pelotomaculum sp. UBA5255
ATCGGCAGGCCCTTATACTCTTTCCCTGGCTCCGGCTGCAACCAGCGGTACATACTCCAGATTTCGCCAGTTTCAGTGTCAACGCTGATATTCATATTACCGCCGGGCTCGCTGCTACAGTACCAGCGCAGTTCCCAAAAAGAATTTTGGTCAGACTGGTTGTAACCTGTCGAAAAACGATCCAACTGCCCGGGCACAGGAAAGTTCTCTTTGGCAGTTATAATCGCCTGCTCCAGACTAACAGCAGCCTGCTGCTCTCCGTTCCCAGGATTATTGCTCAAGTACTCCGCGTTCGCCTGGCTCACTTTTTCTGTTGGCTCATCGACAGCAGGGGTCTCCGCCCTCAGGTCAACCGGTAGCAAAAAGAAAAAACCCAGCGCAAGACACGCGACGACAAGCTTCTTAAAGCACAAATCCATCCCTCCTTTAATAAATACCTGAGCCTCACTAAAACGGTCTAAATGCACCCTCCCCTCTATACCAGATAGATTTCTGGCTAAATCTTTCCAGCGGCTTCTTCCTGAAAGCCGGCAAAATAATCTAGGCGCCGGCTATGGTCCATCTAAACAGAGCTGTATTGAATAATGTGAGAGAAGCCTTAATCATTTTGACGCCTGTGGAATCCTAATGGTTCGTCCGTAACTCCTAAAGAGTTAATGATAATTGTTCTAATGATTAATTATTTAATATTTAATTCGAGATCCAGGAGCGGAGCGTGCTGCTGCGCTCCGTAAACGTCGGTATCACCCGGAGCACCCGAAACGATTGGCCGAACAAGGGTAGCCTTGATCGCGTTGGCCTGCTCAAACTCAACGACCCCGATAACCTTCTCCAAATCAACGTTGTAAAGTCCGGCAAATAATTCTCTTGTAAAGAGCCCGGAACGACGGGCCATTTCAAAAGCTTCGCGGTCTTTGAAAACAAGATCAAGCGTTAGTTCGAATGGGCCGGAATTTTTGCTGCGAATAACCTCCGCCAGATCGGTAATTTTCACTTTTCTCAAACTTTTCATCCCTTACGTTTTAAAATAAAATAAACCGTATCAGAGTTCGCCCCCGCCCCCTGGAAATCCTTCACTGGATAGAAGCTTCCGGCATGTTACACATTTTCACGGACTGGTGATGTCATTTTTGCTGATAGTAATTTAGAAATCAAGGCCAGGGCCAGTCCAATCGCCAGGGTGACACCCATTGCCGTCATTGTATGAAAGACGTACCAGAACAGGAGATAGGCTGTTGCCAAAATAATGGAGATCAGCATCAGCGGAAAGCCAACCTTTAAAAAGCTCATAAAGCTAATCGTCTCTCCTCTTTTTTCGGCCATTCCAATCACGATGAGATTTGCCGAGGCCCCGATGATGGTACCGTTGCCACCCAGGCAGGCCCCCAGCGAAAGGGACCACCAGAGAAAATCCAGATCGTTAATCCCGCCCAGGCGGCCCATGTCCTGGATTAACGGGATCATCGTAGCCACAAATGGAATGTTATCAACAAATGACGAGGCAATAGCAGACAGCCAGAGGATCAGGATACCCGTTGAAAGAATGTTCCCACCGGTCAGAGCGAGGGCCCAACTGGCCACGGCCTCGACCACTCCAACCTCCTTAAGGGCGCCCACCACCACAAACAGACCGATAAAGAAGAAAATTACCGGCCACTCGACAGCCTGCAGGGGGCGCTCGGGATCCTGCCTGGTAATCAAGAGGAGCAGGCTGGCGCCCGCCAGTGCAATGACGGAAGACTCAAGGTGAACATACTGGTGCAGAATAAAGCCAACGACGGTCAGTGCAAGCACTATTAAAGACTTCCGTAAGAGGACAGTGTCCTTAATTGCCTCCTGCTCATTTAATTTCATGATCCCGGCCTGCAGTTCAGGCCTCGTCACTAGTTGTTTTCGGTAAATGAGCCGGATTATGAAAATTGTTACGACGTACACAACCACTACGACAGGCGTCAGATTAAAAACAAAATCCATGAAGCCAAGCGTCGTGGCGCTTCCAATCATAATGTTCGGAGGATCACCGATTAAGGTAGCCGTTCCTCCAATGTTGGAGGCTAAAATCTCAGCTACCAGAAAAGGCAGGGGGGTGAGCTCCAGTTGCCTTGCGATTGCAAAGGTAACCGGCACAATTAATAGGACCGTTGTCACATTGTCTAGAAAAGCAGACAATAGCGCCGTAATCAGGGAGAGGGCCGCGATGATCTGGAACGGCTCGCCCTTTGAGCCCTTTGCCGCCCTGATCGCAAGGTATTCAAAGATGCCCGTATGGCGGGTAATGCCGACAATGATCATCATTCCCACCAGCAGCCCGATGGTATTAAAATCAATGGCGTTTATCGCCGCTTCCGGGTCGATGATCTTGAGAATTAAAACCAGCGCCGCCCCGGAAAAGGCCGCTACCGTCCGGTGAATTTTTTCGGAAACAATGATAGCATAGGTAACCAAAAAGATTGCTGTAGCAATAATCATCTGCTGCTCTGGCAAATAAACTCCTCCTTTAAACATAGCATTTACTACAAAGGCCTGACCGGGATTAGTCAGGTACAATTAAACTTTTGACTATAAAATAGAATGAGCACTCATTTAGAATATGCCCACCCTGGAATACACCTATTGCATGCTTATAAAAAATAAAAAGGCAGGTCGTAGAAATGACCTCCCACCCCAGAAGCCCTGTACCTTGAATGAAAAACAATTCATCCAACACGTTGCTGTTCATTTAAGATTTTTATATATTATATATTATACCACCTGATTTATTGCTAATCAATGGCAATAAAAAATAACAACTGATCCCTGCCAGAAATTTGTTTTAAATACTTATAAGTTCTAACGGAAAAAGTTCAAAAGGATCGGCGACCTCCATTAAATGGTAGATACTGAAACGATATACTTCTCCCCCTCTGAAGTCCGAAGGAGAGTAAGGAAACGCCAGGTTTCCTGCGGTGGCTACACGGCCTGGATAGCTGCAGTGGAGCATGGTAGAACGGGCAAAACCGCAAATAGTATCGGCCAGGTCCTGGGTTTCGGCGACTGCTTCAATGAGGATCCCCAGTTCGTGACAGTCAGCTCCCTTCTTTCGTTCAAAATTACCCATTACACCATCGCGCCCATACAGCTTAAAATCAAGAAAAAAATCATTACCCCGGCTAAAATTGTCTCGGACTCTTTCCTTCACGGAGTTAATCACACAGTCTATTTCCTTCACCATAATCGGGTCGCGACAACCGGCAATAGATATTGTCCTATAACCCGCCTTTCTCACACCTTCCAGCTTAACGCAATATGGATCGGAGGGAATAAACTTGCTGCCTGTCACCCGGACCCGGTTATCGCCTACCTGTTCAAACCTTGCTTCCTTGAGGTTTAGGCAACCGCCTGGACCGGGTAGTAGCACGGGGTCCGCTTTCTCGTAAAGGGTGTGTGCGGCTACGGAGCTAACAGTGCAGCGCCGCTCCCGGTTTAAGGGCTCCACTTCAAAAAAGCCTGGAGCAAGACGGCCCAAAAGGCAGTCGCTGCCGCTTCCGGGGCTTGCGGCAATGGCTCCGCACTCCAGTATTTTGCCCAGGTGAATGGCAGGCCCGGGCTTAAAGCCACACCTAATGGCCGATGCTGCAAAAACTGCGGGATCATAAGCACGCCCGGCCAAAACCACCTCCGCCCCGGCATCCAGCGCGCCGATCAAGGGCTCGACTCCCATCTGTCCTACAATTCTTTCCGCAGCCTCCAGGTCCTCTTCGCACATGGGCTTAGCGGGACCGAGTGGAAACACCTTATCCAACCGCAAAGATTCCCTGACCTTTTCCCGGTCAACTTCCGCATGGATCACTGCCAACCTGAAGTGAAGTCCCCGCTCCCTTGCTATCTCCTGGATAATCCCGATGTCCCTCTGAAGGTGGGGCTGACCGCCGCTCCCCCCCGCCGTGCCGATGAGCAGCGGGATCTTCCGGCTCAGCGCCGCTTCCAGCAAGAATTCGAGATCCCTCTTTACCGCGCCCCGGTTTGTAAAAGAGACACCGGCGCCCAGGTAGTGTGGCCCCGGATCAGTTGAGCCCGCATCCACCGCAATCACGTGGGGCGTCCGTTTAAGCCCTTCCTTAAAAGAATCCAGCGGAAAACCATAGCCCAGGATTGCAGTTGGCGATAATATACGCAGTTCCTCCACCTAAACAACCTCTCTTTCTAAAATAACCTACTTACAGGTAGCGCCCGTATTAACCGGGCTACCAATAAAATATCTCACCGGCCGGAAAAAGAAAAGGCTCTTTGTCCAATAACCGCAACCAAAAATTTCTTGAGAATATTTTTTAAAATTATAATCATGGTGGGTTTTTGCCCCTAATGAGCAGGATTCACCCATCATCAGGAGAATACCTTTCCGTACAAATTTTTTGCGTATAATTTTTTACAAGGAGAACTTTCAATGAAATATATTATTTTACTAGGCGACGGCATGGCCGACAAGAATATAGCCGAACTTGGCGAAAAGACACCCCTGCAATACGCCAACACTCCCCACATGGACTATTTGGCTGCAAACGGTGAAATCGGTATGGCCGGTACAGTTCCCGAGGGGTTCCAACCTGGCAGTGACGTGGCCAATCTTTCTGTGCTGGGCTACAACCCGAGGGAATACTACACTGGGCGCTCCCCACTGGAAGCGGTGAGCATGGGAATCGAACTGGACGACGAGGATGTTGCCTATCGCTGCAACCTGGTTACACTTTCCGAAAAGGGAAAATATGAAGAAAAGACCATGGTGGACTACAGCGCCGATGAAATCACAACCGCAGAGTCAGGACAATTAATAACAGAGGTCAGTGACCGTCTGGGCAGCGGGAAATTAAAGTTCTATGCCGGCTTCGGGTTCAGGCACCTCCTGGTCTGGAACGGAGGCCCCGCAAGCGTGAAGTTGACGCCCCCGCACGATATTTCAGGCCGGGTGATCACCCCTTACCTCCCGGCAGGCAAGGGTAGTGAAGTTTTGTTCAACCTAATGAAAGAAAGCAGCACCTTCCTTCCGGCTCACCCGGTCAACGGGAAAAGATCTGAAACAGGCGCCAGGCCGGCCAATTCAATCTGGTTCTGGGGGCAGGGAAAGCGGCCTGCGCTCCCAAAGTTCCAGGACAAATACGGGCTATCCGGCTCAGTCATCTCCGCTGTGGATCTAATTAAAGGGATTGGCATTTGCGCAGGTCTGGATGTGGTAAAACTGGAAGGCGTCACCGGTACCGTTCACACCAATTACAGAGGCAAGGTTAGGGCTGCCCTCGAGGAACTTCATAACGGTAAGGATTTTGTTTACATTCACGTGGAAGCGCCGGACGCTGCCGGGCACAGGGGAGAACTCGATACCAAGATCCACGCCATTGAAATGGTAGATGAAATGCTGGGAATGTTGTTGAAAGAACTTGACTGTTTTGAAAGGTACAAAGTGATGTTGTTGCCGGATCACCCGACGCCGCTTCATACAATGACACACTCCAGCAATCCGGTTCCCTTTGCTGTTTTTACGAAGGGGCAGCAAAAAAACTGCAGCAGGACCTTTGATGAAAAATCTGCGGCGGCGACCGGCCTTTATCTTGCAGGGCACACATTAATGGACTATTTTGTCGATCATAAAATCTGAGTAAAGGGAGTGGCGGGTTTTGAATCAACAAAATGCCGCTGCCAATGATAATTCGTTCTGGCTGCCACTGATGGTTGTGGTGATCGGGGCTTTCGCGGCAATTCTCAACAACAGCTCCGTGAACGTAGCTCTACCTAAATTGATGGCTATTTTTGGAGTAGCTTCGGACGAAATCCAGTGGGTTTTGACATCCTACATGCTCGTTTCCGGCG
>DHTR01000054.1:7453-7675 GCA_002408725.1 Pelotomaculum sp. UBA5255
CCTATAACCGGTTATCTCGGGGACCGGATTGGGACCAAGAAGATTTACCTGATTTCATCTGTTATTTTTACAATTGGCTCCGTGCTTTGTAGTTTTTCCTGGAGCAACAGCTCGATGATCGTCGCCAGGGTCATCCAGGGCATTGGCGGCGGGGCCATCATGCCGATCAGCATGGCCATTGTATATAGAATCGTACCCCGGCACAAAATCGGATTGGCTCTT
>DHTR01000063.1:0-1755 GCA_002408725.1 Pelotomaculum sp. UBA5255
AAAAAGATGGCCATCGGGGGCAGCATTACCGATACAACCCAGGCTAACGACCTATAGGCCCCCTCCACCAGCAAACCGTGCAGCCACGCGGGGGCGCCGGCCCAGAAAAAAAATCCTGTAAGTTGATCCTGAAACCAGAATAGGCCGGAGGCCAGGATTTGAGATGGGTAATTGGCTCCTGTAACGGTCAGCCATAAAACTACTCCCAGGAGAACTACCATCAAGGGAAACCCCAACCAGCGCGAGGTCAGTACATCATCAATTTTTTGGTCCCAGTTTATTTGTTTCCGGTTCTCCCGGCTGATAACCTTACCGGCTATTCTTTCCGCTGAGCCGTAAATCCCGCCGACAATGCGGTCCCGCATAGCATTCTTTTCTTCCGGGGGGAAGCTCCCGGTAATCTCTTCAAGGGCGGTGGTTAAAAGCTTGTTATTGCCTACCTGGTACATAAGGCCATTTCTTCCCCCCAGTGTGATGAGCTGTTTTTACCTTCCCCCAGGTAACGCGCCAGAGCATCGATAATGCTGTGGTCGCCGTCAATCAAGCGCAGGGCCACCCACCGGGGGTTCAAACCCTCTGGGAGCAATGGGCTAATTTTTAACATTATTTTTTGAACGAGCTGCTCTATCCCGGGATCGTAGGCAACCAGTCTGGGTGAGGTCTTGAGTTGACCGGATGCCACGTTGTCAATGGCATCCATCAGTTTGTCCAGGCACCGCCCGCTTCGTGCGGCGGTAGCGACGGCCGGGACCCCTAATTCCCGGGACAGTGACTCCACGTCCACACAGATTTTTTTCCTTTCTGCTTCATCCATCAGGTTTACGCAGACTACCACCCTGGGAGTTATTTCGATAACCTGTAAAACCAGGTTCAAGTTGCGTTCCAGGCAGGTAGCATCGGTTACGACTACGGTTGCATCCGGGTGGGCAAAGCAAATATAATCCCGTGCCACGTGCTCATCGGCCGAGTTAGCAAGCAGGGAATATGTACCCGGCAAATCGACCAGGATATAGTACTTGTTCCTGTGGACAAAGCTGCCCTCCGCTCTTTGCACCGTTTTCCCGGGCCAGTTGCCCGTATGCTGGTGGAGCCCTGTCAGGGCATTAAATACCGTACTCTTTCCAGTGTTCGGATTGCCGGCCAGAGCAATGGTCATCCGGCGGGGTTGGTTTTGTACCCCGGGTCGGTACCGGCAGCTATTCTTAGTGCAAGTATGGCTTAACAGAGCCATTTTAAATCCCCCTTTCATCACTTTCTGCCCGGATTAAAACCTGTCGGGACACTTCTTCCCTCAGCGCAATAATTGTTCCCCTTATCAGAAAAGCTGTGGGATCCCCGGCGGGACTGCGCCGAATGGCCTCTACTTCTGTACCCGGGACCAGTCCCAAGTCCAGAAGGCGGCGTCTAGTCAAACCCTGGGCCAGAAGCGAATCTACTCTGCCGGAGTTGCCGATGGAAAGCTGAGTGAGAGCAAAGGTATTTTTCGACATAGACAAAAACCTCCCGCATTGCTTGAAAAGCAATATTTTGAGTGGCCGTAAGTAGAGGATAAGAAAGTTGCCTGCGGCTAAATCCTTTCCATATTACTTTATTAAGGCAAAGGATTTTTGGTGTTTGTCTACAGTTCAGACATTCCTTACCCTGAAAATACACGGTAGCCATGCTCGTTAATTAGAGTAAAACATTCTAATAAACTGCCGGCAGATCAGTCTTACCTGCATGACTGATCCAAAAGAAACATAAAAAAACCGGCTC
>DHTR01000063.1:1985-3201 GCA_002408725.1 Pelotomaculum sp. UBA5255
GGTTTCATATTGTAATTTGAAAGCTCACCTGGATAGGTTTTTCTGGCAAGGCAAAGGTAGCTAACTAATAAGTTAGTTAAGGGCCATGCGGCCAACTGCTGACCAGCGCAGCAGACACGATAAGAGTTCTTTGGGGATAGGTTTTCTACACCTTGCCATAGGAATAGTCTGTGGTGTAAGCTAGCCCTTTTCCCTTGACAGGGTTCCCGCCCGCCTTTAAAAGACGCATCCCGTTTAATACAACCAGCAGGGTGGCCCCGGTATCGGCAAATACAGCCATCCAGAGGCTGGTGAAGCCGGCGAAAGTGAGCGCGATGAAAACACCCTTGACGAGTACGGAAAAGACGGTGTTTTGCTTGATAATCCGGAGGGTACTTCGGCCCAGCCCGATGATGTAAGGCAGGTTGGCCAGATCATCACCCATCAGGGCGATATCTGCTGTTTCCAGGGCTGAATCTGTTCCAGCCGCGCCCATGGCGATGCCAACCGTGGCCGCCGCCAGTGCGGGGCTATCGTTAACGCCGTCTCCAACCATGGCCAGCTTCCCGTGTTTTTTCATCAAGGAATGCACTGCCCGGAGCTTATCTTCGGGCAGAAGGCCGGAATAGACTTCGTCAACGCCCAGTTGGTCAGCCACTTTTGCAGCGGCGCCGGGGTTGTCACCAGTGAGTATGACAATTTTATTGATCCCGGTGCGGCGCAGGCTTTCAACGGTTTCCACGGCGTTATGCCGGATTTTTTCGGCAACCATAAGCGCCCCAATTATCTTATCGCAACTTCCCACGAGAACAGGGGTGCCGTCTCTCTTTTCCAGGTCTTGCAGGAAACCGGCAGACTCCGGGGAGATTTCTTTCTCTTTAAAAAACTTACGGTTTCCGGCGTAATAGAGCTTGCCGGCGCATTCAGCAACCACACCCCTGCCGGGAAGGGACTGAAACCCGGAGCACTCCTGCGGCCTAATCCCCCTGTCTTTGGCGACGCGTTGGATCGCCGCGGCCAGAGGGTGTTCGGAACGCCGTTCAATAGTAGCGGCAATTTCCAGCAATTCTTCCTGTGCATGACCGGGCGCCGGTATAATTTCCATGACTTCCGGGCGTCCCGTGGTCAGGGTGCCGGTTTTGTCAAAGGCAACTACTTTCAGCGCACCGGCCTCTTCCAGGTAGGCGCCACCCTTAATCAGAACCCCCTTTCTAGCGGCGCCGCCGATTGCCGCTAC
>DHTR01000007.1:0-1842 GCA_002408725.1 Pelotomaculum sp. UBA5255
TAGACCCCTCTCCAGCAACTACTGCTTCCTTGAGCCCGGTACCCTTAACAGCGGCGGCCAGCTTGCTTTCATAATCGGCCAGCTTAAACGGGTTAACCGGGAGCATGCCGGCATCCATTTCCCTGAAGCTGCCCTCGTCCAGGGTCATATCCATCCGCTCATAGGCGGAAACCCTGAAATGGTAGCCGCACTTGAGACATACTTTTCCGTTTTTGTCCAGTTCTTTATTATATAAGATTTCACTGCAGCGTGTGCACTTCACCCAAATGCCCTCCGGAACATCCTTGTTCTCAGATTCAGGCTGTAAGGTTATATATTTTTGCTTGCGGAAATATTCTAGAACCAAAAAAAGCACCCCTTAAAATCCTTACTTGTGACAAGTGTGATTTCTCAAATAGTATTGATAATCTCCAGAGCCTCATCTACTTCAGACTCCGGTATCAGAATTTCGATCGAACAGGGATTGTTGGCCTGTGGTAGCCCGATCGCCCTTAATTTTACCAGAAACCCCTCAGTGGCAAGCAGTTTTTCCAGCTTATCAGCTTCCTTTTGATTGGGTGCGATATATACCACCGTCCACACATATAAGCCTCCTCTATCATTTTACCGTTACCCATTAGTTTTTTCTACCCATCTTGGCGGATTCCTCTTTTGTACTAAAAATAAGTATATCCAGAGCTTTCGCCCTGGATACTACAATCACTCATCGGTCCGGAGCCCGCCGTGCCTGGTCAGCACTTCCACCCGTCCCCGGATTTTGATGGCCGAGGTATGCTCCGTAAACTGAGCGATCATAACCTCCCCTTTATCCAGTTTTTCCGAATGGTGAAACTTAGTGTCCTTGCCCCGGGTCAGCCCGATAATGGTCACACCGTTCTCCAGCGCTTTAATAACAACGTATTCGCTAGCAGTCTCACTCGCAGCTTGCAACAAAGATCACCTCTTAAATATTCCCTTTTTTAACAAATCCATAATAACACAGGGTAGATACTTTTACAAGCGCCACCCCTTCCAGTTTTTTACAAGCCCTTGTCAGCATTTTCGCAGCAGAGACAGCCGGCGTTATGGGCAATTTTTGCCGCCGCCGCCGAGGCTATGCCCGCCACCAGGTCGTCCATAAAGGTGTTGACCTTATTGATTTTGTTAAAATTAAGTTTCCCGATGACACCAATCTTCTCCTTATCCAGGTAGCCAAAGCTCGTCGTCCCGATAGTTCCGTAGATATTCGCTATCCCCAAACCCAAAACTTCATCGATGCCGTACAGCAGATGATCCTTCTGAATTATCTCTTGAAGCGGTGATGGAAGTTTTTTTTCTTCCGCCAAGACGTCCAGCGCCGCCCCGGTCAGCAGGGCAAACTGGACTTCCCGCTTGCTTAAAACGCCTGTTACAACTTCCACGCAGTACTCCAGGGTCAGATCCGGAACATAACCCTTTTGCAGGTCGTAAACGATTTGCGCGATCTCATGCAGGTATACACCCCTTTCCTGCAGCAGGGCCGCCATCTCTTTAATCATTGAAGTCCTCCTGTTAAAAACCGTTTTCTTCAAATATATATGCGGCGCCTGGAATGGAAGTGAGAATAATAAGACTAAAGCTTAACAATTACAGCTCAAGAATGCTGAAAAAATTTTTCGTTTTCTTTACGCCCCGCTCCCTGGTTTCAACTCTGGCAGGAGAACTGGAAGCCTTTGCTGCAACAGGACTACAGTGTGATCCCGGGTCCTCATCCCCTTGCATCTCCATGACTCTTTTAATTTTAATCCCAGACTTCCCCAAAAGCTCCTCCAGTCTGCCCAGGACCGGTCCGGACAGGTCCACCCAGAATTCCTCCCCCGTCTT
>DHTR01000007.1:2104-2448 GCA_002408725.1 Pelotomaculum sp. UBA5255
ATTACTCTTTTTTCTTTTTTGAAATGCAGATACACCGGGGACTCCCCGCTAAAGCTCCCCAGAACAACCTGGACGTGGTCCAACAGGGGGGAACGAAGGCTGTCGATCTTTAAGTGAACCTCTCCCCCAAGGTGACAGCCAAGCGTTGAAATCTCTTCCCCGATGATCTTGACTTCTTCACCGCTCCCGCTGCACCGGCCTTTTACCAGAACCACTTCGTCCTCCCGGATAACCAGGCGGCTCTGAATATAAATGCGGGGGAACACGATCACCTCCACCGTGCCGGTGAGGTCTTCCAGGGTCAAAAAAGCCATCCTGTCCCCTTTTTTCGTGTTGATTTTCTT
>DHTR01000007.1:2650-4344 GCA_002408725.1 Pelotomaculum sp. UBA5255
ACCCCGGTGATCATTCCCCCCAGCACTACCGCACTGTCCTCCACCAGTTCGAGGATTTCAGCCGCGCTGTTGGTGGTGAGCCTGTCCAGGGCGCCCCGGTATTGATCAAGGGGATGCCCGCTGATATAAAGACCCAGGATTTCCTTTTCCATGGCCAGCAGATCCTCCCAGGGGAATTCAGCCAATTCCGGCATGCTGATGCTGACAACCTCCCGAGCGCTCTCGCCTATCAGGTCCAGCAGGGAGATCTGCCCGTTTTCCCGCTCGCGTTGGGAGTGCTGGGCTAAACTCAGGCCCTGATCGACAACCGCCATCAACTGGGCCCGAAGGTGGCCCAGGGAGTCAAAGGCGCCACACTTGATCAGGCTCTCCAAAACCCGCCGGTTGACGACCTTTGTGTCCAGGCGTCTGCAGAAATCAACGTAGCCGCTAAAGGGCCCGCCCGTTTCCCTGGCCCGGATAATGGATTCCACCGCTCCCAGACCTACGTTTTTAACTGCCGCCAGGCCGAATCGAATCTTGTCCCCAGCCACCGTAAAGCTCTCCCGGCTTTCATTGACATCAGGCGGCAGGACTTCGATTCCCTGCCGCCTGCAGGCTTCGATATAAACCGCTACCTTGTCCGCGTTATCTCTTACAGAAGTCAAGAGTGCAGCCATATACGGCAGGGGATATTTGGCCCTTAGGTAGGCGGTCTGGTAAGAAATAAGGGCATAGGCCGCTGAATGTGACTTGTTAAAACCGTAGCCCGCAAAGTATTCCATCAAATCAAAAATTTGTCCGGCGATGTCCTTGTCGACACCATTATTGAGCGCACCCTCTACGAACTGGGTACGCAGTCCCGCAATGATTTCAGGCTTTTTTTTGCCCATGGCCCTGCGCAGCAGGTCCGCCTCACCCAGGGTAAAACCGGCGAGATCGCTGGCGATGCGCATGACCTGTTCCTGGTAGAGAATAACACCGTAGGTGTCCTTTAAGATCGGTTCCAGTTTCGGGTGAAGGTAGGTCGTCTTGTTGACGCCGTGCTTGTTTTTGATAAAATCCACAACCATGCCGCTGCCCAGAGGTCCGGGCCGGTACAGCGCCACGAGGGCAACAATGTCTTCAAATACCTCAGGCTTTAGGTCCCGTAGGATGCTCCTCATGCCGCTGCTTTCCAGCTGGAACACACCGGTAGTATCACCCCTGGACAGCATTTCATAGGTGGCCCGGTCGTCAATAGGAATGGTTTCAATATCGATTTCTTCACCGGTGCTGCCGGCAATTAAACGCAAAGCGTCGCTAATCACGGTCAAGGTTCTCAAACCCAGGAGGTCCATCTTTAACAAGCCCAGCTCTTCGACCGTATCCTTGGCAAACTGGGTAGTCACCGGGCCGTCGGACGCTTTGTACAAGGGGAGATAATCGGTCAGCGGGTCCTTCGTGATCACCACCGCAGCGGCATGGGTGGAAGCGTGCCTGGGCATCCCCTCCAGAGCGTCCGCCGTGTCGATCAGTTTCTTGACCTCCGGCTTCTGGTCATACAGTTCTTTCAAGTCCGACGCGTCGTTAAGGGCTTTTTCAATGGTGATTTGCAGTTCCGCCGGCACCATTTTAGCCACCCTGTCCACTTCGCCGTAAGGCATATTCAGCGCCCGCCCTACGTCCCGGATGGCCGCCCGGGCGGCCATGGTCCCGAAAGTGATAATCTGGGC
>DHTR01000007.1:4555-4803 GCA_002408725.1 Pelotomaculum sp. UBA5255
CCGTATTTTTGCACCACATAGTCAATAACTTCGCCCCGCCGCTCAAAGCAAAAGTCAATGTCAATATCAGGCATGGATACCCTTTCGGGGTTTAAAAAACGCTCAAACAGCAACCCATACTTCAACGGGTCAATGTTGGTGATGCCCAGGCTGTAGGCTACCAGACTACCGGCGGCTGAGCCGCGGCCAGGTCCCACCGGGATTCCTTTCTGCCTGGAATAATGGATGAAATCCCAGACGATCAGGAA
>DHTR01000007.1:5004-5267 GCA_002408725.1 Pelotomaculum sp. UBA5255
AATCCCAGACGATCAGGAAGTAGGCTGAATAACCCATCTGTTTGATGACACCCAGTTCAAATGCCAGCCTCTGCTTGATTTCGTCCCCCGGGTCGCCGTAAATCCTGCGGGCGCCCTGATAACAAAGCTCTTCCAGGTAGGTATCGGCGTTGAAGCCCTCAGGTACGGCATAATGGGGCAAAAAGTATTTGCCGAATTCCAGCTCCACATTGCAGCGGCCGGCGATTTCCAGCGTATTCTGCAGCGACCGGGGCTGTTCGCCA
>DHTR01000007.1:5456-6188 GCA_002408725.1 Pelotomaculum sp. UBA5255
AAAGAGGAGGTTCATCTCCTCCGGGCTTTTTAGGTACAGTTCTTCGGACTGAAATTTCATCCGTGCCGGGTCGTCAACAGTCTTGCCGGTCTGGATGGCCAGGAGCACGTCCTGGATTTCGGCGTCCTCCCGCCGGACGTAATGGACGTCATTGCTAACCACCAGGGGGATATCCAGTTCCTTATGGATTTTCAGCAGCTCGCGGTTGGCTGTCTTTTGCTCCTCAAAGCCGTGGTCCTGCAACTCCAGGAAAAAGTTTCCCGGACCGAAGATATCCCGATAAGCCGCGGCCGCCTGTCGGGCTTGGTCAGGTTGCCCGCGCAGCACTTTTGAGGCGACCTCTCCGGCGATACACCCGCTCAGAGCGATGAGCCCCTTGCTGTTCTGGGCCAACGCTTCCTTGTCCACCCTGGGCTTGTAGTAAAATCCCTTCGTAAAGCCCAGGGAAACCAGAGTCAACAGGTTGCGGTAACCTTCTTCGTTTTCGGCCAGGAGAACCAGGTGGTTCAGGTTGTCATCCACTTTTGGGGTGCGATCGACCATGGTGCGGGGAGCCACATAAACTTCACAGCCCAGGATAGGCTTGATTTCAGCTTTTTTACAGGCCTTGTAAAAATCCACCACACCGTACATGGCGCCGTGGTCGGTGATGGCTAGCGCAGGCATCCCCATCTCCCTGGCCTTGCCTACCGCACTCTTAATCCGTGCGGCTCCATCCAGGAGACTGTATTC
>DHTR01000007.1:6376-6629 GCA_002408725.1 Pelotomaculum sp. UBA5255
GCTCCATCCAGGAGACTGTATTCCGAGTGAAGGTGTAAATGGACAAACAAACGGCCATCACCTCGCTTTCTATTCTGAATATAATAACTAATTGCTCTCATCCGAGCTAAATGCTGGCGCAAAGTGTAACGTGAAATTCACCACGCTTATCACGTTCACAAGACTATTCTTTTTTTGAGTAATAAAATCCTTCTCAAAGTGGCCCGCTTCAATCTTTAAGAACATCTGCCCTTATACTTTTCTGCTTTTTATG
>DHTR01000007.1:6840-8782 GCA_002408725.1 Pelotomaculum sp. UBA5255
CCGTTATCTTCTGCAACTGCTCCATGGTTACCGGCAGGGCGGAGTGAGGCGTGCCCGCAGCTGCGTACACAACCGGGAAACGGTGCATGGTATCGTCCAGCAGGATGGGCAGCTTTTCCGGCAGCGCCAGTGGGCAGACCCCTCCAACAGGGTAACCGGTCACGAGCTTTACTGTTTCGGGGTCGGCCATTCTTACCCTGGATACCTCAAGCAATCGTTTCAACTTTCCTGTTTTAATTTTCCTGTCACCGCTGGCCACAATCAGCACCGGTTGCCCGTCAGCCTGGAACACCAGAGTTTTGGCAATCTGGCCCACCTCCACGCCCAGAGCCGCCGCCGCCAGTTCGCAGGTTCGGGTGCTCTCCTCAAGCTCGATAATTTTCAGTCCCATATTGTATTGGTCCAGGTAGGACTGGACCTTTTCAATGACGCTCATAAAAACCCCCCTTGTTTTCGTAAAACGCTCCCTGTTACATTTACAGATTCAAAATGACCATAGTTATGGCTCATCTTTCTAATCCCGGGAAGCCCTGTTGCCTTAGCGCCTCGTACAAAACAATGGCTACTGAATTTGACAGGTTCAGGGAACGTGCTTCCTCCCTCATTGGAATCCGGACCTGGTTCTCCGGAAATGTGCTTAAAATCTCCGGGGACAAGCCTCTGGTTTCCTTACCGAAGACCAGGAATGAATCTTTTTCGTATTGTTTGGATGTGTAACAGCGAGGAGCTTTGGTGGTCACTAGGTAAAAACTGCGGCCGGGATACCTCTTCACGATCTCGAAAAAATTATCGTAGTAGTGGATTTCCAGCAGATGCCAATAGTCCAGCCCGGCGCGCTTGAGGTATTTATCCTCAGTGGAAAAGCCCAGAGGGCGGACCAGGTGCAGGGCGGAACCGGTGACGGCGCAGGTCCGGGAAATATTGCCGGTGTTGGCGGGAATCTCGGGCTCGACCAGGATAATGTTCAAGACGGCTCTCCCTCCTGCTCCGAATAAAGGCAGAGTTCTTTTAAGCAGCAGCCCCCGCAGGCGGGCTTTCTCGCCGTACAGGTGGCGCGACCATGCGCAATCAGCCGGTGGTGTGCGTCCATTGCCTGGTGGGGCGCAAAACATTTAACCAAGTCTTTTTCTACTTTTTCTGGAACCCTGGCCCCGGATAGTCCCAGTCGCCGGGCTACACGGTAAACATGGGTGTCAACGGGGAGCGCGCTGCCACCGTAAGCCACCCCCAGCACTACTCCCGCAGTCTTTCGTCCTACCCCCGGCAGAGTCTGAAGTTCCTCCCGGGTCCTCGGCACCTGACCACCATAGTGCTCCAGGATCTTACGGGATGCTTCTACGATATACTTGCTTTTATTTCGATACAGCCCGCACCCCTTGATCTCCTCTGCCAGCTCTTCCGGGGACAGCGCCGCAAAATCCCGGGGAGTCCTGTATTTTTTAAACAGGGGACCGGTTATCCGGTTTACCTGCTGATCGGTGCACTGGGCGGATAAGATCGCAGCCACTAGAAGTTCAAATGGATTGTTGAAGTTTAAAGCCGTACCGGCTCCGGGATAGGCACGGGCAAGGATCTCCATGATTTTTGTAGCTTTTTCTTTTTTGTCCCGGATTTTTAAAATTTTTCACAGCCTCCTCTGAATGAGTGCATTTTATTATTTTCGACTAATTTTTCGCTGCTGTCTTGATGATCCCTTCTAGTTGTCTACATTTTATACAGAACTTCTAATTTCTTAGGAACTTTAAATTTGTTTTGATGTAAATAAACCTTTTTCATCTGGGCAATAATAAAAAAGGATTTTCGGGTAGATCAATTATAACCGGTTTTACACAGGTTAATCTTTTACCTTCAAGGGGGGATCTGACTCTATGAATGTCTTGCTTCCATGGTTGTTTTTGGCCTTTATAGTGGTCGTAGCGGCAGGGGTTTTTTTGTTGGCTTC
>DHTR01000007.1:8943-18521 GCA_002408725.1 Pelotomaculum sp. UBA5255
GTGGTCGTAGCGGCAGGTGTTTTTTTGTTGGCTTCAAAGCACGTCCGGGCGCCTCAAAAAGTAAATTTTGAAACTGTACCCCGGCCGTTATTTCTGGAAGAAACCGCTCAAGAACTTGGACCCCAGGTTCCAGGAGCAACAGTGCGCCCCGCGCAGGGTGACCCGGACCCACAACTCCCGCACCGTTACGGAGTCGACCGACTGGCCCTGATGGCGCGGGATCCGCACTGGCTCTTCGCCTACTGGGAGATAACAGCCACTAAACAAGAGAACTTCAACGCAAACTACGGGCCCGAGGCCTGGGCTTCTACCCACCCGGTTTTGAGGGTTTATGACGTAACCGGGGTGGATTTTAACGGTACCAACGCAAAAGGTTTTTTGGATCTACATGTGGGTGAACATGTAGATAATTGGCACATTCAGGTGGGAGAGCCCGACCGCTCTTTTTGTGTCGATTTGGGGCGCATGTTTCAGGATGGCCGCTTTGTGACCCTGCTGAGGTCAAACATTGTGACCACTCCCCGGGCCTCCCTTTCGGACCGTCTGGATGAGGAATGGATGTGGATTGAAGGGCTCTACCGGTCCATCGGCAGGTTCCAGTATGGCGCCAGTTCACCCATGATCATCGAAGAACTGGCAGTGAGGGCGGGCAAGCTGCCCCTGGAGGTTACTTCACCCGGGATTTGGAACCCGCAGCAAGAGTAACCGGGGAGTACTCACGAATAAGTTGAAAGGGGTTTATTATGGCTAAAGGATACCTCTGTTTTGTACTGCATGCTCATCTGCCCTACGTGCGGCATCCCGAGCATGAAAATTTCCTGGAAGAAAAATGGCTTTACGAAGCGATTACAGAAACTTATATCCCCCTGATCCAGGCTTTTGATCGCCTGCTGGATGATAACGTCCGGTTTAGATTAACAATGACTCTTTCCCCGCCCCTCATCTCCATGCTGACCGACCCGCTCCTTCAGGAGCGCTACGTAAGGCACCTGTCCAAGTTGATTGAGCTGGCCCATAAAGAAGAGGGACGCACCTACGGGAGCCCCTTCCACGAAGCCGCTCTGATGTACAAAAGACGCTTCCACGAGGCTATGTCTGTTTTTAATGACCGTTATCACCGTAATCTTGTTTCCGCATTTAAAAAACACCAGGACGCCGGTCGCCTCGAAATTATCACCTGCGCCGCCACGCACGGCTACCTCCCGCTGATGCTGCTTCAGCCTGAAGCAGTACGGGCCCAGGTCAGGGCGGCTGTAGAGCATTATCAAAAACACCTGGGGGTTCCTCCCCAGGGGATCTGGTTGCCCGAGTGCGCTTACGCGCCAGGCGTCGATGCAATCCTTAAAGAAAACGGGCTGAAGTTCTTTTTTACTGACTCTCACGGCATTCTTTATGCCTCCCACAGGCCTCGCTTCGGAATCTTTGCGCCGATTTTTTGCCCAACCGGGGTGGCCGCCTTCGGCCGTGATATCGAGTCCTCCAAGCAGGTCTGGAGCACCATGGAAGGCTACCCGGGCGACTATAACTACCGGGAATTCTACCGGGACATTGGGCACGAACTCGATTATGAATACATCAAGGATTACATCCACCCGGACGGGATCCGGATCCATACGGGAATGAAATACTACAGGATTACGGGCAAAACCGATTCAAAAGAAGCCTATAACCCCCAGGCTGCGGATGAAAAGGCGGCTGAGCACGCCGGCAACTTTATGTTTAACCGGCAGCACCAGGTACAGCACCTGGCCAGCCTGATGGATCGGCCGCCCCTGATCGTGGCGCCCTACGACGCCGAACTCTTCGGTCACTGGTGGTTTGAAGGGCCAGCCTGGCTGGAATACCTGATCCGAAAGATAACCTTTGACCAGGACATCGTAGAAATGGTCACCCCCAGCGATTACCTCAAACGCTTTCCTTGCAACCAGGTGGCCGTACCTTGTTCATCCAGCTGGGGTAACAAGGGTTACCACGAGGTCTGGCTCTGCGGAGCGAATGACTGGATTTACCGGCACCTGCACATGGCCGCCGGCATGATGACATCCATGGCCAACCGCCGTCCCGGCTCGGGTGGTCTGCTCCGCCGGGCTTTAAACCAGGCGGCCAGGGAATTGCTGCTGGCCCAGAGCAGCGACTGGGCCTTTATCATGAGCACAGGCACCATGGTGGAATACGCGGTCCGGAGAACCAAGGTCCACCTCGACAATTTCCTGCGCCTGCACGATCAAATCGAAAACAACCGGATCGACGAAGGCTTTTTAGGTTATCTGGAATATCGCAACAATATTTTCCCGGATCTCGACTACAGCTGGTACCAGACCCCGGCCCCGGCAGCCAGGGCGGTTTAACCAAGAACGGGGCAGCAAAAAAACTGCCCCTTGTTTTTTTTGTATTTATGAGGGTTTCAGGGATCGGTTCAGTCATATAAGAACGGCTGGTCCGTTGCTCCTGAACGAACCGTAACAGATCTTTGTTACCGTTACCCACCACACACAAAAAAGCGCAAGGACTCACGCCCCTACGCTCCCATTTGCTTTATTATTCTTTTATTGCGGCTTTAAAGAATCCGGCAGCTTTTTAATTGGCTTTATATCTTTAGCAATACTTTCAGGATGTTTTTTATCTTCCTCACGAATATGCTTTAAAAATTTTTTTAAATCAAAGTCATATTTCTTAAAAAGTTTTTCCCGTGCATCTCTAACATCTTCAACTATCGGATCGTCATAAGGCATTTACTAATCCCTCCCCATTAAATCGTTTGGAGTAGTAATCTCCGGGGTCTCCAATCCTACGGAATCATTATATAGCTTCAGCTTTTTGCGAATTTCGGCATGTGCAAGGTGTTTACAATTCCAGGTTAGGAGATAATTTATTTTAAACAATACCGCATAGGCTAAATTAAGGCATCTAATGCTGATTTTTTCGGTATACTTAAAATGGATAAATATTTTTCCGCGATATTGTCAATTTCATCTGTAGCTGGTAAGACTTTTATTCCCTGAAGAAAGTTTGCCCTGATTGACGCAACATGCGGATCACCTTCATTTATTTCCTTCAAGACAATCCGGGATACATAAATATTGTACTTTGTTTTTTCATTATCCCACCATTCATGGGTTATTTTGTTGACGGGCAGCAATAATTAAATCCCTGCTTGGTCTAGCCGCTAAATAACTTGGAATGGTTGTTTCAAGGTATAAAGTGGGTTTTTTAGACATATTGAACACCTTCTCAAGCCTTTAGGAGCTCCTTAGCCATACCTTTTGTTCATTATACAACAAATACCTCGCACATCACCACTACTTTCATTGTCGTATTTTTGACGTGACCGGCTATTCAGAATACCCTGTGAGACATTAACGTAATAAAATATGCTGGGGGGAAGACTGTTTCCCCCTTTACTGTTAGCGAAACAATAAATGACATCAACGGACTCCATCCTTAAAAGTAGGCTTAGAAAAAGGCGAGTCCGTTGCCCGTGACGAGGGGTATAAAAACAAGCGACGTTGGCTCACCGTTCAAGACACCGGCCTTCCAAGCCGGGTACGTGGGTTCGATTCCCTTCACCCGCTCCAGATATGTCCAAGTAGCTCAGCCGGATAGAGCAATGGACTTCTAATCAGTTGAATTTATTGTTCTGTTCCCATGCTCATCAGAGAACAGGCTTATCAAAAAAACATTTTACGTGATAAAGAAAAACTTCGAACCGGGGCCCGAAGTTTTTGCACAAATAAATTTTTACCAGGAAAACAGAAAGGCTTTAGTTAAACCGCAATCCTTTCAGATTTTAGCTCCAGCGATTTTGCTGATTTTATCGATATAAAAATCAGTAAGCGACTCCGCAATTTCCATGGTGCTGCCCTCGCTGAATACCCGGCAAACCGGTTCGTCCGGGTCGGGGAGCACCAGGGCCCAGCCGTCCCGGTGATAGACTTTGACACCATCCAACAGTTCCAGACGACCGGCTGGGGGGTCCTGAATTAGGCTCCTGATGACCTTACCCTTGGCTTCCCAGGGCACAGGGACCTCCCGCCTATCCATGAAGAAGGATGGAATTTCGTGGACCAGCTCGGAAAGAGAGGCCTGATTCTGCGCCATATAGTCGAGCACCCTGGCCAGGGCGGAAAGTGCATCAAAGTGCAAGAAAAACCGCGAAATACCGCTAATCCCCTCTAGGCCGGACTGGTTTTCCGGTGCCATCACTTTGTCCAGGAAATCCTGGAGGGCGGTTTTGGTCCGTACAACCCTGCCCCGGTACCGCTCGGCCAACTCCTCAATGGCCCTGGGAGCTGTAACCGGCACGACGACCGTCCCCCCCTGCCCTTTCAGGATAATCAGAGACAGCAGGGCCGTCAGCATTTCCTCCTGGATGATTTGCCCCTTGTTGTCAATCATGATCAGGTGGTCAGCGTTAGGATCCAGTACAGCCCCGGCATCGGCGCCGCTTTCAACCACCGCACGGGCCAGAGAAGGAAGCATCTCCTGGTAGGAACGCCAGTTGCGGTATCCACTGGTACCTTCTGAACCGTAGTTTTCCAGGGCAAACCCGAGTTCTTGGCAAAGGGATGCGACGAACTTTTCAAGATTTACCTGGTCGTAGCAAAGCATTAACTTAAAACGGGCTTCCCTCAACATCCCCGAGCTGAGGCCCTCGCAGATAGCAGAGATATACCGGGTCGTGACTTCAGGCACATCAACCGGCGGCTTGATCCGGCTGATTTCGGCCCGCAGGAAATCCTCCCTGGCCATCGCGTTCTCAATTCTACGCTCCTGCCCCCTGGAAGTGTTTCCACCCTGGGGGTTGGTAAAAACCATTACAACTTTATCGGGAGACAGGGGTGAAACCTTCGTGTGCACTCCCCCCTTACAGTTCAGGGAGCGCACACCATAGCGGTGCGCCGGTGTGATGCAGGTCCCCAAGTCCATAACTTCAGCCCCGCTTGATTGCATGCCGCTGGCTACCGCTTCCTTGATCATCAGCGATGCGGCATAGCTGTCGCTGCTGACTGCAAGCCGAGCTTCTGAACCGGCGACCGAAGCGAAAGCCGCACCGACCCGGGCGGCAAATTCAGGGGTAACCTCCACGTTTGCCAGGCCGGAAATCCCCTCAAAGCCAAATACTTTTTTGGGAGAACAGGTACCCCAGATCAGGCTCCGCTGAACAGTGGCCCCCGTCTCCACTAGCTTGTTAGGCCATAGTTTGACATCCGGTTTAAGGAGACCATTTTCGCGGATGACGGAATCATCCCCGACCACAGCACCCTCGTAGATCCCGGCTTTCGCCTGCACCTGTACGCGACAGCCCAGAACAGCACCCCGCAGGGCTGCCCCCGTCCCCACGTATACGTGATTCCAGAGAACACTTCTTTTCAGGGAGGCCCTTTCCTGGATCAGGCAGCCGCTTCCGAGAACCGTATAGGGATCAATCCGGGCTTGTGCTCCTACCCGGCAGTTTGCGCCAATCAGTGCCGGGCCTTTGATTAAAGCGCCGGGGTTCATAAAGGCGCCTTCCTCTACCCAAACTCGGGGTGAGATTTCCGTTCCGGGTATCTTGATCCGGACCTTTCCCGAAAGCGCATCGTGGTGTGCCTCCAGGTACTGCTGAAGGTTACCGATATCGCACCAGTAGCCTGGCAGGACCAGTCCGAACAAAGGCTTCTTCTCTCTCAGCAGCAGGGGAAACAGGTCCTTGCTGAAGTCAAACTTCTGCCCCGATGCGAAATAATTCAAGACTTCCGGTTCCAGAACATAGATGCCTGTATTGACCGTGTCGCTGAAAACCTCACCCCAACCCGGTTTTTCCAGGAACTGCGTGATGCAGCCGTTTTCTGACGTAATCACCACGCCGTATTCCAGCGGGCACTCCACCCGGGTTAAAACCAGCGTCGCAAGAGCCCCCCGGCTTTTGTGAAACGCAACCGCCCTGGACAGTTCCAGGTCGGTCAGGGCATCCCCACTGATGACCAGAAAGGTTTCGTCCAGGAACTCCGACGCATTTTTAACACTACCGGCGGTGCCCAGGGGAGTCTCCTCCACATAATAACGAAAATTGACCCCGAGCTCCGCTCCGTTGCCAAAATAGTCCCGGATGGCCTCCGGCTGGTACTGAAGCGTAACGCCAATGTCCGTAAATCCATGTTCTTTTAACAAATCGACTATATGGGTCATAATCGGTCTGTTTAAAACCGGTACCATCGGCTTGGGCCGGCCGCAGGTAAGAGGCCTCAGGCGCGAGCCCTCCCCCCCGGCCATGATGATTGCCTTCATGTCTAACCCCCGTTTCTCATTCCTCCAAGTTCTCTTTCCTACTTATGAAACTATGCTCCCTTACCCCTAGCTATACCGGGCAAGCAGGCGGTTAAATCGCCCGAAGATGCTGCCTTGCCTTTCCTCTGTAGACCATGGGGTACTGCGGTGGGCTTCCCAAACATCCCGGTAAACAGAAGCAGTCTGCCGGGCGATTATTTTCCAGTTAAAATCTTCCGTAACCTTTTGGTAAGCCGTGTCCCTTAAATAATTGCCCAACTGGGGCTGCCTCAGGAGCGCCAGGATGTTTTGGGCCAGAGAATGGCTGTTTCCGGTTTTAGCCTTTAGCCCATCTTCCCCGTGCCTTACAATTTCGCTAATGCCCCCGCAGTCTGAAACGACGACCGGCGTCCTGGCAGCCATAGCTTCCAAGGCCACGATGCCGAAGGGCTCATAGAGGCTGGGGAAGACCGCTGCGTCCGCCCAGCTGTAAAGGCTGTTCCTGACTTCATCATGAATATAGCCCGTAAAGTAGACCCTGTTAGCAATGCCCATGACTGCAGCCTGCTGTTTTAAGGCATCCAGAAATGGGCCTTTCCCCGCTATGACAAATTTTGTCTGGGGGTAATGGGAAAGAATTTCAGGGGCGGCATCCAGGAGTACCTGGATACCTTTTTCTTGGACCAGTCTTCCCACGTAAAAAATTATTTTCTCGTCCGGGGCGGCATAGTCGCTGCGGCGTGCCCTTTTGCTCCCGATATTGAAGTTGCCGGCATCAACGCCGTTGGGGATAACAGCAACCTTGTCTTGCGGCAACTGGAAGACGCGCCCCACTTCGCTTTCCATAAAGTGACTGCAACAAATTACCCGCCAGGCCTCGTAGGTCAGCCACCACTCAATGTCGCTGATATGCCTCTGGGTGTCGTTGTGAAGGCCGTTGTTGCGGCCGTACTCCGTGGCGTGAATTGTAACGACCAGCGGCAGTCGCCCCGCGTGCTTGATGGCCCTGGCGGCGTAAGCCACCAGCCAGTCGTGCGCGTGCAAGATATGAATATCACCGGTATCGGACATGAGGGGTATGGCCCTCTCCAGCAGGGCCACGTTGAACTGGGCCACCCACGTCACAAAGTCCGGCGAAGATACCCGGTAGGGATCAACGCGGTATACCTTGACTCCGTTAACCTGTTCGAAATGTGGCGCCCCCATGCCCCCCGAGGTGATCAGGTGGACATCCACCCCGTTTGCCGCCAGGGCATTGGTCAGGTCATACACATGCTGGGCCAGTCCGCCAACGCTTTTAGGCGGGTATTCCCAGGATAGCATTAAAACTCTCACCGATCCTTGTCTCCTTCCTGCTCAATCCATGAATGAGCAACACTGTAAGTTAGCATTTATTCATTTAAAAAAATCCCCACCGGGCTAACAGCGGGGATTGACCTTTTAGTAGCGTTGGCTCCCGTTATGAATTTGAAAGCCCCAGTTGGCTCTGTTGTTATTATCCCAGTTATCGGCGCCGTCCCTGAAGCACATATTGAAGCGCCCTTCGTGGTCCGGCATGACAACACTACCTACCCAACCCCAGCCCGTCTTTTCCATTCGCGTGTCTGAAACATTTCGCCAGCTGTCGTGCCTTCCGAAACCATAGTGCAGGTATAACTGTTCTCTGCCTTCCTGGTCGAGCGCCCCTTTGTAAAGTATGGTGACCTCTTCACCGGCGGTGATGGGTACAGGGTCCACCACGACGCCATCGGGACGTTCAGCCTCATGCATGGCCTTCAGCCGGGCATGATCGTCCCCAAACCTGCTTCGGTTTGCCAAAATATTCACCTCCAAGGAAAATTGCAAGAAACTTAAGCCTTCATTAGTATGGTTGGGGGGGAATCATTTTATACGGCCTATTCCTCGATTTTGCTTATTTTTAGCCTTCCTAAAGGGATAACTTTACTCGTTTTAATTGTACAAAAAAAGGCGCCTTCTGTTTTTATTCCAACAGAAAACGCCCCGACACTTAAACAACTTTATAAACTACAATTTGCAGGTTAATAGTATAAGAGCCGGAAGGAGGTCACAGAAACCTCTTCCGGCTATAAATGAACCTTGATCATTAGAAAGATTCTTTTGCAACGTTATTGAAGCTTTTCTTTCAGGAGCTTGTTTACCAGTTCGGGATTTGCCTTCCCCCTGGTGGCCTTCATCACCTGTCCAACCAGGAAGCCCAGGGCACGTTCCTTGCCGGCCCGGAAGTCCTCCACCGATTTGGGGTTTTTGGTCAGCACCTCATCCACGACGGCTATTATGGCACCTTCATCGCTAATCTGGACCAGGCCTTTTTCTTTTACGATATTCTTGGGATCCTTTCCGGAGGCAAACATTTCTACAAAGACGGTCTTGGCAATTTTACCGCTGATCGTCCCTTCATCTATAAGCACAAGCATGGAGGCCAGCTGCTCCGGTTTAATTTTACACGCCGTGATCTCAACGCCGTCAGCGTTGAGCAGCCCCAAAAGGTCACCCATGACCCAATTACTGACCACTTTTGGATTCGGATAGGCCGACACGCAGTCCTCGAAATAGTCGGCCATCTCCTTTGTGTTGGTGAGGATGACAGCGTCATATTCGGGCAGGCCGTACTCCTTCACGTACCTTTCCCTGCGTGCGTCCGGCAGCTCAGGCAGGGAACGCCGGATCTCCTCGACCCACTCTTGATCAATAATCATGGGCACCAGGTCCGGGTCGGGGAAATAACGATAGTCGTGGGCGTGTTCTTTGCTGCGCAGGGGGAGGGTGACACCCTTTCCCTCGTCCCAGGTCCGGGTTTCCTGGGCAATTCGACCTCCTTCCCCCAGCACCTCGGTCTGTCGCTCCACCTCATAGGCCAGCGCCCTTTGAAGCGCCCGAAAAGAATTCAGGTTTTTGATTTCCGCTTTCGTCCCCAATTGTTCACTACCCGCCGGCCGGATTGAAATGTTGGCATCACAGCGCAAACTTCCTTCTTCCATTTTACAGTCAGATACGCCGGTGTACTGGATAATGGCCTTTAATTTCTCCAAGTACGTACGGGCCTCCTCCGGCGAGCGCAGATCCGGCTCGGAGACAATTTCAATCAGGGCAACTCCGGACCTGTTATAGTCTACCAGGGAATATGGCGTGGTGGTAATGGTCCCCTGGTGTACCAGTTTACCGGTATCCTCCTCCATGTGCAGGCGCGTAATCCCGATCCTTTTGGTTTTATTGTCAAGGTTGATGTCCAGGTACCCGTGCTCGGCAATCGGCAGGTCATACTGCGAGATCTGGTAATTCTTGGACATATCCGGGTAGAAGTAGTTCTTCCG
>DHTR01000007.1:18726-18999 GCA_002408725.1 Pelotomaculum sp. UBA5255
TCCGGGTAGAAGTAGTTCTTCCGGTCGAACTTGGAAAAGCCAGCAATCCGGCAGTTTAAAGCCAGGGCGGCACGAATGGCATACTCCACCACTGTTTTGTTCATCACGGGGAGCGCCCCGGGCAAACCAAGGCAGACAGGGCAGACGTGGGTGTTGGGGTCTCCACCGAATTCCGTGGTAGAGTCGCAAAAGATCTTTGACCTGGTCTTAAGCTCCACGTGCACTTCCAGGCCGATCACCGTTTCATAATGGGTCAAGATACAAACCCTCCTA
>DHTR01000007.1:19186-19434 GCA_002408725.1 Pelotomaculum sp. UBA5255
AAGATACAAACCCTCCTAGGTCGGTCGTCGGTCGTTGGACGTCGGACGTCAGAATAATAAAAGAAGAGACTAAAGCGCGGGAAAAATCTTGTGGCAATCGGTATTTTGTTCGAAGGTATAGGCCACCCTCAGAAGCGTTCCCTCGTCAAAATGTTTGCCTATCAGTTGCAGCCCCACCGGCATTCCTTCCACAAACCCACAGGGAACCGACATGCCCGGGATACCGGCAAGATTGATGGGAATAGTAC
>DHTR01000019.1:0-5433 GCA_002408725.1 Pelotomaculum sp. UBA5255
GTTGGCATCGTAATTCCGGAAAATTATGCTAAAAACGTCTCTTTAGGCCGCCAGTGCACTCTTTCCGTCCTGATTGACGGCAGTAACATGATCTATGCAACCAACGCCGCCAACACGATTTTAGCAGTTACCGGTACAATTAGCGCTAAAATTGGGATTAAAACCCTGATGATGAGGGGCGTTCACCCGAACCAGGCTAAAGAAGCGTTCCTCTCCGTAACATTCCGCGAAGAGCCGTGGTTTAACCCGACCTTAAACTACGCTTATTTCCTGGTGCCGGCACTGGCCTTAAATCTCTGGCAGCAGTGCTGCATGCTGGCGGCCTGCATGAACATCATCGGGGAAACCGGTCAGAAAAGCTGGGCCCAGTTAAAGGCAGCGGGGATTTCCAGATTCACGCTTTTTTTCAGCAAATCCATTGTCCAGATTATCACCTTCATTTTGATGGTCCTGCCTGTTTATTATCTTTGTTTTCGCATTTTAAAGTTTCCCCTTGCCTGTAGCTTTTGGATGCTTTTTTTGTTTACCCTGGTATTTGCCGTTTCGCTGCATGCAATCGGCACCCTGATGTCAAGCATCAGCGACAATGCCGTTAACGCTTCCAGGTTTGGTATGCTTATTGCTGTTTCTTCCTTTATCCTCTGCGGCTACACCTGGCCCCTGGAGGCTATGCCCCAAATCGTGCAGCAAGCTGTTAAGGTTCTGCCGCAAACGTGGTTTTTCCAGGGAATCAACTATCTCACATTTAAAGACCCGGGGTGGGCCTTCATGTCCCCCTTCTTTTTAGCACTGCTGATTATTGCGGCCGTTAACTACGCTGCAGCCGCATTCATTACTTCCCGGAGTTGAGGAGTGGTCTCGGTTGAAACAAATGGCAGCTATTGCTTATTATGAAATGCTGCAGATCCTGAAAGACAAAATTCTTTTTTTATTGGTGTTTGCCGTTCCCATCATTTACGCCTCCCTCTGCGGAGTGGTTTATTTCTCGGGAACTTTAACGGACATCCCGCTTGCCATTGTCGACCTGGACCAATCCAGGCTAAGCCGTGAAGTGGTTACGGCCTTTGATAATTCCCCGCGCTTTCATCTCGTTCAGGAAATCAATACTTACCCCGCGCTGGAAGAAGGCATGAAAGAGGGGTCGGTCCGTGCCGGTGTCGTCATCCCTGAATACTTTGAGACAAAAGTTTCCCAACACCGGAATACAGAAGTTTTAACCGTCTACGACGCTTCAAACCTGATCTGGGGCTTAAATATCCGGAAGTACACCCTGGAGGTCATCGCCGGCTTTAGCGCCGGCTATACTGCCTCCTATCTTGCCGGCCTGGGCTTAACAAAGGCAGAAATCACAAATGCCTTGAACACAGTTCGGGGGAACATAGATGTCTGGTACAACCCTACCTACAGCTACGCCAACTACATTATGTTAGGACTCGTTCTGATCATTATTCACCAAATTTGCTTGCTCTGCGTGAGCTTGACGGTAACCCGGGAAAAGGAGAACAATAGTTGGATCCAGTATCTTTGTTCGCCTGTCCCTGCCTGGAAGATCTTCCTGGGCAAATCGTTTCCCTACTTGATCACGAACATGATGAACTACGGGCTGCTGATCTGGTTTGCCAGAAGCATTGTTCATGTTAAAATAGGAGGTTCAATCGGTTTAATCCTTTTACTGGGGCTGCTGTACGGGATCACGATTACATCCGCCGGCTACTTTATCTCGCTTCATGCTCCCAACTCCCTGCAGGTGACCCGGTACCTGATGCTGCTATCTGTTCCCTTTTTCATGATCTCCGGCTACTGCTGGCCCAAGACCCACATTCCGGCTCTTGTCAATGACCTGGCCCGTTTGCTTCCTCTTACCTGGATGACGGAGGCCTTCCGACTGGTGACCGTAAAAAACCTTGGCGCTCAGTACATTGCAAACAATATCCTGGCCCTGTTTGTAATGGCCCTGGTTTCAACTTTTTTTGCCCTGACTTTCAGCAAGCGCAGAAAACCCCCGGCCAGTGGGGGCCTGGCAGTAAACTGCGGGGCCGCCTACCCCAAAAAAGATTGATGCACGATGAAAAATAAATCCTATTTATTGCGTCTTTCGGTTTCCGTGATTTCCGCCCCACTATAGTAATGCCCCAAAATGGTGCGGTAGTTGTAACCGTGCAGGGCCAGCCCTTTTGCCCCGTACTGGCAGAGGCCCACCCCGTGGCCGTATCCGGTAGTGGTAAAGGTAATCTCACCGTTCTCCACCCTCCAGGTAAAATTGGTTGAGCGCAGGCCCAGCAAGTCCCTGACCGCCACGGCGGGAAAGGAGCGACCTCCGATGAGCAGACTTTTCGGTCTGCCGGTGGCCGTTTTTTCAGCCGCCTTAATTTCCGGTGGGCTATTTTGTTTTCCCGAGGCCGGAACGGCGGATAATGTTGTGCCCAGAGCCTGGTCCACCTGCTCAAAGCTGAAAGAAACCGCATGGCAGGGTTCCGGATCTGTTTCATATGGGCAGGGAACGCTACGCAGGTAGGGTACTTTAAATTTCCAAACATCCTCGGAATTCTCCGTCTGCCCGCCGCAGGAGGCGTGGTAGGCCGGGTCGATCAACTGACCCTGGTAGGTAAGCACCTGACCCCTGGTTTCATCAACTGCCTGCTTCACCTTGTAATAGTACTGATAATATTGAAGCGTTCCCCACCGTTCCTTTAATTCTTCCCGAGACAGCCAGGCCTGGCCGTGGCGATGGTCATCGCACAAATCGGCCCCCGGGTGCAGCGGGTTTTCCACACCACCGGCCCCCAGGCGCTTGACGGCAAAAGTCCTGGCTGCAACAGCCTGGGCCTTTAACGCTTCCAGGGAAAATTCCGCCGGCATTTCTGCTGCCACCACACCCACCAGGTAGTCTTCCAGCGGCATTTTCACGGTTTTGTCTTCTCCGTGCAGGTACACCCGGACAATGGTTGCACCGGAAAAAAACCTCACCGGAATTTGCCCGTTAAAAACGCAAGGGAGCCCCAGAACCAGTGCAATTGAAAGAAACAAGAAGCCAACCATGAACCTGCGCAACGGAAAACACCTCTGCCAGTTATTTGAATAGTGAATAACACATGCCGGCCTGCTGCACTGTAATCTTGTAAACAAATCTTTACAAGATATATTATCTGTATTACAGGGCGTGGGAAAATATAACATATTATTCAGGTGTTTTATTTGATTGATTTTTACAATGACTTTAAAAGTTCTCTAAACCCACCAACGGCAAACAGTCCGGCCAACCTTATTTACCCGGTCCAGACCGCCGGATATCCGCCCCCAGGTTCCTCAGTTTCTCCTCCAGGCGGTCATACCCCCGGTCTATATGATAGACGTTGCCGATTTCACTTTCCCCCTCCGCAGCCAGGCCGGCAATTACCAGTGCCGCACCGGCCCGCAGGTCGGTAGCCTTCACCGGGGCGCCGTTAAGCCGGGGCACACCCTGAACAACTGCCGTTCTGCCTTCAATCTTTATTCTGGCCCCCATCCGTTTCAGCTCATTGGCATGCATAAACCGGTTTTCAAAAACCGTTTCAGTAACCACACTGGTCCCTTTTGCCAGGCTCAGGACCGCCATCAACTGAGCCTGCATATCGGTAGGAAAGCCCGGGTAGGGCATTGTCTTGAGATCAACCGGACGCAATTGTTCGCCGCCGGCTACCCGGATGCAGTTCTCATACTCCTCTACACTCACCCCGGCCTCTCTCAGCTTGGCTATAACCGGCTTGAGGTGATCGCAGATCACGTTGTCCACCAGCATGTCCCCACCGGTGATGGCTGCCGCCGTTAAAAACGTTCCCGCTTCGATCCGGTCCGGGATTACGGTGTGGACTGCTCCGCTCAGGCGGGGCACGCCTTCTACCCGGATGACTTTTGTTCCGGCTCCCTTGATTCTGGCGCCCATGTTGTTTAAAAAATTGACCAGGTCCACAATCTCCGGTTCTTCGGCAGCATTTTCAATAATGGTGTGGCCCTTTGCTAGACAGGCGGCCATGAGCAGGTTCTCGGTAGCGCCCACACTGGGAAAATCGAGGTAAATCCTACTTCCGGTCAGGACGCCGGCTGCGGCCTCAATGCAGCCGTGTCCGTAAATAACCCTGGCGCCCATAGCTTTAAAGCCTTTCAAATGCAGGTCGATGGGCCGGGTACCAATAGCGCAACCCCCCGGCAACGGCATTACGGCCCTTCCGGTACGGGCCAGGAGAGGGCCCATCACGAGGAAGGAAGCCCGCATCAACCGCACGTATTCATAGGGCGCCTCGGCTTCCTTGAGGTCCGGCACGGAAACGGTGACTTCCCCTTCACTCCTGGAAATCCTGGCTCCTAACTTCTCAATCAATTTGCAAATGGTCGTGACGTCGGCCAGGCTGGGAATATCCTGCAAGATACAGGTTCCTTCCGACAGGAGGGAGGCGGCAATAATGGGTAGGACGGCATTTTTAGCGCCGCTCACTTTGACGGAGCCCTTCAGGTTTTTTCCACCGCGTACAATTAGCTTTTCCACCGGATCCCCCCTGCTAGTATTCCGTAAAAATGACCGGAGAGGCCGCATAGACATACGTGACGTGCTCCACCGGGCTGCTGCGCAGGGCTACATTGAGGTTGATTTCTTTATTGTCGTAACGAAGGTCACTGATGAACTGCGGGCTTAAACCCGTTAAACTGACCAGGTTGTCTTTCACGGTTTTCTCTTGAATGCCGGCGTCGGCCTGGTTCATCATCTTTTCAGCGCCTGTTAAAAGTTCCTCGCCGTTTAACTCGCTTTTAATTTTTCCCGCGTAGGTTATAGCCGTACGGCTCTCCTCGCCGCAGCCGCTCAGAGCTTTCCGGATTTTACGCTTATAAAGTCCCGTTTTTTTGCTGTCTACCCCGTCCAGGCTGACCATCACGTGGGAGATCTTCTTACCCTTTTCAATTTCCATCGTTTGACCTACTACGGAAATTGCGCAACCCCCATCCAGCAGACCCTCCAAGCGGATTCCGCAGGCATATGGATTTTGCCAGCTTTCATACCTGCGGCCCTCCCCGGACAGTTTCAGCCGCGTAGCAACCTGGCTCACCAGCTCCCGGGGATCATGGGTCCCGGTTGTTCCTTCGTCAACCCTGACCCAACCGGCGACATTCACAGAGCTCAGTTCGGCCCCGGAACACTTAATCAGCCCGAGCAGGGCGGTGTTTTCCCGGTAAGCGCTGAAAACGTTCCTGCAGGCGGGGGAAAAAGCAAATGCCAGCAGGAAAACCACTACAATTACGCTTGATCCTGTCAACCATTGGTGTTTTTTAAACATGAGCATCCTTCCAGTATGAAGAGTAAACGTTCATGCTCCTATTCTTACCATTTTTTTCAATGCAGATACAAAATTCGCTGTACTGCTCATTAATTAAGAAAGCCAACCTCTGCGACCTTTTTTCAAT
>DHTR01000019.1:5568-9142 GCA_002408725.1 Pelotomaculum sp. UBA5255
TCATTAATTAAGAAAACCAGCATCTACAACCTTCTTTTAAAGGCGCAAAGGGGGGAGAAAAAAATTTAACCGGAACTGTTTGTCCGGTTAAAAAATAAACATAAACATACAAATGGTACTGCCTAGCCATCACTGGCTGCCTTGAGGCGGGTCAGAGCACGCCTTAAGGCAAGCTCCGCCCGGAGAGTATCCAGATCAGGGGTCTTTGTGGAAAGCCTCTCTTCGGCCCGCCGCTTGGCTGCCTCGGCACGGACCACGTCGATTTCTTCAGCCCTTTCGGCAGAGGTTGCCAGGACGGTGGTCTTGTTGTTGCGAACCTCCATGAAGCCGCCGCTTACCACAACCTTGAACTTTTTGCCCTCCTGCTCGATTCTCAGAATGCCGATGTTAAGAGATGTGATCAGCGGGGCGTGCTCCGGCAATATACCCAATTCACCGTCGGTACCCGGCGCCACCAGAAAACTCACATCCTCGCTGAAAACCTTTTTCTGAGGAGTTACGATTTCCAGTCGTAGGTTTTTTTCCGACATAGCTGCGCACCCCCCTCTATTATCCGGCTAATTTCTTAGCTTTTTCCGCTGCTTCTGCGATGCCGCCGACCATGTAGAAAGCGTCTTCCGGCAGGTCATCATGCTTGCCGTCGAGGATCTCCTGGAAGTCCCGGATGGTATCCTTCAGCGTGACATACTTGCCTGACATACCGGTAAAGGCTTCCGCAACAGCGAATGGCTGTGAAAGGAACTTCTGCAGTCTCCGGGCGCGGGCCACGATGAGTTTATCCTCGTCAGAAAGTTCTTCCATACCGAGGATGGCGATGATATCCTGAAGTTCCTTATAGCGCTGGAGTACCTTCTGCACACCCCGGGCTACGGCGTAGTGCTCGTTGCCTACGACCAGCGGGTCAAGAATCCGGGAGGTAGAGTCCAGGGGGTCCACCGCAGGGTAAATGCCCAGCTCGGAAATCTGCCGGGAAAGAACGACAGTACCGTCCAGGTGGGCAAATGTGGTTGCCGGGGCCGGGTCAGTCAGGTCGTCGGCAGGCACGTAAACAGCCTGTACCGATGTAATCGAACCCTTCTGGGTAGAAGTAATCCGCTCCTGCATCTGGCCCATCTCGGTAGCCAGGGTCGGCTGATAGCCCACCGCGGAAGGCATCCGGCCGAGAAGTGCGGAAACCTCGGAACCGGCCTGGGTGAAACGGAAGATGTTATCAATGAACAGCAGGCCGTCGGCGCCCTCCTCGTCACGGAAATACTCGGCCAGGCACAGTCCTGAAAGCACCACCCGTAGACGGGCTCCCGGCGGTTCGTTCATCTGGCCGAACGCCATGGTCATCTTGTCTAGAACGCCGGACTCAGTCATTTCACGTAAAAGGTCGTTCCCTTCCCGGGTGCGCTCACCCACACCGGCAAAAACCGAGATACCGCCGTGCTGCTTCGCAATGTTGTTGATCAGCTCCATAACAACAACGGTTTTGCCTACACCGGCGCCGCCGAACATGCCTATTTTACCACCTTTGAGGAAGGGCACCAGCAGGTCAATCACCTTAATACCGGTTTCCAGCTGTTCCGTCTTGGTGGACTGGTCCACTAGCGTAGGCGCGGGGCGGTGAATGGGATACCTTTTATCGGTCGGAATCGGGCCTTTGCCGTCAATGGGATCTCCTAGAACGTCGATGAGGCGCCCCAGAGAAGCTCTTCCCACCGGGACGGTAATGGGCGCGCCGGTATCCGCCGCCTCCATCCCGCGGACCAGACCGTCCGTGGCGCTCATGGCCACCGCGCGGACTGTATTGTTCCCCAGGTGCTGGGCAACTTCCAGGGTAAGGTCAAACTTCCGTCCAAACATGTCTTCCTTGTCGCTTTTGATTCTCAGAGCGTTATAAATCTCAGGCACCTGCCCGGGCGGAAAACGAATGTCCACCACAACGCCGATGACCTGCACAACTTGACCAACGTTCATTCGCTGCTCTTACCTCCTTCGCTACAACTTAAAACTAAAAGCGAGTTAACAGGAATTAGATAATCCGTTTGATTTTGATAACAACGTTTTTATTCACCCTGTTAATCCCGTGATCTAACTGTTTTTACTCCAGGGCAGCAGCGCCGCCGACGATCTCGGAAATCTCCTTGGTAATCTGGGCTTGACGGGCCCGGTTCAAGGTCATGGTCAATTGGTCGATGATATCCGAGGCGTTCTTGGTAGCGTTATCCATGGCTGTCATCTGGGAACTGTAAAAACCGGCTTTTGTCTCTAAAAGTCCCTGGAATATAGCGTTCTCAATATACCTCGGCAACAACTCAGACAGCACCGCTTCGGCAGAAGGCTCAAAGATATAATCAACTTTCTGGGCCTCTCCTTCGCCTTTCTCCTCAACGGGCGGCTCAGCCGGCAGAATTTTGTGCAGAACGGGTCTCTGTATCAGCACGTTGATGAACTGGCTGTAGATCAAGTAGACCTCGTCGTACTCCTCCGCCGAATATTTCTCAATAACAAACGAAGCAATATCCCTAGCTGTGCCGTACTTGATATCTTCACCCAGACCCACATACTGTTTGGCGATTTTGAACCCGCGGCGTTGGAAAAAGTCGCGGCTCTTGCGCCCAACGGTGATTAGATTCAAGTCTGTGGTTACCTTTTTAATTTCCTGGGTCGCACTGCGGATCACGTTGCCGTTGAAACCGCCGCAAAGTCCCCGGTCGGCCGTCATAATGATATAGGCGATCTTTTTGGGTTCACGCACGGCTAAAAGCGGATGACTTACCCCGCTGGAAGCTACAGCGACCCTGCCCAGCACGCCCTTAATCCGCTTGGAATAGGGGCGGGCGGACAGCACCGAGTCCTGAGCCTTGCGCATTTTAGCCGCTGAGACAGCTTTCATGGCCTTGGTGATCTGCTGGGTACTTTTAATACTTTTAATGCGGCGCCGCAAGTCTCGTAAACTTGCCATCTACGTTTTCACCACCTCTTAATTCGGTAGTCGGTAGTCTAAGATCAATTTATATATCATGCGCTACCGCCAGTGGCTTGATTACAGATCGGACTATAAACCTCTCGTAGCCTTAAAGCCTCCCTTGAAGTCCTCAATGGCCGCGCGCAGGTCTGTTTCAATACCTGTCAGTTCGCCCGTTTCGCGGATAGTCTGACCGATATTGGGCTTGTTGGCCTTCATATACTTCAGTAGCTCGGCTTCAAAGGGCTGGACCATTTCCACGGGTAGATCGTCCAGGTATCCGTTGGCCGCAGCGTAAATGCTCATGATCTGATCCTCAATCGGCATGGGCACATATTGCCCTTGCTTCAGCAGTTCTACCATACGTTCACCACGGGTTAATCTGGCCTGGGTCGCCTTGTCCAGGTCGGAGCCGAACTGGGCGAAAGCGGCAAGCTCGCGGTACTGGGCCAGGTCGATGCGAAGACTGCCGGCGATCTTTTTCATCGCCTTCACCTGGGCCGAACCTCCAACCCGAGAAACCGAGATACCCACGTTAACCGCCGGGCGTACCCCTGCGTAAAACAGGTCGGGCTCCAGGAAGATCTGTCCGTCAGTAATAGAGATCACGTTGGTTGGAAT
>DHTR01000019.1:9416-22129 GCA_002408725.1 Pelotomaculum sp. UBA5255
CCAAGAGCCGGCTGTGCAGGTTAAACACGTCACCGGGATAAGCCTCACGGCCCGGCGGCCGACGCAAAAGCAGGGACAGTTCGCGGTATGCGGAAGCCTGCTTGGAGAGGTCGTCATAAATGATCAGGACGTGCTTGCCCTCGGCCATAAACGCTTCACCCATAGCGGCTCCCGCAAACGGGGCAAGATAAAGCAGCGGGGCCGGGTCGGAGGCAGTAGCGGAGACAATGATAGTATACTCCATCGCACCCGTTTCCTGCAGTTTTTGCAGCACGTTGGCCACAGTGGACTGTTTCTGGCCCACGGCAACGTAAATGCAGATTACATCTCCGCCCTTCTGGTTAATAATGGCGTCAACCGCAATAGCAGTTTTGCCGGTCTGGCGGTCGCCAAGGATAAGTTCCCTTTGGCCGCGGCCAATCGGGATCATCGAGTCAATGGCCTTGATCCCGGTCTGGAGGGGCTGGTGCACCGACTTCCGGAAGATCACGCCGGGGGCGATTTTTTCTACCGGGTTAAATTTGTCACTGCTAATCGGGCCCTTCCCGTCCAGGGGCTGGCCCAGAGGGTTCACCACGCGGCCGATCAGGGGATCGCCCACAGGCACGGACACGATCCGGCCGGTGCGCTTAACGGTATCACCCTCCTTGATGTGCTTGTAAGGCCCGAGAATAACGCACCCGATGTTGTCTTCTTCCAGGTTCAGGGCCATCCCCAGCACGCCGCCGGGGAATTCCAGCAGTTCCATGGACATACATTCCATCAAGCCATACACACGGGCGATACCGTCACCTACTGTGAGAACGGTACCGACATCAGTCATCTCGATCTGGGCCTGGTATTTGTCTATCTGCTGCCGAATAATCGAGCTGATTTCTTCAGGTCGCAAATTCATCTACTGGTTCACCCCTATCTAGTTAACTTATTGCCTTAAGACGCTCTTTTAGGGTAGCCAATCTGGTTTTTATACTGCCGTCAATAAATTTATCCCCTATACGCACTACAACCCCGCCAATCAGGGACGGGTCAACAAGATAAGAGGTTTCCATTTTTTTGCCGGTCAGTCTGGCCAGAACCTGGTTTAACTCACCCTTTTCCCGGTCGTTCATTGCTACCGCCGTGGTGACTTTGGCCGTAACGATATTTCGGCCGGTATTGGCCAGGGCGACAAACTCGGCCACAATGTCTAAAAAGTGGGTCTCCCGCCGCCGGTCAACCAGCAAGGCAAGAAAGTTACCTGTTACTTTAGAGATTTTTTCTTTAAAAAGTTGGTCCAACAAGTCTTTTTTGGCAGCAGGGGTAATCTGGGGATGGTAAAGCAGTTTTTGCAAATCGGGATTATCCTTAAGAATACCCTCAATTGCTTTCAGCTCACTCTCAATTCTGTCCACCATATTTTTGTGTTTTGGCAAACCCTCTTGCTGTGAGGCGATATCGTACAGCGCTGTCGCGTAACGCCCCGCTACAGGTCCCCCGATCATTGCAGTTCCCCTGCCTCTTTAATAAATTCCTCAATCATGCTGCGCTGAATTTGGTCATCCATTCTTTCACTAATAATCTTACCGGCAACCATTATGGACAGGGAAGCAACCTGGTCACGCAACTCCGTAATTGCTTTTTGTTTTTCCCGTTCGATATTGGCAAGAGCGTCGTCCTTCAGTCTTGCAGCCTCTTTCTTGCCATTCTCAATAATCCCCAGAGCCTGTTCTTCCCCGGCCCTGGTTGCTTTTTGAATAATTTCCTGGGCCTGCTCCCGGGCACGGCGCATTTCAGCCTCATACCCGGTCCTGAGTTGCTCAGCCTGCTGCCTTTCCTGTTCGGCGGCGGCAATGTTATTGGCAATATGATCTGAGCGGGCAGCCAGCAGCTTTACCAAAGGCTTATAGGCCACCAAACGCAAGAAGATTAATAAAATTATAAAATCAGCTATCTGCGCAAGCACCGTTGCGTTAAACTCTAACACTCGTTCCCCTCCTTCCATCTCCCTGTGGACAAAAGGAAGGCGATAGCGAAAATGGACATCAACGTGATCCATAAATCGTTTTTGAAGCACACCATCTTGACAAATAAAGTACAAGAGCCAGGATTTTAAAAGCTGGGATAGCAGGAATCCAAAAACCCCGGATCCCTGCCCAGCAACGATAACGCTCACGTCTTACGACCAACTCGCTATGCCTTTTTTGCCATAACGTTTGATTCTAACTAGGACACGCTACCCAAAAGTATGAAGGCGATAACGACCGCAATGATGGGCATAGCTTCGATTAGACCAACAGAGATAAACATAGTGGTCATAATAGAACCCCTAGCCTCCGGCTGACGGGCAAGGCTTGAAACGGCACTACCGGTAACCATACCGTCACCAATACCGGCTCCGAGAGCCGCCAGACCCACTGCCAGGGCAGCTCCTATAGCAGCACCAGCTCCTAATTCCATACGTCTCCCCTCCTTTCCAAATTAAAATTAATTAATCCTATTTAATTATCTGGATAGCAAATGGCTAATCCAACAAGTGTGACCCGCATCGATCCCCCTAGTGATCGTCCGCCACGGCCTGGCCTACGTAGGCTATGCTGAGCATTGTGAAAATGAAGGCCTGAATACAGCCCACAAAGATACTGAATGCCAGCCAAACGACTGAAGCGATAAAGCCCCCGAAAACATGGATCCATCCCCCCAGCATACCTAACAGCACGGCAATCAAAACCTCGCCGGCGTAAATGTTCCCGTAAAGACGGAAAGTCAGCGTGATGGGCTTGGCCAGGTCTTCGATGATGTTAATGGGAAGGAAAAATACGAATGGCTTGAGATAGTGCTTGAAGTAACCGAGACCCTTGTACCGGATGCCGAAGATGAAAATCAGGCAGAAGGTACACAGAGCCAGACCCAGGGTAGTATTGTAGTCTGCTGTTGGGGAAGTCAATGTCGGTACCAGTCCAATGAGGTTGCCAAACAAGATAAAAATAAAGTACGTGATGACAATGCTGAGAAAAGACGCACCTTTCCTGGGATCCATGTTTTCATTGACCAGGCCCCTAATAAACTCCCATAAAATCTCTAAAATATTCTGCGCCCCTCTGGGCTTGTTCAAGCTCATATTCCGCGTGGCCGCAATGCAAAACAGCATCACCAGGATCATGGTAATCCAGGTCATGATCAGGGTCTTGGGATTAAAGGCCAAATGCGTGTTGCCGAGAGTTACCTCCCATGGATGGTGCGGCCACCCCCAAACATTTAATTGTTGTTCGACTTCGTGTAAACTCAACATAACTCTTTTCTCACCCCTTTCTTTTTTAAATTTTTGACATTATCTTAAGGATTTGGCCTTTCCTGATTCCCCTTCAAGAACCCCATCAGCATCAGGGCGGCTCCGAGCGTAAAAATGCAGGGAACCACAAAAAAACCTGCTGCAGTTGCGTAAACATTAATTGAATCTGTGCGGGAAACAAAAAACAGCACCGCTATGATAATAGAGATCCTCAGGGCATAACCCGTCTTGAGGTGCGCGTTAGCCCTGGGCACAACCATGGTCATGATGGCACGCAACCTTTTGCCCAGAAAAAAAGCATTCCACATACCAGCGCCAGTGCCGACCAAAAAGCCCCAAATATAAGGGTCTTTCGGCCGCAGCACCAAGGCAAGGCAAAAGAACACCATAAGACAAAGAGATATTCTTAATGTCCTGGCAAGCTGACCTTCAAAGTTCCAATCCCGCATTTTCTACTCCCCTAAAAACCCCTTAAGGGTTTTATACACACCCACAGTTCCGGCGGCAAGCCCTATTAAAACTCCCGCCAACATAAACCAGGGCTCGGTGGCCATTCTCTGATCTAAATACTGTCCACCGTAGTAGCCCAGCAGCACCGCAATGGCCAGCTCCATACCAATTGTGGTAGTGAGCGCAAGCGCATGGAGGGCGCCTTCTCGGTCTTGCTTCTTCTTGTCTTTATTATTGTCTTTGTTCTGATCTTTAGTTCCGGTCATTCCCCACCGTTTCCCGTAAGGATAAAAACATCGCTGCGTCATGGTCTTTTTTACCACAAGAAAACTTGCTTCAAATCATTCTCTATCTGGTTTCTACAAAAATAATGTTATTCCTCCAACAGAAGGAGCGAATTATAAAAAATTTTTTCTCAGCTTGCAAAATATATGCCAGGTATATCCGACAGGGTTATTAAAAGGCTACTATGGCAAAAAGAAACTGCACCAGGCTCCCGTCAAAGTATATTTATTAACTTTTCAAATCTGCTACTGCCCTGAACCAGACTTCACGAGATTACCGCCAGGTGTGAATTCCCCCGGCCTTTCACCTGAAAACCCGAACTTGAAACGGATCGCCCGGACTATTCTTTCCGAGGCCTGGCCGTCCCCGTAAGGGTTGACGGCGTTCGCCATTCTTTCATAGAACGCCTCGTTGTCCAGGAGCCTGCGCGTTTCAAGGGCGACGGCTTCCCTGCCGGTTCCGATCAGCCGGACTGTGCCGGCGTCCACCGCCTCGGGGCGCTCGGTGGTGTTGCGCAGCACCAGCACCGGCTTGCCGAGAGACGGCGCCTCTTCCTGGATACCACCCGAGTCACTGAGCACCAGGTAGCTGCGGCTGATCAAATTGATAAAAGGCTCATAATCCATTGGCTCAATCAGGTGAACCCGCTCCAGTCCGCCCAGTTCATCATCCACAACGCTACGCACGGCCGGGTTTTTATGAACGGGAAAGACCACTTCGACATCAGGATAATCCCGGACCACTTCCCGAAGCGCCTGGTAAATTTCGCGCATCGGCTCACCCAGGTTTTCCCTGCGGTGGGTTGTAACCAGAAGGATTCTACGGCTGACGTAATCAATCCCGCTCAGGACGGGATCGTCAAAGCGGTATCCCGGACATACCGTAGTCAGCAAGGCATCGATAACGGTGTTTCCGGTAACGAAGATCGTAGAAGCCGAAACTCCTTCGTCCAAAAGGTTTTGCCTGGCAGCGGAGGTTGGTGCAAAGTTCAGGTCGGCCAGCACCCCGGTTAGATGCCGATTGGTTTCCTCCGGAAAGGGGGAAAACTTATTCCTTGTCCGGAGCCCCGCCTCAACATGCCCCACGGGTATATGCAGATAAAAGGCGGCAAGCGCGGCAACAAAGGTGGTTGTAGTGTCACCATGCACCAGGACCAAATCAGGCTTTTCTTTCGACAAGACCTGCTGCAGGCCGGACAGGGCCCGGCCCGTGATATCAAAAAGATTCTGTCCCTGCCGCATAATATTAAGATCGTAGGCGGGGGTAATTCTAAACAAGGCCAGCACCTGGTCAAGCATCTCCCGGTGCTGTGCCGTTACAGCCACCTTACAGTCGATTTCATCCCTGCAAGCTTGAAGCTTTTCAACCAGGGGCGCCATCTTAATGGCCTCGGGCCTGGTTCCGAAAACGGTTATCACCTTAAGCAAAGATTCATCTCCCTGACGTATACTGTCGCATTTTTTAAAACGGCTGCCAGGTTAGGGGGAACTAAATCCATTGGTCAACTGGAAATATTCTATGCCCTAACCCATTTTTAAATACCCTTTTTTTAGGAGCTTTTGGATGTGTTCCTGCCGCGCAAACTCCAGGTCAACACCGTACTGCTCCTCCAGGACGAACATCATGGACACCGCAGTTTGAGCCACATCCAGCAGTTCGCGGGTAATCCTTGCCACAGCTTCCTTTTCACTGCACCTTTCGGCTTCTCCGGAAAGACCCCGCAGCTTGCCGATGGCCTGCGCCAACTCCCCGGCTTCCTCCATCAGTTTAAGGGCGGTTGACTCGATGGTAGGGGTAAGATTATTTAATTTCGGCAAGATGACGTTCTTCTTTTCCATTAAAGCTGTCCCCTATGGTGGATCAGGGTAACCCCGGCCTCTTCAAACAGTTTCAGCGCAAGGGGGTCGGGATAGCCACCCCGAAAAACGACTTTTCGAATTCCCGCGTTAATCATGATCTTGGCGCATAAAACGCACGGCTGGTGAGTAACATAGTAAACTGCTCCCTGGATGGCGATCCCGTATACGGCGGCCTGGATCAGGGCGTTTTGTTCGGCGTGCAGACCCCGGCACAGCTCGTGGCGCTCACCCGCCGGAACACCTTTTTGCTCCCGCAAGCAGCCGGTTTCCAGGCAGTGCCTTAAGCCGGCCGGGGCGCCATTATAGCCGCTGGCAAGGATGCGTCTGTCTTTAACGATGAGCGCCCCCACGCTCCGCCGCAAACAGGTGGAACGGCTGGCCACGACACGGGTGATGTCCATAAAATACTGGTCCCAATCAGGTCGGTGGGCCACAGGATGCGGTTGGCAGGCTGCGGACAACGGATTATGACCATCAGGCCCCCGCAGGGGCCTGTCCGTGCTCTCGTCAGGATTGAAGCGTTTCCCCGGATCTTCGCTTTCACAATAAGGCTTGTCTCCCATATAATCGCACCACCATGTTTAGTTCGAAGGCCTTCCACCCCGCAAACTTATTTCCCAATTCCCAGATCTTAATAAAGGGGATAGCGGTCGCACAGGCCGGCTACCTTAGACCGGGCCCTGTCCAGTTTTTCCGGATAGTCACGGTTGACAATGGCATAATCAATGATTTCTGCAATTTGCACCATGTCGGCCTCGTTCAACCCCCGAGTTGTCACCGCCGGGGTGCCGATGCGGATGCCGCTGGCTGTGTTGGGCGGCTGCGGGTCAAAGGGGATAGCGTTTTTATTAATGGTAACGCCGACAGCATCCAGGAGCGTCTGGGCTTCGCTGCCGGTAATTTTTTTACTTCTTAAATCAACCAGGATCAGGTGGGTATCGGTCCCCCCGGAAACGAGGTCAAAGCCCCTTTCGCCCAGCGCCGAAGCCAGCGCCCGGGCATTGTTCACAATCCTTTGCTGGTATTCTCTAAAGCCGGGATCCAGCGCTTCCTTCAGGGCAACCGCCTTGGCGGCAATAACGTGCATTAGAGGCCCGCCCTGGATCCCGGGAAAGACGGCCCTGTTCAGTTTGGCGCCGTACTTTTCACCGTCCCTGCTCAGGATTAAGCCCCCCCTGGGGCCCCGCAGGGTCTTGTGAGTAGTTGTGGTCACCACGTCGGCATGGGGCACAGGATTCATATGCAAGCCCGCTGCCACCAGCCCGGCGATATGGGCCATATCGACCATCAGGTAGGCTCCTACCTCTTCAGCAATTTCCTTCATCTTGTAAAAATCAATGATCCGGGGGTAGGCGCTGGCCCCTGCCACGATCATTTTTGGCTTGTGTTCATAGGCGCTGCCAAATACTTTTTCATAATTAATCAGTCCGGTTTCTTGATCAACACCGTAAAAGACAAACTTGAAATATTTACCGGAAATGTTAATAGGACTGCCGTGGGTCAGGTGTCCGCCGTGGGCGAGGTCCATACCCAAAACGGTGTCGCCGGGCTTCAGGAGCGCAAAGTACGCAGCTGTGTTGGCCTGGGAACCCGAGTGGGGCTGTACGTTGGCGTAGTCCGCCGAGAACAGTTCCTTGGCCCGCTCAATGGCTAGACTCTCCGCTAGATCGACGCATTCGCATCCCCCGTAATAGCGGCGACCCGGGTATCCTTCAGCGTATTTATTGGTCAGGACAGTGCCCTGAGCCTCCATGACCGCACAACTGGCCGCGTTTTCCGAGGCAATTAATTCCAGAGTTTGGCGCTGCCGCTGCGTCTCCAGTTCAATCGCCTGATAAATCTCCGGGTCCACTTCTGAAAGAGGCCTCATTAAACTCATAAAAAATCCTCCCCACAGCCGGCTCCTTACATTTCACCGGCTACAACAATTGTATTTTTTTTCGATTGCACATATTTTATCAACCCGGCGTTCATGCCGGCCCCCCTGGAACTCAGCCTGCAACCAGGCGGAAACAATCTCCCCGGCCAGGCCGGGACCAATGACACGCTGCCCCATGGTCAGGACATTGGCATTATTATGTTCCCTGGCAGCCCGGGCGGAAAACGTATCGTGGCACTGCGCCGCCCTGATCCCTGGGACCTTATTTGCTGTAACAGCAACACCGATGCCCGTACCGCAACAAAGGATACCCCGGTCAAAATCGCCCCTTTTTACTGCTTCAGCTACCAGCAGGGCGAGGTCGGGATAGTCCACCGGTTCCTCTGAAAAAGTTCCGAAATCCTGATATTTTACGCCGGATTTCTCAAGCAGGGTAAGCACTTCTTGTTTCAACCTGAACCCCCCGTGATCACTGGCCACGGCAACCTTCATTGCTGGCATCCTCTCTAAAAAAAAATAATGACAACTGGACAAATTATATCTTAAAACAATGTTCTACAATAATTTTATTATTCCTTTTTACTTTCGATTAATTTGGGTAAAGGCGCTCCCGGCCAAGCTTTTCCAAGGAACGGGCAACCAGTTCTGCCAGCCTTCGGGCGCACCCGCGGTAAGCCTCCAGCGGATACCCGATGGGGTCGGGAATATCCTCACTGTCCCCGGCGTAATCGGCGAGAGTGAATATTTTCCCCTGGGAATGCGGAACCAGCCTTTTGATGTATTCTCGATGGCCGGAAGTCATGGTCAGAACCAGATCAGCCTCCCTGATGTCTTCCGGGGTAAGCAGGGCTGCCCGGTGTTCATGCAGGCTGATTCCCAGTTCCGCCATGACCTCGACGGCTTCCCGGGAGGCCGGTTCCCCGGAGAAAGCCGCTATCCCGGCGGAAGATATCTGGATATCTTCCCCCCCCTTTTCCTCCAGCATTTTACGCGCCAGGGCGCCGGCCATGCTGCTGCGACAAGTGTTGCCGGTACACACAAAAAGAACTTTCACAGGAGCTTTCACCTACCGTTGAGTATACTTTGCAAATAGATGCAAATTATATGCCATTCTTAAAAAAACAACTTGACCCCGATCCCGATCAGGATCAAGCCTCCCAGCAGTTGGGCCTTTTCACCCACCCAGGCGCCGAGAAAGCGACCAAAAATCAACCCGCCGGCCGTCATTAAGCCGGCTACCAGGCCGATAATCCCTGCAGTAAGCAGGAGATTGACCTGACGCGTACCCAGGGTGAAGCCGACGCTCAGGGCGTCCATACTAACGCTTGCACTCAGCAAGATGAGCCCTTTGACGTCAAACCCGCTCAAGGATGGCTCCATTTTCCGGCCGGTTTGCAGTGTGTCCCAAATCATCCGGAGCCCCAAGTAGATCAAAAGAGCCGAACCGAGAACAGTGGCCGCGCGGCCAATCCGGCTGCCCGCGAACTCTCCTATGACCCAGCCGGTAAGAGGCATAAAAATATGGAACAGCAGCACTGTAGCGCTGATCAGGATGATCTGCCGCCGGCTTACCCCGGCCAGCCCAATCCCCACACAGAGGGAAAAGGCGTCTGTCCCCAGCGCCACCGCCAGGGCCATCAAGGTTAAAAGGGTCATAGCACACTCCCGGCCAATACAATTTTAAAACACCAGGTTTTGAGATATATATCAATTTTTTGGAATAAACCCACAGCTGGGGTTTATCCTTGATTTTTCCAATGGGTCCCTTCCCGTATCGGGAACAACTGCCCGGGCCGCAGACGGTCAGGGGGCGCCATGGAGCATAAAAACAGCAATAACCTAAATAGTTCATGGTTTGACGCCAATAACCCTGCAGCCGGCCTAACCTGTTGCCACGATTCGTTTGTCTGCGGCCTTCCTCAGACGGTTCATGATCGCAAGCCCAACGCCGCTGTCCTCCAGACCCTCTGCCAGGATTAAGTCTACCTCCAGCTCATTAAAGCGACGCAGGGCGGCATACAATCCGGCTGCGACCGTTTCCGGCTTTTCCCTTTGACCGGCTAGGACGACCTCCCCCACCGAGGAATAATCCCTGCTGCCGGAATAGGAGAGGATCCCCACCCGCCTGCCGAGAGCCTGCTGCTCAAGGGCCAGTTCCATCATTTTCGCGGCGACTGCCTCGGGTGTTCCCTCAACTAGCAACAGCGGTGCCTTGGGCGCGTAATGGATGTATTTCAGGCCGGGGGAGCAGGGCCTGTCCCCGGCCAGAGTACCGGAACGGACCGCCGGCTCAAGCTCTACTTTACCTAGCACTGCTCTAAGCTCCTCCAGGGTCACGCCACCAGGCCTTAAGATCACTGGTACGGAGGTTGTCAAATCCAGCACTGTTGATTCCACGCCCACTCCGGTCGGGCCTCCGTCCAAGACGGCCTCAATGCGCCTGCTCAGGTCCTGTAAAACATGCTCCGCCGTGGTCGGGCTGGGCCGCCCCGACAGGTTGGCGCTGGGCGCCGCCAGGGGCACTCCGACCGCCCTGATCAGGGCCAGAGCTACCGGATGGTTAGGCATCCGTACCGCCAGCGTCTGAAGCCCGGCGGTTGTCTCGGGCGGAACTGCAGGGCCGGCGGGCAGGACCAGCGTGAGGGGCCCGGGCCAAAAAAGTTCCATCAAGATCTTCGCAGTAGAGGAGATGCTTTTGGCAAGAAATTCTACCTCCTGCCTGCCGGCCACATGCACGATCAGGGGGTTGTCGGAAGGACGCCCCTTGGCTTCAAAAATCCTGGCCACGGCTCTCCCGTCAAGGGCGTTTGCGCCGAGGCCGTAGACAGTTTCGGTTGGGAAAGCCACCAGCCCGCCCCGGCTCAAGATCCGCGCTGCTTCCAGAATGGCCTCTCTTTCAGGGCGGACCGGGTTTATTCTGATGTAGCGGGTTGCACATTTCTTTTCTTCCATGGATTACCTCTAATTCAGATCTTAGTCACAGCTAATTCACAGCTAATCGCAGCTTCGTCCAGGCTCCCGTCAAAGCCCCCTATGTACATAACATCTACTTACTGCACACCTTATTGCTTACCGTATGTTGACAATTAACGGGAAGGTCCCCTGAAACAGGACCCCTGAAACGCTTTTAATTATAATGCCAATTTCCGTGTTTATCAACATCCGCCGGCATACCGCAAAATTGGCGCATCAAAAACGCAGCATTCCTGACCCTGGCAGGAACCGGAGCAGGTAAATCGGGCACTAAAAAATTTTGGCCCGCTCCTTCCAACACCTGTTCCAGGGCCATGTTTGCGATTCCTGCGTCAGCTCTGAGCATACCGGGCAACCACCAGCCTGTCCAGACCGGCCAGGTCTTTCCGCACAGTTACCTTCCAAACCGGCACACTCAGCAGCGCGCTCAAGGCCTGCCCCTGCCGGCAGCCAATTTCCATCAGCAGCAAGCCGCCCTTCTTTAAGAATTCAGGCGCGGCGGGAATCAAGCGGCGGTAGAGGTCCAGTCCACCGGCGCCCCCGTCAAGGGCCGGCGGCGGTTCGTACAGCCGGACCTCTTCCGGCAGTCCGGGATACTCCTCCCGCCCAATATAAGGGAGGTTGGCCGCAATCAGGTCCACCCGGCCCCTCAACCCGAGGCCCGACAGTGGTTCCAGAAGGTTGCCGTGGTAAAAAAAACAGCGCTCCCCGACGCCGAGCCTGGCCGCATTCAAGCGGGCCACGTCCAGGGCTTCCGGTGAGCGGTCGGTGGCGTAAACCACCGCACCCTCCAGGAAGGAGGCCAGGCTGACGGCAATAGCCCCGCTGCCCGTACCTACATCAATGATTTTGGCGGAAGGAGGGAGAACTTCGAGGGCGGTTTCAACTAAAAGCTCGGTTTCCGGCCGGGGGACCAGGACGGAGGGACCAACGGTAAAGTCCAGGCCCATGAATTCCTTGTGACCGGTCAGGTAGGCCACCGGCTCACTCAGGCCCCTTCTGCGGACCAGCTCAAAAAAACGGGCCTCCTCCTCCCCCGGTAGGCGCCGCTCCCACTCCCGGTATAGACCGGCCCGGTCCAGTCCCGTGACGCTAGAAAGCAAAACCTCGGCGTCCAGCGCCGGGGAGCCGGTTCCTTTCTCTTTTAACTGTTGTCTGGCCTGGTTCAGGGCTTGCCCAATGGTCGTATTCAAATCTTTCGTATTCAAATCTTTCCCACCTCACAAAAGGGCCGGGCATGATCATCTCCCAGCGGGGAAATCATCTGCCTGGCCCTGAATAAGAAGCGCTTAGTCCACCTGCTTTAGTCTTTCCGCCTGGTCCGTGGTTACCAGTGTATCGATGATTTCGTCCAGGTCCCCTTCCAGCACTGTGTCCAATCGGTGCAGGGTAAGTCCTACACGGTGGTCGGAAACCCGGTTTTGGGGAAAGTTGTAGGTGCGAATCCGCTCGCTGCGGTCACCTGTTCCTACCATGGACCTCCGGGTACTGGACATTTTTTGATGGTGTTCTTCCTGAGCCCGGTCAAGCAGGCGCGCCAGCAGCACCTTCATCGCTTTATCTTTGTTCTTGTGCTGTGACTTTTCGTCCTGCATGGAGACAACGATACCGGACGGGATATGGGTGATCCGAACTGCGGACTGGGTCGTATTGACAGATTGGCCGCCGTGACCGGACGCGCAAAACACATCTATGCGCAGGTCGTTGGGGTCGATATCCACGTCAACTTCCTTCGCCTCCGGCAGCACAGCTACCGTAGCTGCGGAAGTATGGATCCGGCCCCCGGACTCGGTGGAAGGAATGCGCTGAACCCTGTGGACACCACTCTCAAACTTCAGACGGCTGTATGCGCCCCTGCCCCCAATCAGAAAGATCACCTCTTTAAAACCGCCGATATCGGTATAGTTGGCGTTCAATATTTCCGTCTTCCAGCCCTGCCGCTCGGCGTAACGCGAATACATGCGGAACAGGTCCGAGGCAAACAAGGCCGCCTCCTCAC
>DHTR01000049.1:0-22795 GCA_002408725.1 Pelotomaculum sp. UBA5255
ACCCTGCCGGCAGGGTGCGTTTTTACAGTCAAGGCAACGTTTTGCCTCGGCTATAACGGTATCTTCCTGGTAACCCAGGGCCACTTCGTCAAAATTTTTGGACCGCTGGCAGGGGTCCTGGGCCGGCATAGGGTTTTTCTTGGAAACGATAGTTTTTTTGGGCTGCATCTTCCCTGCCATTATTTTCCACCACCCCTTCCACAACAGCATTTGTGCTCAGGCTCATTCAGGTAGCGCTCCAGGGCCAGCTGTTCCATAGGCTTATAGATGACAGAGCGCCGGGCCATCTCTTCAAAATCAACCAGGTGGCCGTCAAACTCCGGGCCGTCGACACAGGCAAACTTTGTTTCGCCGCCGACCGTGACCCGGCAGCAGCCGCACATACCCGTCCCATCAACCATGATCGAGTTGAGGCTGACCATGGTTTTCAGGCCGTATTCCCTGGTCAGATTAGTGACCGCCCGCATCATCGGCAGCGGGCCGATGGCGATGCATAAGCCCAAGCCTTTCTTTTCCTCAATAGCTTCCTTAAGCAAATCGGTGACAAAGCCATGGCGTCCGTAAGAACCATCATCGGTGGCAACCCGCAGCTCAGTGCAGGCAGCACGCATCCGGTCTTCCCAGAAAAGGATTTCCTTGTTGCGGGCGCCAATAATTCCGATTACCTCATTACCGGCCTCCTTCATGGCACGGGCAATGGGATAAATGGGGGCAACACCGACACCGCCGCCGACGCAGACTACGCTCCCGTAATCCTTAATGTGGGTCGGGAGTCCCAGCGGCCCCACAAAATCCTCTATCCCGTCTCCTTCTTCCAAAGTCCCCAGTTGTTTGGTGGTTTTACCAACCTCCTGGAAGACGCAGGTAATGGTCCCTTTCTCCCTGTCGAAATCTGCAATGGTGAGCGGGATCCGCTCGCCCCCCTCCTCAACGCGGAGGATGATGAACTGGCCGGCCTTGGCCTTTCCGGCCACCAGCGGAGCCTGGATTTCAATCAGGCTGAGCGTTGGCGCCAGGACTTCTTTTTTAATGATCCTGTACATAAAAACCTTACCTCCCTTTGTTGACTATCTTTAAAAGCAAAGACAGTGCCAAGTGTTAGCGAATATTCGAAAAAAAAGATTTCCATGGCGAGAGACCTACTGAATACTGAATTTTCCTTTCTGTTAGAAAACTTAGCCTGGAGTTCAATTAAGATTTAAACGGTAGCCGGCGCGGTAATTGTCAACAAAAAAACGGCCGGTCGCCGAAAACCCGGCAACCGGCCGTCAGATACTTTCTATCTATCTGCCCTTTTCATTTTGCAGGTAGCGCAAAACCCTGGGGCTAACGTTCAGCATTTTTGCGGCTTCAGTCCGATTATTGCCTGTTTTAATCAGGATTTCTTCGATAACCCGCCTGACCGCCCAATTGACCTCTTGATCCATTGCTTCCGTAAGCTCCGTCAGGTCAATGGTCCCCTTGCTTAGGATTACCTTGAGCAGCCTCCGGCTCCAGTCCCGGACCACATCGTTAATGTTGGTCTTCGTACCCATGTGCTCTGCCAGAAATTCTTCCTCATCGTGGAGAACAACATGTCTGGGCAGGCACTCCGGACCCAGCAGGTCGCTGCTCCTGAGGGCGATGGCGCGGGCCACCACATTGGACAGTTCCCTGACATTGCCCGGCCAGGAATAGCTCTGAAGCAGATCCATGGCCTGGTTATTAAACCGGACCAGTAACTGCTTCTCCTCTTCCGGCAGATTTTTTTCTATAAAGTAGTTGAGCAGGGGTACAATATCCATGCGCCTTTCGCGCAAGGGCGGAAGCTGCAGATTGACCACGTCAAGGCGGTAAAGCAGGTCCTCCCGAAAGAGTTTGTCTCTTGTAGCGTCCCGCAGGTTCTTGTTGGTGGCAGTCAGCACCCGGACATCGGCTTTAAGTGGTTTTTCACCACCAACCCTGTAAAACTCGCCGCTTTCTAAAACACGCAGTAACTTTACCTGGATGGATGGCGAGGCCTCACCGATCTCATCAAGAAAAAGGGTTCCCTTGTTAGCCAGTTCAAAAATACCGTGCCGGACGCCCTGGGAACCGGTAAAGGCCCCTTTTTCGTGTCCGAAAAGCTCGCTTTCCAGGAGCGATTCGGTGAGCGCCCCGCAGTTAATGGTTATAAAGGGATTACCGAAACGGGGACTGTTGGCATGGATAAATCTGGCCAGGACCTCTTTTCCAGTCCCTGTCTCGCCTTCAAGTAAGACGGAAATCTTGCGGGTCGCTACTTTTTTACACAGAAGCAATAGTTCTTTTAAAGGGCTGTCATCAGCCATGATGATGTTGAATTCGGAAGCCAGCTTGTGCAGCTCATCGCGGATAAACCACTGTTTGTTATAAATAGACTGCAGAGCCCGCTCCAGCAGCGTGTCCAGTTCCTCCAGTTCATCAAAAGGCTTGTCGATATAATCAAAAGCGCCTAGCTTCATGGCCTCTACGGCGGATTTGATCGTGCTGTACCCGGTCATAATGATTACCTCGCAGCCAGGGCTGCTGTCCCTGATTTCCTTCAGCAGGGTAATCCCATCGGTATCGGGCAGTTTCAAATCAACCAGAGCCAGGTCAAAGGATTTTTCGCACAGCAAAGCTCTGGCCTCAAAACCCGAATTAGCCACCGCCACCGGGAATTCTTTTTCCTCAAAGTAATACTGAAAAAAGGTACCGACTTCAATCTCATCATCAATTACCAGGACTTCCGGCCTCTTCACTGCTGTCACCCCAATCTTACTAATAATACTGTTACAGCGGAATAATCAAGGAGAAGCTGCTGCCTCTGCCAACCTCGCTGGAAACCTCGATCCTGCCCCCGTGAGTTTGGGCAATCCCCAGGCTGACGGAAAGCCCCAACCCTGTTCCCCTGGTTTTCTCCTTGTTTGTAAAAAAGGGGTTAAAAACCTGGTCAATGATGCTCTCCGGGATTCCCCTTCCGTTATCCGCTACCTTAACCTCGACCACCGCGCAGCCCGCTTCTTCATCCTCCCGCATGTCGGTGCTGATTTCAATCCCGCCATCAGCCAAACCCTCTAAAGCATCCCTGGCATTAAGCAAAAAGTTGATAATGACCTGCTCCAACTGTTGCTTGTTGCCCATAAAAAGGGGGACCCGGGGGTTAAGGTTCTTATTTATAGTTATCTTGTTCTTTTCGATTTGATAGGAAACCAGGTATAAACTACTCTCCACCACATCGTTGATGGACACCTGAGCAAAGGCATAGCTGTCCTGTCTGGAAAAGGTAAGCAGGTTTTGGATAATGCGCTTGCTCCTCTGCCCGCAGGATTTAATATCCTGCAGCAGTTTCAAGTACTTATCGTCCGGTGATCTACTTCTTAAAATCAAGCTGGAGTTGCCGATGATGGCGGTGAGGGGACTGTTCAGTTCGTGAGCAACCCCTGCGGCCATCTCACCTATCGCTGCAAGCTTGGCCGATTGAAACAACTGAGACTCCATCCTTCTTTTGCTGGTAACATCATTGACGTATACAGCCATGCCATAAAGCTCGTTTTTTTCATTGTAGAGCGGGTAAGCTGAGATGTTATAAATGTTTTTGGTGCTGGTCTGGGTGAACTCTTCGACACAGGCACTGCCCGTCTGAAAAGCTTCCACGGCAGGACATAGCTGGCGCTGACCCTCGCAGCAGGCAATGGTTTCATAGCATTTAAAGCCCTCGCCAATCTTTTTTACAGGCTCCTGGTTATTGGAGCGCAGTACGTTGTAGGAGAGGTCTATGAGAAAGAGCCTGCCCGGAACCGCCTTGAAGGTTTCCTCCCACTCCCTCTTGCTTTTTGTAACCTCAGCAAATAGACGCGTATTATTGATACAGACAGCCAGCTGGTCCGCCAACTGCTGGACAAAAATAAAATCATTTTCCGAATAAACGTAGGTCATTTTACTCCCAAAATTAAGAGCGCCGATAACTTCGTTGTTTACCAGGAGCGGCGCCATAATTGCCGACTTGATGCCTATTTCGCGGAGGTTGTCGTCTTCCTGGTATTTATCGGCATCGTTCCAGATATCCTGCCTTAAAAAGCACCGCTTGTCCAAAACAGCCTTCCAGGGGGCCGACTTATGGCTGTCCAGGATCCAGCCGACACCCAGAATTTTATTTTCCTTGGGTACTCCGGACTTGATAATGAGCTGGTCCTTTTCAAGCAAACAAAAACTGAGCAGGTCATACGGCAGAACACTGCGCAGAGGCGCTGCAACCTCGTCGATAATATCATCATAGGACATCTCTACGTTAATTCTTTTAGCGATCTGCTGGATAATGGCCATACGTGTATTCTGCCTGGTCAATTCCTCGATAATATCTTCACAAGCAGACACCATATGTTCCCCCTCCTCAAAAGGAAAATTAAGATAATTCTGTATAAATATAATTTATTGAAAAGTCTCCAATCATTAATCATTTTATTCTTTTTATGTGTTTTGCACAACCGCAAAAAGGCAAATCACCGTTATCCCAATGGCAACGGTGGATAAAACTCAATTTCATAGCTTCCCCCGGGTTCCCCTTTTGAGCACGCGGTAATTAGAACAGCGAACTTACTCCTCTTTTCGTTTCTTCCAAAAGACCAGGCGGCTCAGCCTGGCTCTTGCTCGCGTAAGGCCGCCCTCAATCCTTTTGCCCGCCAGGTTGTACCAGGCAGCTTTAAACTTCCTGCCTGCCTTTTTTAAAAGGCCGCTGAAAAACTCCAGGGGGAAGAATCCAACCAGGATAACCAGGCGAAAAGGGAAAAGAACCGCCGTCCGGATCATCCCCATGGCCCTGATCAAGAGGCGCCAGGTCTTCTGAATGACCTGGAATTTGAATCTGAGAACACGGCTCACGCGGCCGCTGAAAAGCCGGTAATAAAAGAAAGCCCCCAGGAAGAGTCCCACAAAGACATATAGCCGCACCTCACCCCAGTTCCCCCGGAGCAGCACCAGGAAGATCATTGCCGTTGTCACGAGCCAAAATACGATATCCCCCAAGGTAGTTCCCAATTTTTTAAACCTGAAAGCCTTCCTGACCTCACGGTAATAATTATAAAAAAAGCCGGCGGTCAGGCCGGCCGCTACGGTGGCCGCAAACGCTCGGAATTGGTCTAACAACGATTCCATTTCAGCGCCTCCCCTGCTTAAAAAAGCGCCTGTGAGCGCTTTTCTTTGGGTGCTGCTACTTGAGGATCCTGCTTAACAGTCCTTTCGCTTTAGCCTTGCCTTTATCTTTGCTTTCGTGGTACTGAAAGGAACTAAAGTACCCTTCCGCGGCAAGGTTTCCCTGCTCTAAATTGAGGTTAGTGATATGCAGACCCTCTCCTTTTAAAACAAGCATGCCCAGATTGGTTTCCAGCGTTATCTCGGACTCGTCAAAGCTGTCGACGTGCAGGACTCCCTCCAAAACCAGCTGCTTGCGCCCGCTGACAGAAATGTTGTGCCTTAGGCGTTCATCCACGTCCACCACCCCTTTTCACAAGGGTTTTCCTCCAAGCTGAAGGATGCCCGCTTTAATAAACCAGGTTCATTTCATCCTATGCTCCGTCCTTGTATTTATGCCAAAAAAAGAAGGCCTTTGGGGGCCCCCTTTTGATTATGGTTATTGGGACTGAATATCGCTACTTCTTATTTCCACCGTTTTTGTATTTCAATATCTTGATGATAAAGCTGGATGATCTCTTCCGGGGACTTACCCTGCTCCGCCAGAAGCCGGGCCCCCCACTGACACATGCCCACTCCGTGCCCAAACCCCTTCCCGGTTATGACCAACTGTCCGCCTTCCACCCGGATCCCCGACAGAAGCATGGAGCGGACTTTTTCACTGCCCAGCGCCAGCCGCAGGGAGGGGCCGCCCACGGTCTGGTTCCCAATCCTAATTTGCTCGGCCCGGCCCGAGGGCCCCTTCTTTTCGATAGAAACCGAGGTGATAGAGCCGGGGTCCTTCCCGGTAACTTTCTGCACAGCCGCCCTGACCTGAGCCAGTGGTATTCTGGCCTCCCAGGCCTTGTTCTGAGGAGCGGTTATGGACAGGCAGCCGTCCTGGGTCCCCGCCTTGAGGTAGGGTGTAGGCTCTTTGGTATAGGCCAGACCTTCCTCTGCAGTGGCGGAAACCCCCCCGTCACAGGCGGAGAACCAGGCGTGAATATAGTTGTTGTTATGGAGCACGACCTCACCCCGGGTCATCTCCACCGCCTGGCGGACATTATCGTTAATCTTGGTCGGTTCATAGGCCTGAAATTCTTCTACACTGGTGGAAGCATCGGTTCCCCGAAGCTTTTTGACCCGGCCCGCCTGGATGTTTTCCATTGTATAGGTACGGGCCAGGATGGCCTGGGCGGCCAGCGCGTTAACCGGCCATTTGGTGTCCATCTCTGCGGCAACCACACCCTGAATATACTCTTCCATCTTGATGTTTTTCTTTTGACCTGTCTGGCTGAGATAAAGGGAAATGGTCGGTTCCTCGATCTGGGGGGCCTGGGGCGCCGGCTTGGGTGCAGGCGCCTGCCTCCCACAGCCGACGGTCAAAAGAGACAGCACCATTAATAGCAAAACGATTTTCGACAGTGGATGCCGGAACATAAAAACCCCTCCCGCCTTTTTTATTTATTCTGAGCTGGAGGGGTGTGTTTTATGTAGTTTCCTCGACAACCTTATACATCTCGGCAGCTAGTTTAGCCGGTACGTTCTCCTGAACGGAAACGATTTCGATCTTCAGCGTCCTGTTACCAAAATGAATAGACAGGGTATCTCCAGGCTTAATCTCGGTACCTGCTTTAGCAACCCGCCCGTTCACCTCCACCCGGCCGCGGTCACACACTTCCTTGGCCAGAGTCCGCCGCTTGATCACGCGGGAAGTTTTAAGAAATTTGTCAAGGCGCAAGTCTGCCGCCACCATCCTTTAGCTTTTTAAAAAGAAATCAGACTATGGCAGCCTGATTTATCTTCCCCGGATAAATTATTTGACTACCGCATCTCTGAGCGCTTTACCGGCCTTGAAAACAGGAACCCGGGCCGCAGCGATATCGATTTCTTCCCCGGTCTGCGGGTTTCTCCCCTTACGGGCTGCTCTTTCTCTGATTTCAAATGTCCCGAATCCAACCAGCTGGACCTTGTCGCTCTTGGATAAGGCCTCGCCGATGGTTTCCAGAACTGCGGTTACAGCTTTTTCAGCATCTTTTTTGGTCAGTTCTGTTTTTTCGGCAACGTTCGAAATCAATTCCGCCTTATTCATTTGACCCCTCCTAAAAAGAAATGATGATACCAGTTCCCATACTATTCGCGATATTTCTCTCAGTTCCTCCCGCTAAGAAAATGATTCCTGGGTTTTTTATCGTTTTTCCCGGATCTTTTCTAGTTTTTTTGCCTCCTCCCACCACTTATCCAGTTCGGCAAGAGTGCACTGCAGTAAATCCCGGTTGGCAAGCCGGGCCATTTCTTCGACATGAGCGAAGCGTTTGATGAATTTTGTCGATGTACCGGTCAGAGCCGTTTCCGGCTCAACGCCGAGCAGCCTGGCCAGGTTTACTACTGAAAAGAGGAGATCGCCCAATTCCTCTTCAATTTTTATAAGTTCGCCTCCGGCGGCCACTGATTCAAGCTCGTCCAGTTCTTCATGGACCTTGTCCATGGCCCCACTGTAGTCCGGCCAGTCAAAGCCGACGCCTGCAGCCTTTTTCTGAAGCCTGAAGGCACGCATTAACGCTGGTACGGACATGGAAACGTCGGCCAGGAGACCTTTTGGAGTGTAACCCCCCTTTTCTTCTGCCTTAATCTTAGCCCAATTCAAGTTCACTTCGCGGCTGTCCCTGACAGTGACAGAACCAAATACATGGGGGTGCCGGCGGGTTAATTTTTCGCTAATTCCGGCCACTACGTCGTTTATGTCAAAAGATCGACTTTCCGAGGCAATTTGAGCGTGGAATACCACCTGTAGTAGTAAGTCTCCCAATTCTTCACATACTTTATACATATCCCCCTCGTTCAGCGCCTCTAAAACTTCATAAGCTTCTTCTAAAAGATAGGGCCTTAAGGTGCGGTGGTCCTGCTCGCGGTCCCAGGGACACCCGTTCTCACCGCGCAGCCGGGATATAATCTTTACCAGCGGGTCAAGGGGATAGCAGCAAATGCCGTTGCTTTTATCGGTTTCAGGCAGATACAGGCTGGTCAAGTGGTCAACCCAGTCCAACCGGTCGATTTCAAACAGCGGATGCGTCTCAACCCTCTCTTCGCCCGGTACGCCGGCCGCCCTCAGAACCGTAACGGGGTGTTCGGGGGGATAAAGCTCGAGCAGCGACAGCTTCACATCCGAGGCCACCAGACGGCTGTAAACCTGTGTAATGACGGCCGGGCGGGTGGGCAGCGGCGGCCTCTCTTCAAGCAAAAGGCCGTCCAAAACCTGCAGACCCGAACCTGGGTCCAGCCGGAGCGCCGAGAAAACGGCATCCAAGAAACTCACCGCCGGCAGCAGTTTCACCTGCAGGCCTTCCTGCTCCGCCCTTTCCAGAATCAGGCGTACCGACTCCTCAGCAACTAGAGGGTGTCCCGGAACAGCATACAGCACGGGCTGACGCCGGGCCTCCCCGAGAACCGCCTCCGCGATGCGCGCGTAGACTTCCTGGAAGTTGGGCGCCTGCTCGTAAATAGCATCGAAGGTAGAAAAGGCAATCTCCTCCCGGCAAAGCCATTCCACGACGGGGTGCTTCCCCGTGCGAAGCAAGGTGCAGGGGGAAGATTTTAAGGCCTCCCAGGCACCCAGGGTGAGATCGCCGGGCGCTCCGGCACCCAGCCCGGCAATGGTGATTCTGGCTGTAACAGGCATCTTTTAAAACCCCTCTTTCAATTTGGAAACGATTAAGTCCAGGCCTAGCCTGCAGCGCGGACAGATCAAAAATTTAAGTGGCCCTTATGAGGCCACCTTTGCTTACTGCTCCATTTGTTTGGCAAGAAAACCAGCCGCAGTCTCGGCCAACTTTAGCTCCATTTCACCCATTTTAACATCGGGCTCCCTGGAAGCCAAGATCACAGCCCCGATTGGGTCCCCCTCCGCAATGATCGGGGCAATCACTTCTGAAGAATAATTGCACTCCCCATCCTCAATGATCATACACTCTTTGCAGAAGGGATCCTCAACCGGGCTGTTAATGACCACGGCCTTGCGTTCTTCCATAACTTTTTCAATGGCAGGCCCGATTGGCTTATTTAAAAACTCCTTTTTGGGCGCGCCGGAAACGGCGACAATGGTGTCCCGGTCAGCAATGCAGGCGATATGACCCAGAGCTTCGTATAAGGAATCAGCATATTCTTTGGCAAAATCCCCCAGCTCACCGATTGGTGAGTACTTCTTGAGGATAACCTCACCTTCTCTGTCTACAAAAATTTCAAGGGGATCACCTTCACGGATTCTAAGTGTTCTCCTAATTTCCTTGGGGATGACAACCCTTCCCAGATCATCAATACGGCGGACGATGCCCGTTGCTTTCATTGATTTCCCTTCCCTCCTTTTCGGCTTATTTCAGGGTCTATGATAGTATATATCAGGAGGGAGCCAGTTATTCATTTTTTACCAATCGCCTTAAAAACTTTTCAGATTTCAACTTCTTTCTTATTCGTTAGAGGAATTTCCTTCTTTTCCTTCATCAAGCTTATTGACAATGTTGGAATTGCTTTTGGCTTCCATCATAAACTGGTTGAACCGGGTCTCTTTGGCTTGATTGGTCAATTGCTCAGTCAGCTGCTGCTGAACCTGCTCGAAGGGCTCCGTACCGGCCGCAATTATTTTCTCACGCTTGATGACATGGTAGCCATACTCCGTTTTGACCGGAGCCGGCGTAAATTCACCGTCTTTCAGCACCTGCGCCGCCTGTGAAAACGCCTCTACGGCCTCACCCTCAGCGAAAGTAAAGAGCCCGCCATTCGGCCGGGTACCGCTGTCCTCGGATTTTTCCGTGGCTAGTTCGGCAAAATCCTTCCCCTGCTTGAGCTGGGCAATTGCATCCTCAGCCATTATTTTGGCCTCGGCGTCGGTGTGCTGGACAGGGTAGCCTTTATCTCCTTCGTCAACGAAGAACAGGATGTGACGGACCTGCAGCTGCTCGGGTTGGGCCATCATTTCTTTGTTCTCCTCGTAATACTTCCGAACTTCCTCCTCAGATGCAACCGGTACCTCCCGAGTCAGTTTATCCTGCAAGTTCAGGATGTACGCCGCATCCTCCTCGCTCACCTTGATCTGGGACAAAAACTTCTGGTATTCCTCCTCGGAAGGAAACCGCTCTTTAAACGGCTTGATTGTTTCCTGGATCTGTTCCGCCGTCAGACTGCCCAGTTTTTTTCCTTCCTGAAGCATCAGCTTATTATTAATCATCTGCTCCAGGACATCTTTGCGCAGGGATTCCATTAAATCCGTTCCCCTGTCCCCGCTAAAGTCCACCCCTTGTTTCTCATAGTTGGCCTTCATTTCGTCAACACTCTGGGTCAGTTCATCACTGAATATTTTTTCACCATTTACCGTGGCAACAACTTCCTTACCGATTCCCAGGCTGCCGCAGCCGGCTGCAAAAGATACTGCAAGCAGCGCCAGAGCCAGAAGTATGAGCTTAATTGTATATTTCAAAAAAAAACCCCCTTCAAGAACATAAGAGTATTATATCTCAACTCTATGACCGGTGACAACCTCCTGTGATATTTTGACGGGAGCCTCGGCCCCTTTTTCTTGCCCGGCCCCAAGGATATCCAAAAAGCCTTCCAGTTGGGCCAGAAGAGAACGGCTATCTCCACAGCTGTCTTCACGACCATTTCCCGCCAGGCGTAGTTTTATTTCAAAGTCTTCTTCGGCAGCATTGAACTTTATCCTATTCGGATACCGGCTTGAGGCAGCCACCAGGTCGTTTCCGGTGAGGGGGTGGCCGGGGCCAATGATTAGGCGGAACTGCCCGGGTAAAAGGCTGATTGTTTTAATCTTCAACCTCCCGGCCAGAACTCTGACTTTGGCTACAGCCAGCAGGTTCAACACCGGCTCGGGCAGATCCCCGAAGCGATCCACCAGTTCCTCTTCCATTTCACCCAGGTCGGGCAGCGAAGCCAGGCCGGCGATACGCTTATAAATCTCTACCTTTTGGTTGGTGTCGGGAATGTAGGTGTCGGGAATAAAAGCTTCCACCGGAAGCTCAATGCTGGTTTCCACCTGCTGGGACCCCTGCTCACCCCTGGCCTCCAGGATGGCTTCCTCCAGGAGACGGCTGTACAAATCAAAGCCGACTGCCGCAATGTGCCCGTGCTGCTCCGCACCCAGGATGTTCCCGGCCCCCCGGATTTCCAGATCACGCATAGCGATTTTAAAACCCGAGCCCAGTTCCGTAAACTCACGGATAGCTGCCAGCCGTTTTTCCGCAGCCTCGCCCAGCACTTTGTCCTTTTGAAAAGTAAAGTAGGCATAAGCAAGGCGGTTGGATCGGCCGACCCTGCCCCTGAGCTGGTAAAGCTGAGCCAGCCCCATCATCCCGGCCTCCTTGACGATCAGGGTGTTGACATTGGGTATATCCAGTCCGTTTTCAATAATGGTCGTACAGACCAGCACGTCGTATTCCCGGTTCATGAAGTCCAGCATCACCTGCTCCAGCGCATCTTCCCGAACCTGGCCGTGCGCCACCGCGATTCTGGCTTCGGGGACCAGACTCTGCAGCCATAACGCGACCCGGTCCAGATCCATGATCCGGTTGTAAACGAAAAAAACCTGCCCGCCCCGGCCTAGTTCCCGGCGGATCGCCTCCTGGATCAGGATCGGGTCTTCCTCAAGGACGTAGGTCTGGACAGGGTAGCGGTCCTCCGGCGGTGTTTCCAGGATACTGCTGTCCCGCATGCCCACCAGGGACATGTGCAGCGTGCGCGGGATGGGTGTGGCGGTAAGAGTCAGGACATCCACGTTTTTGCGCAGGAGCTTCAGCCGCTCCTTGTGGGCTACCCCGAAGCGCTGTTCCTCGTCTACGATTAAAAGCCCCAGGTCCTTGAAACGTACGTCCTCCTGAATTAGGCGGTGGGTGCCGATAAGTATGTCTACGGTCCCCCGCTCAAGCTCCTGAAGCACTTTACGCTGCTCCCTGGGGGTCCGGAAACGGCTTAAGACCTCTACATTAACCGGATAACCGGCCAGCCTTTCCCGGAAGGTATTGTAGTGCTGCTGGGCCAGAATGGTTGTGGGCGCCAGCAAGGCCACCTGCTTCCCGTCTACCACCGCTTTAAAGGCCGCCCTCAGGGCCACCTCTGTTTTTCCGTAGCCCACATCCCCGCACAGCAGCCGGTCCATGGGCCTGGGCCGCTCCATATCAGATTTAATCTCATCGATGGCGCGAAGCTGGTCGGGTGTTTCTTCAAAGGGGAAAGCAGCTTCAAACTCCTGCTGCCAGACGGTGTCCTTGCCGAAGGCGTTGCCGGTCATCGTCTCCCTGGCGGCGTAAAGGGCAAGCAGCTCCTGGGCCATTTCCCGGACCGCCTCGCGAACCCTTCCTTTGGCCCTGGCCCATTCCCCTCCTCCAAGCCGGGACAGCCGCGGCGCTTCGCCCTCGCCGCCCAGGTATTTCTGAATCAGGCCCACCTGGTCAACCGGTACGTAGAGCTTATCTTCCCCTGCAAACTTCAGCAGGAGGTACTCCTTCCGAATCCCTTCAAGGGTCAGGGGAGCCACCCCAAGGTAGCGGCCGATGCCGTGATTGACATGGACAACGTAATCGCCCACTTTGATCTCCACAAAGGGGGCCAGGCGGTCCGTCCGCTTCCATTCCCGCCGGGGTCTTTTGCGCTGACCGTATAAATCCGGTTCGGCAATCAACACTAGCTTGCAGCCGGGCAGCTCAAAACCGCCCCCCAGGCTGCCCGTGGTGATCACCACGTTTCCGGCACGGACGTGCCCTTCTAGAGCCCCCGTATAAAACGCGTCCACCTGTTCATCTTTTAAAGCGGAAAGAAGCTGCCGGCCCCGCTGGTAACTGTTGACAAGGAGAACAACCGCAAAGCCGGCCCGGCGCCAGTGGTGAATCTCTTCTGAAAGCATTTTCAGGTTGCCCAGGAAATTATGCATTGTTTTTCCGGAAAAATGCACCTTGTTTTGGGCTCGGGCAAGCTGCGGCTGCCGCGGCAATAAAGAGCTGTAGATGCCACGCCGCCTGGAAAGGGCCGCCTCAATCCGGTCCCATCCCAGACAGGCCGCAAACTGGGAGGGGAGAACGCTCCCCTGGCCCAGCAACCCGGCGTACGTCTCCGCGCGCTCCCGTTGAACAGAATCGGCTATTTCTTTGATCCGGGCCGGGTCATCTACAAAAACAGGGGCCCCGGCCGGGAGGTAGTCCATCAGGGTAACCACTTCGCTATAGAAATAAGGAAGGTATTGTTCGATACCGGCAAAACAGCTGTCGGCGCCCTCCAGAACCTCTCCAAATTTTTCACGGAGCTGCTGGACGGCTTTGGCGTCTTTGGACCGAGCTAGTTTGCGCCCCTGTTCCTTGTATTCCTTTGCCATTAACCTGCGAGCGGCTTCCCAGGCGTCCGGGCTGACGGCCAGTTCCCTGGCGGGATAGATGACCAGGTTCGCAGCTTTTTCTTCCGACCGCTGGGTGGAAGCGTTAAAACGGCGAATGGAGTCCACCTCGTCGTCGAAAAACTCCAGGCGGGTCGGCCTATGAGCGGTCATGGGAAAAACATCCAGGATGCCGCCCCGAAGGGCGTACTGCCCCCTTGCCTCAACCAGATCAACCCGCTCGTAGCCCAGGTCCAACAACCGGCCGAGTAGTTCCTTTAGGTCCACCCTGCCGCCTACATCCAGACTGATTACCCCCGAACGGAAAACCTCCGGGGGAACAAGCCGCCTCAGGAGGGCCTCAACCGGGGCCACCACGACCACCCGCTCGCCCCTGGACAGGCCTTCCAGCACCTGTAGACGCTGGGACACCACCTCTTTGCTCTGAGCCAGAACCTGATAGGGCAGGAGCTGTAGAACCGGGAACTGCCGCACCGCAGCGCCGGGCAAGAGTTCCATCAGTTCCTCCACCATGGTTCCGGCCTCCCGCTCTCCCGGTGTCACGATCAACAGCGGCAGTGGGGACACCTCTTCGGCCAGGCCGGCCAAGAGGTAGCTGCGCTGGGAACCGGAAAGACCGGTAACCACCTGGTATGGATAATTGTTTTCCAGTCCCCGGGCCAGGCTTTGAAACTCGGCTGCAGACTGGAGTGGTTTCAAAATGCCGCGCATGAGTGCCCCCTCCGTTTATCCATCACAAAAAGAGCTTTAGCTGCGCCTGGCCAAAGCTCGAATTTTACTATTTTGTTAAATCTAAGTGGTTTCAATGCAGAACCGGACCGCTGATAAAAGTGCTTTCCGGCCCTCCGTATAGCGTTTCCCGGCAGTCATCGCAGAGGGTCTCTAAGATAACATCTGCCGCACTGCCATTCACTTTTATTATATTCCGCAGCTCTGACCCCGTCAAGTTTGGCGCGCCTTCCGAGAGTCCGTCCGGGAGTACGATTTCTTTAACCAGGCTGTCACAACATTCACAGATGTACAGCAGCTTCAAAGTACCGTCCAGGTTTCTTAAAACCTAAACAAATATGCTTATTTAGATTGCCTCCGTGTCCCACTTTCACTGCCAGGCTAAAGTGTGCACATCATCGGAAGTAACTGCCAAGAAACCTTTTCCCTTTCATATGTATTTACTAATACTCATATGTATGATTTATTTACTCAATACCCATCACCGTTAACCACCTTGTTATTACCTGATCATGACACAGGTGTCCTATTCAGCGGATCATTACGACATGGTTCCAGGCGGCGTGGACCAGGTACGCGACTGCCAGGGCCAGTGCAAGAGCGCCGTACGCCTGCAGGACAAAAACCGTGATAAACCCAAAGACGGAATGGCTGGCCACTGCCGACAGACCTGCGTAAAAACCGTTACGGCGGCCTGAAATAAGCTCCCAGGCTCCTTCCACCACCCCAAAAAACAAGTGGGTAAAAAATATATCTACAGAAAAAAGCACCGCCGGCGCCGTCTTGGCCACCTCTTCCACCAGAGGTGCCAGGTGGACCGGCACAGCGCCGGGTAGGCGGCCCAAACCCTTATTTAACTGCCAGGCCAGGCCCGCTGCTGCGAGCCCAAGCAGGAGGGGCTTCAGCGCTGAACCCGGAGCATCAGCAAAAGAGTAGAAAAAATCACCTTCTATTGTAAAGATTCATAGCCTGCTCCACGCCGTGGCGCACTGTGCAGCGCGCCGCCTCCGCCGCCAACTCCAGAGCCTCATCCATTTCTCTGGCCTGATCATCCCGGATGCGGCTCAAAACATAATCAACAGTTTCAAAACCTTGTCCGACTGGCCTCCCGATGCCGACCCGGATCCTGGTAAAGTTTTCCTCGCCCAGGGTCTGAATTATGGAGATCATTCCCCTGTGCCCTCCGGCGCTGCCTCCCGGGCGGATGCGCAGCCGACCGGAAGGAAGGTCCATGTCGTCGTAAATGACAATCAGGTCCGCGGCAGAAAGCTTGTGCCAGTTAAGCAGCGCGACCACTGCCTCCCCACTTAAATTCATAAAAGTCTGAGGCTTTATAAGTACAACCTTTTCCCCGTTCACCTGCCCCTGGCCGACAAGGGCTTTAAACATTTTCTTTCCCACGGCCACACCCAGGCTTTTTGCCAGCCGGTCAATCACCATAAAGCCCGCGTTATGCCTGGTTCCGGCGTATTCCCTACCCGGATTGCCGAGGCCTGCAATCAATTTCATTAAAGGCACCTCCGCTTTTACTCTCCCCTATTTTAATACGCTTGGATTCTGGAGAAAAGAGTTTTTAGCGTTGGTGCTAGGAAATGCCCCGCAACAGTGCGGCGACAGGGGATGGTTCTTTGTCGCGTTGAGTTGTCGGGGCCATTTCGAAGAATCCTTAAGAAGTAGCTTCCGTCTCTGTTTCCTCTACTTTGTCCTCCGACTCCTCTTCGACCGGGGTCACCTCTTCGACCTCCTGCCTTTCCGCAACCACCGTCACAACCGGGACCTCCAGGTCATCAAGAATTTTTACTCCATCGGGTAGTTCGAGGTCCGCCACAGTTAAAACATCTCCAATTTCAAGGCCTGAAATATCGACAGTGATGGACTCTGGAATCCTGTCTGCCAGGCACTCCACTTCAACCCGGCGCATCAGCGGTGTCAGGACCCCGCCTGCGATCAGCCCGCGGGGTGTTCCTTCCAGCAGGACGGGAACATTGGCGTGCACCTTGTCTTTCATTGATACCTGGTGATAATCAATGTGGACCAGGTTACGTCGCAGCGGATCCCGTTGGATGGCCTTGACCAGCACCTTATACTTATTGGTTTTTCCGTTTTCATCAATTTTCATACTGATCAGAGCATTTGATCCGGCCTCGTTAAGGATTTTTCTCATTTCAGCAGCACTCACCGCGATAGCAATACTGCCCACGTTTTTCCCATAAACAACGGCCGGAACCATCCCTTTTTCCCTCAAGCTACGTCTGTTACTTTTGGTTTTATCCACTCTCGCCTGTACATTTAATTCATGTTCCATTGAACTTACAACCCCTTTCGTCCTATTATTGCCTTTATTTGTCATAACTATCCTGCCCGGGGAATATGGATTAGCAAAGAATCTTTATGGATTGCGGGGAGGCTTTTAAAAATGCGGAAAAGCAAGCGGTTTGAAGCCATGCCGGTAATCAGCCTGGAAGAAGGCCAGCAAATTGGTATCGTCAAGGGGCTCATCGTGGACCCGGTCGAAAGAAAAGTGGCTGCGCTGATCATCGAGCAAAAAGGATGGTTTAAGGAGCAAAGGTTTATCCCTTACCATAAAATTAAAAGTGTGGGCAGCGACGCCATCACCATAGAAAAATCAACCGGTGTGGAAAGGGCGGCCGGCCTACCGGACATCGTCAAACTGTTAAGAGAGAAGGTCGTTATCCTCGGAGCCAAAATCATGGCCGACAACGGAACCGTTCTGGGCTTTGTCGACGAATACTACGTTAACCTCTCGACAGGGACAATTGCCGGCCTGGAATTCTCCGGCAACCTGCTCAACGGCATGATCAAAGGGCGCGCCTTCATTGACATCGCCTACGTGCGCACACTGGGGAAAGAAGTTGTGGTCGTTACCAGCGCCTGCCTCGACAATATTTTTAAGCTGGAGGGGGGGCTGCAGGAAACCGTCAAGAACCTCCGGGAAAGCACCGGCCATTTCTGGGAAAATACACTGCAAAAAACCAAGGGCCTGGGGTCCACGATTAACCGGTCCTTGGAAAAGGTTATGAAAGATAAGAAGAGCAGCGGTGACCCAGATGAGGAAACCGATCCCAGTACGGCCGATGAGTTCAAGGACGGGGAACCAAAGGATCCCTTAAAGGAAGCCTTAATCCTGGACTCGACGGACGAGCAGGCCGCCCCGCAACAAGAAGAGTCGCCGCAAGCAATTGTCCCCTCCCCCCTGGATAAGCAGGCGGAAGAGCGCAAAGACCCCCTCCCGCCGGTGTAGATTGCCACAGGACTGGCAAACATATGCTTTTCAAATACAACTTATTTTAACATAAGACAACAAAAAAGACAAAAGACTTAAACTGCTGTCAACAGGCGCTCGTTTTCAAGGCGCCTGTTGACAGTTAACCTTTAAGATAACGCGTTTTCACGGGTAAATTCTTATTTTCTCCAGCTCAAAATTTGTGGCGGCTTCCTATCCACAGAGGCCGTTGATCCTTCCGGGTAACCCAGGATAACGGGGGCTACCAGTTGGTATTCCTCCGGCACACCCAGTTCTTTTTTTACCCCGGGGGTATTGCCGATGCCACGGGCGAAGCCAATCCAGGAACTGCCAATGCCCCTGTCCCAGGCCGCCAGCATAAGGTTTAAGGCAGCCATGCTGCAGTCGTTAACATAAGTATCCAACGTTTTGGGACTGTAGATCATGACCAAGGCCGGCGCGCCGTGAAATATATCCAAGTCCGGATTGCCCAGCATGCTGCGGTATTTCTCAAGATGCGGCAGCTTATCTAATCTCTCCAGGACGAAGGTCTTGGCCCGCCCGGACAGATTTTTCAGGTACTCCCTGTCTTCAAGCACCACAAAGGCCCAGGGCTGGTTGTTCACTGCACTGGGCGCCCATACAGCCAACTCGATCAGTTCCCGGATGGTCTGCTCCGGAAGCTTTTCATCCTTGTATTTGCGTACACTCCTCCTGGTCCGGATCGCTTTATTAACTTCCATTTTAGCACCTCCTTTAAATGGTATTGTTAAGTAATGGGAACGTCGGAAAGATGCTTGCCGGGTCTTACGTACGCACCGGCAACAGCCCGGCCAGCACATCCGGGACTTCGGCCCGGTCCCGCAAAACGAAGGCTCCCTGCCGCTTCAATTGATTGTACCTTTGCGCCGCCTCGCCGCCGGTAAAGTCGCGCTCCTCAATTTCCTGCTCCTCCACCAGCAGCACAGGTTTCCCCCATTCACAAGCCTGGGAAGCCGCCTCCAGGTTTTTGAGATTGCCCCGGCCAAAGGGGATACTGACCAACACGCAGGCATCGGCTCCTCGAAGCATCTCTAAATTTTCCTTGTGACTGCGGTCTGATATATCGCTGAAAGGATCCTCTTCCGTCATCCTTAGTTCCAAAAAACTTGCCGTTTCCCAGTCAATATCCCCCGCGTTCAGAACCCCTGCGGAGACCTCGTAGCCGAGGCCCGCCAACAGCCCCAGCACGGCTGCGCCGGCCCCGCCTCCGCAGATGACATGAATCCGGCCCTTTCCGGCGGTCTCCTGTCCGCCCTGGGTTAGCAAGAATACCGTGGGTCGGCCGGTAACCGGGTGCTTTTTGATCAGGACACGGGTCCCGTAGACTTCTTTAATGTTGTCGGCGGTTAGCACTTCTTCCGGCTTCCCCACCTGGTAGGCCTGTCCCCTTTGCATTAAAACCATCCGGTCACAATATTGCGCAGCCAGGTTTAAATCATGAAAAACGGCTAGAATGGTCAGGCCGCTCTCCTTGTTCATACGCTGCAGAAGACTCAAGATTTCCACCTGCTGGTTAATATCAAGGTGAGAAGTAGGCTCGTCCAGGAGGATTAACTCCGGTTCCTGGGCGAGGGCCTTGGCAATGATCACCCTCTGCCGCTCGCCTCCGCTGAGGGCGGTGATCAGCCGGCCGGCCAGGTGACGGGTATTGGTCAGGTCCATGGATCGGCCGGCTATTTCAAAGTCCTTTTCACCCTCCACCTGAAAGCGCCCGAGGTGGGGAGACCGGCCCATCATTATAATTTCTTCAACGGTAAATGGAAAATTGACGGCTGTTTCCTGCGGCACCACGGCCATTTTCCTGGCCGCTTCCCGGGAACCCAGGCTGTAAAGGCTCTCTCCCTCCAGCAGGACCGTCCCCCGGACAGGCTTCAGGGCACGGCTGATACACCTTAAGAGCGTCGACTTGCCCGAGCCGTTGGGCCCGATAATTCCCGCAAAACTTCCCTGGCTGATCGCTAAGGTCATGCCGTCAATAACCTTGACCGCACCGTAGGTGCACTCAACACCCAGAACGTTTAAATAAAAAGGCATGACCAATCCTCCTGCCCCCATCGAAACCTGCCTTATTATAACTCAAAAAGAACCTGTTGCTCAAAAGCCCGGCTCCTTCTTTTTCCTGAGTAGGTAGATAAAAAAGGGCCCGCCGCAAAGCGCCGTAATGACGCCCACAGGTATTTCCTCGGGAGCCGCCGCCACCCGGGCCAGGGCGTCCGCCGCGACCAGAAAAATAGCCCCCGCAAGAGCCGCCGAGGGAAGCAGCACACGGTGGTCCGGCCCGACAACAAGCCGCACGGCATGGGGAATAATCAGACCCACAAAACCGATTACCCCGCTCACGGCCACCGCGGCTGCGGCTGTCAGGGTGGCTGCCATCAGCATCACCTGCTTCAACCGCTCAACGTCAATTCCCAGGTGTTGGGCCGGCTCATCCCCCAGCAGCATGGCATTTAAATTTCGTACATTCAAGAGCATGATGGCCAGACCAATCACAATGTAAGGCGCTAAAACAGCAACGTGATCCCAACCGCGACCGGCCAACCCACCCATCAGCCAGAAAACTACCTGGTGGATATTTTGCCCGCCCGTGATCATAAGATAGGAGGTCACAGCCGATAAAAAGGAACCCACGGCAATGCCGGCCAGGATCAGGGTTGACACCTGCACCCGGCCTCCCACCCTGGCCAGGTTGTACACCGAGAAGGCAGTTACCACGGCGCCTGCAAAGGCAATCAGAGGCAGTGCAAAAACGCCCAGGACATGGGCTCCAAGGCCAAATAACATGGCGACGGTAGCCCCCAGGGCGGCCCCCGAGGAGATCCCCAGGATATAAGGGTCCGCCAGGGAGTTCTGCAGGAGACCCTGGAGGACCACCCCGGACGACGCCAGCCCGGCCCCCACCAGAACGGCCAGGATGACTCGCGCCAGCCTCATTTGAAAGATTATGGTTTCATGGCTCTGCGGCCAATCCCCGCGCGGGACGATGGATCCCACCCAGGGCACTTTTCGCAGCAGCATTGCCAATACGTCCACTGGGCTGATCTGGGCCGGACCGATGGTCGAGCAGATGATAACCAGCAGTCCCAGCACGAGAAACAGTGTGCCGGTAATCATTCTCCAGCGCCAAACCCGGCTCTGAGGCTTCAAAAAGGCAGCCCTCCTTGCGTGCTCCCGCGCTAACCTGTGCCATTATTCCTTGCTTACCTGACTTAGCTTAACTTAGCTTCGTGGCCTATCCTAAAAATAAATTTTTAGCGGCATGGATTTCTATTCAAACAATTCGGGGTGAAGGTACTTCGCAACCCGCTCCAGACCTTCAACAACCCGTGGCCCGGCGCGGACCAGCAGGTTTTGATCCTCTATGTAGCCGATCCGGTTTTGCTGAATTGCGGCAACCTTTTCCCAGCCCTTGCGCGCCTTGAGCTGTTCTACCGTTTGGGTGGACTCGCCGTGGTGGGAGAAAATAATCACCTGGGGGTTCCTGGCGAGCACCATCTCGGGGCTGTAGGTCACCCAGTCCAGGTCCACATCCCCGGCGATGTTTTTACCGCCGGCCGTTACAATAAGGCTGTTTAAAAAACTTCTGGCACCGCCCGTGGTCAGAGGCTCCGGCCAGACTTCAAAGAAAACGGTGGGCTTTTGCTCCTCGGAAAGGCCGCTCACCCGGTCGGCAACTGTATCTATCCGCTGCTGCATGCTCTGGACCAGGCTTTCCGCCGCTTCGTCGGCGCCTGTGATCCGCCCGACAAGCCGTATTTTTTCCAGCGTCTGGGGCAGACTTAGTGCTTCCAGAGCGACTACCGTCAGCCCGGCTTCCTCAAATTGGCGGATGAATTCCTCCTGGATGACCCCGGCCAACACCAAATCGGGCTGGGCGACCACAATTAATTCCGCGTTAGGGGTAGCAAACCCACCAACTTTGGGCTTCGCCCCGGCCTCAGCGGGGTAGTCGCAAAACTCGGTCACCCCTACCACCCGGTCACCCAGCCCAAGAGCAAATAAGATTTCCGTTTGGGTCGGAACCAGGGAGACAATCCGGTTGGGCGCCTGCCTTACGGTCACCTGCCTGCCCAGGTCATCGGTCACGGTGAAGGGAAAGTCAGAACCGCTTACGCCTGTCGAAACCTGCCCGCAGCCCTGGAGTAAAAACGCCATTGACATAATCAGCAGAACACCCATAGCTGTACCCACAAAGGCCCGGCTCATTTTTCGGGTCATCCTAAGGCACTCCTTTTCACGCATTCTTTAAGCTTATGTGAAGCTTCTTCACGAAACCCGCCTTTTCCTACCATCAACCCGAATTCTTTTGCCACTTCAGGTACCTTTCCAGAGCCCGCCTCAGGGCCTTGCGCACGCCAAGCGCCAGCAGGTAGCCGGGGAGCGTCCCCGGGCCGGCATAGGGCTGCAACGGCGGTAGATCAGGCGCCGCAATGACCATCGCGTCTGTGTTTGTCCCGGTTGCATAGGCGCCTGTGTACGGACAAAGAATACGCATTTCACGCAGCGTCCGGGCTTTTGCCTCAGTAGCCGTCTGTACCGCGTTTACCACGGCCCCAGGAGACAGGGCATGCGAAAAAAAGGCCATGATATTGATAGTCCCCGGCGGGCTGACGACGCCTTCCATCCCGCAGCAGGGCGTGAGACCGGCTACGCAGGCATTATTGACGCCGGCCGTAACAATCACGGTCACGCTGCGGCCCTGCTGCGACAGGCGGACCCAGCAAGCGTCGCCAACCCGGGCCGCTGTCATCAGTCCCGCCCAGTCTGCACCGGCTGCACTGCCGTATTCCCGAAAACCTGCCGCCAGGAAGGCAGCCATTTCTTCCTCCGGCCGATCTTCATCGTAATCTTTATCCACCTGCCGGTTAATAAAATAACGCCTCGTGCCCAGGCCGCCCCCGATTACTCCGGAACAAACTGTAAGCCAGGGCTTTTTTGAGGCTGCAAAAATATAATCTGCCTCCAGAACGGCGCCCAGTCCCCCTCCCAGGTCCAGCCACCGCCCGGGCTCGGGGTCGAGGTACTCGACAACAGTCCTACCGCTGGATACCATCACTCACACAACCTTTATCGCTGTTAGTAGAAGCTAAAACCAGGCAACCTGCCTCAGAGCGAAACAATCGTTGAGCCTTTTGGATTCAACAAGCCCAAAGGCAATGATTCGCACCAAATTTTTCATGTAACTCGCATGTAAAATATAAAGAGTAAGCCCGAAAGCCACTCTTTGACTATTGAATCAATTTAAG
>DHTR01000049.1:22964-43434 GCA_002408725.1 Pelotomaculum sp. UBA5255
TTGACTATTGAATCAATTTAAGGCCTCCGGCGGGGAAAGATCCCGCCGCGGATGGACCGGATGTCGGATACGCTGAAGAACGTCTCAGGCGCCACCTGATTCATGATTTTCACCAAATCACCCAGGTGCTTCCTCCTGGTGGTAACAATCAGCACGTCCCGAGGTCCGGAACGGCCCTCTCCGGGGATTTTTGTGACCCCAAAGCTACCCTCCCGGAGTTGGACAGCCAGTTCTTCACAGCGTGGCTTCACCGGGAAAACATGAACAACAACATAACCAAGGGCCATTTTCTCTTCAATATAAACTCCGACAAGGTTACCGGTGGCGAACCCTCCGGCATAGGCTATGACCTTGATGGGGTCCGTTAAACCGCCATACAAAACCGATCCCAGGGCGACCACAAAAATGCTAACCTCAATGAAACCAATCGCGGCCGCAGGCAGGGCATAGCCGCGTGTCAGCAGGAGAAGGCGGAAAACGTCGAGGGACACATCGGCAACCCGTGCAAAAAAGATAAAGAAATAACCATAAACCGGGTTTGAAACGAGTGTTTCCAGCATTATAGCCTCCGTAAAAAATCATACCACACCGTATTTTTTGAGGCCTTCCAGGATTCCAGAAGCGTAATAGGATTTAGAAAAGTACACTTCCCTGTTTTTAAGTTTAAGCGCTTTTTTTAACTCCGGTCGGGCATTGCCGACTACTATTCCCTTGAATCCTTTAATGAACATGGACAGGTCTTTCCCGCTGTCGCCGCAGACGAAAGTTTGTTCCTTTTCAACAAGGCACCGTTCCCGGACGTAACACAGGGCCAGCCCCTTGCCTGCACTTGCGGGAACCAAATCAATGGCTTCTGCTGAAACGGGCACTACTTTAACCGGTAACCCCTCTTTATCCACAATCTGCTGCAGCCTTTTCAAAGTGATTTGATAGGCTGTTCTATCGACACTGAAGGATAGCCGGAACCTTGGGCGCATTTCCCGCACCTGCAGCCCTTCCAAGCCCAGAGCAGCAGTTCGGGTTTTTCCGGCGTCCCATGTTGACTGCATTCTCTGCTCCCACCTCTGGTCCAGTCCAAAGCGAGGCGCAACATAAATTTCTGTTCCCAGGTCTGTAATCAGCACGTCAGGGTAAAGAAGGTTTTCCTTTGTGATCAGTTGCCAGGCGGAAGCAAAGATCCTGCCTGTGATATACACCAGCAGAAAATTATTTCTATTTTTTATCATGTGGCGATTAAAGTCATAAACCGCTGTACGGCTTCCCACCAGGGTTCCGTCCAGGTCTGTCGCTATAATAGATTTCGGCTTTTTACCATGGGCATGTTTGACCATCCGCTCACCTCACTGTTAGCGTTTTAACGCGTTTACCTGAAAAATGTACGAAGAGAGGAGAAACTGTCAGGGCCGCGGCGCATCCTAGTCAAAAAGTTTACTCACGGAAAGATCCTCGTGGATGCGAATGATGGCCTCGCCAAGGAGGGGCGCAACTGAAAGAACCTTGATCTTATCAATCATTTTTTCTTTGGAAACCGGGATGGTGTTGGTTACAATCACTTCTTTGATGGGCGCTTCATCCAACCGCTTGACGGCCGGACCTGACATGACAGGATGGGTGCAGGCCACGTAAATCTCATTGGCCCCCCACTGCTTTAAGGCCTCGGCTCCCTTGATGATGGTTCCGGCCGTGTCAATAATATCGTCGATCATAACCACGTTCTTGCCCTGAATGCCGCCGATAATGCTGGATACCTCGGCAACATTAGGCTCCGGGCGGCGCTTGTCAATAACGGCGATGGTGGCACCGATACGCTCGGCCAGGTCTCTGGCCCGGGTGACCCCGCCCAGGTCGGGCGATACCACCACGACATTTTCCAGCCCAATTTGCAGGATATATTCGGCCAGGATGGGTACCCCCGGCAGGTGGTCCACCGGTATATCAAAAAAGCCCTGAATTTGTCCGGCATGAAGGTCCATACAGAGAACGCGCCGAGCGCCGCTTGCGACGAGGATGTTGGCGACCAACTTGGCGGTAATCGGGTCCCGCGCTCTAGTTTTACGATCCTGCCTGGCATACCCGTAATAAGGCAAGACAGCGGTGATCCGCCTGGCAGAAGCACGGCGCACAGCGTCAATCATGATTAGGAGCTCAATAAGATTTTCGTTAATGGGCGAGCATGTGGGCTGAATAATATAGACGTCGGCTCCCCTGACGCTCTCATTGATTTTCACATTAATTTCTCCGTCACAAAAACGTGAGCTTTTGGCATCCCCAACAGGAACGCCCAGGTATTGGGCGATTTCCTCCGCCAGTTCTGCGTTTGCGTTCCCTGTAAAAATCTTCAGCCTTTTATAGCGCGATGACATTTCCTGACTACCTCCAAATTTCTTGTCCACAATTATTTTTTTTCTTTCTTCCGCGCAGCCCAGCCCGGCAAAACATTTTGGTTGGCTCTTTCCACGGCCAGCGCGTCGGACGGCACATTCCTGGTAATGGTTGAGCCGGCCCCGGTGACCGCCCTGGCCCCAATCTCAACCGGTGCGACCAAATTAGTATTGCTTCCGATAAAAGCTTCATCGCCAATGTAGGTGGGCGACTTCTTGTAACCGTCGTAGTTACAGGTGATGGTGCCCGCCCCAATATTTACTTTTTCGCCCAGGGTGGCGTCCCCTACGTAGCTGAGATGGGGTACCTTGCTTCCAGCACCGAGCAGCGATTTTTTAATTTCTACAAAGTCACCAACTTTTACACCGTTTCCTAGCCTGGTTTCCGGACGCAAATAGGAAAAAGGTCCAATGTTACAATTATCCCCGATCAGGCTGTCCAGAACAATGGAGTTCTGAACGGTTACACCGCTGCCAACAGTAGTGTTGGACAGGCGCGAACCGGGACCGATGACGCAGTCCTCGCCGATAACCGTGCTTCCCTCAATCAAGGTAAAGGGGTGAATAATGGTGTCCCGCCCCACCCGGACCTTCCGACCCACAAAGGTAGACGCGGGGTCTACCACAGTAACCCCGGATTTCATTAAATCCCTCAGCAACCGACGGCGCATGATTTGTTCCACTTCAGCCAACTGGACCCGGTCATTAATCCCGGTTACTTCAGTGGAATCTTTCAAAAGCACAGCGCCAACTGCCCTGCCTTCCTTGACATACATTTCAATGATATCGGTCAGGTAGTACTCTCCCTGGACATTAATCGGAGCAACTAGTGAGAGGGCTTCAAAAAGGCCCGCCACCTCGAAGCAGTAGATACCGGTATTTATTTCCCGGATCCGCTTTTCTTCCGGTGAAGCGTCTTTTTGCTCAACGATTTTGCAGACCCCGCCCTGCTGCCCCCGCACGACTCTGCCGTAGCCTGTCGGATCCACCATTTCGGCCGTCAGTACGGTAGCTGCCGCACCCGAGGACCGGTGGCTCCGGACCAATCCGGCTAGTGTATCGGCTTCAATCAAAGGTGTGTCGCCGCCAAGAACGAGGAGCTGACCGGGAAGATTTTGCAGAAATGGACCGGCCTGCAGCAGCGCGTGGGCCGTTCCCAGTTGCTCGGACTGGAGGGCAATCTGCGCCAGGCCTGCCACCTGCCGGGCAACCTGGTCCGAGCCATGGCCCACCACAACCACTGGCTGATCCACACCGGCGGCTGTCACGGCGTCCAGCACGTAGGACAGCATTGGGCTGCCGCACAGGTTATGCAGTACCTTGGGAAGCTTTGATTTCATCCGGGTTCCTTTGCCTGCAGCGAGAATTACCGCCGCCAGATTCATCCGGCGACCTCCTTTTTCAATTAAAAATTCGTGTTACAGGATTCTCCTAAAAAAATATGGTGTACAACTTGAATTCACATTATTAGCTTATTCAACAAAAAGTTTTAATCTCCTTTGTCCGGGAAACAAAAAGAGAGCTTATCGCTCTCTTTCAAAGTTTATATTAATCTAGATGGCCATGGAATAGGCCTGCAAGACCGCCGATTGAATCAATTCCCGGGCGGACGTATTAATGGGATGCGCAATATCACGAAACTCCCCATCCGGTGTTTTTCTGCTTGGCATGGCCACAAACAAACCGTTTTGCCCCTCTACCACCTTGACATCGTGAATCACAAAAGAATCATCTAGAGTTACCGAAACAATCGCCTTCATCTTTCCTTCTGCCAATACTTTGCGTACTCTCACGTCGGTAACTATCACGAAAATCACCACCTTCCCCTGTCTGTTACCGCCTTAATTAGTTAGTTTCTGCATCAGCTGGCAAATTCCTTCTTATTTCCAAGTTTTTTAGAAATTATTTCCTTCAAATCTGACGCCTGTAGACCCGATAAATCCTGTTCTTTTCTAACGCCCCCAACCTCTGAATAATCCGGTTCATCATCACATTGTTTTCTGCCACGAGGGAAAACTCGATAGTTATTACACCCAGGCGCAGGGCCCTGCGGAAGCACTCCAGGATTAAGGCCGCTTCCAGTCCCTGAAAGCGGTATTGGGGAAGCACCGCCAGGACAGCAAGGCGGGCGTTGACCTGTTCGGGCAAGCCCCAAAAGGGCCTCCTGCCGGCAGGGCAAAGAGTCAGGCACAGGCCGGCCGGTTGTCCGTTAATTTCAGCGACCAGGACCAGGCGGGGGTCGAAATGGCCGATCAGCTTTTTCCAGATAGCCGCTCCCTCCGTCGGGGAGAGGGGAGTAAAACCCCAAATCCCGTCCATGGAGCCGTTGTGAATTTCGGCAAGCATCTCTCCCTCGCTGAAAAGGTCACCGGGATTGAAGCTGCGCATTTTGAATTGCCGGTTCCTGGCGCAGCGTTCCGCCACCAGGACCAATTTTTTGGGCCAGGGTTTACGCAGGTCGTAATGGTAGGCATATAAATCAATTTCTGCACCCATTGGGCATTGCTCCAGCAACGTCTGGTAATAGGAAGGGTTGTAGGGCATACCCGGATTGTGGTAGCCTGCGAAACCACCCACCAGCAGCCCCAATCGCTCGTGGGGACTAAGGTCCACCGGACCGAGCATTTTTTCAACGCCCCTTTCACTCAGCCAACAGGCGGCCCGGTTCAAAAGAGCTGCGGCTATTCCAGGCTCGTTTACCGACTCAAAATAGCCAAAGAAACCTATTTTATCGCGGGAGAGGGAGACATGAACGGCGGCGGCAACCCGCCCCACGGCACGGCGTTCTTTCACCGCCAGGAAGGGCTGGGCCTCCACTCTTTCGAAGAGGCGATCGTACTGCAGGTGATTTGATTCAAGAACAGGAAATGTGGGCGCCTTGTATCTATCCCGGTAGATTATCCCGGGAAAAGCATTAAACACCTTCATCTCATTTTGAGAAGACACTTCAATGACTTCAAGGGTCATGATCCACCCCCGGCTTTTTTTACAGGTTATTGCCGAATGGCATGACCTGTGTCACTTGCATAAAAAAAACCGGGCTGTTTTCCCCGGTAAGCTCAGCTTTCGCCTATCTGCCCAGATCTATGTTCTTTTTGGCTAATTCCAGGTCCCCGGGCTTATCAACATCAACCCCCACCTCCGGATACTTCGACACCACCACGACCCCGTCAATCATGCCGAGCAGCTGTGAAACCTTTCTCTCAGCCTCCGCCAGGGTGAGCGAGCGCAGCAGGAATTTGACAACGAAACCGATGCCCAAAAGACGGCAAAGGCCCAGTGGACTCTTGCGCAATTGGATTATTTTTTGTCCATTTTCAACACACTTTTTATAAACATCGGGGTTTAACAAAAACAGGTTACCCCCGGTAAAAACGCCATCTTTCAGACCCACGTAGGTGCGCCGGGTAGAAGAATACTTTTTTTCGACTTCGGACTTAGAAATGATCGGATAGTAAAGGTCCCCGGACATATCTCCGCACAAATCCAGAAAATTGTCGACGGCCCGGGGTGTAAGCATAGGAATATCCGAAGTCACCAGAAGAACCCTCCGCTCCCCGGCTAGAAGCCTCAACCCCGCCTCTATGTTCTCCATGATCCCGCCGGCGGATTCCACAACTGATACCCGCCCTCCCGCCAGCAGCGGGGCCAGATCCGCAGAGGGGCCGACGACCAGCACCCGCCTGACCCGGCCGGCCTTCAAAAGCGCCTCGACAACATACTCTACCATAATCTTTGGGCCTACCGGTATTAAAGCCTCAAAGCGGGCGGCGCTGCATTCCTTAAGCGGGCCGTCGTTACTGCTCCCGGCCAAAACAACGGCATCTACCATTAAGCCTCTTCCTCCCTGAGGGCATTTAATAGACTCTGCTCCGCATTTTCAATGTGTTCGGTGGCCAGGGCATGGGCCAATTCGACATTCCGGTCGGAAATCGCTTCGACGATCTTTTTATGCTCATCAAGCGCAATTTTGGTCCGGCCCGGTTGGGATAGAGATGTCATCCTGAAACGATGAATCTGTTCCTGAAGGTGGGTAATAATCTGAACCAGGCGCTGGTTGCGGGATGCCTGGTAAACCAGGGTGTGAAAAGAGGAATCCTCCTCAACAACGGCGTCGATGTCATCCTCGTAGCTGACATTAATTTTGAGGAGCGACAGCTCCAGCTGATCCATCTCTTCGCTGGTGATCCGCTCTGCCGCCAGCGCGGCGGCAAGCCCCTCCAGCGCCGCCCTTACCTCAAAAACATCCACAATATCCTTTACGGAAATACCGGCCACGTAGGCTCCCTTGCGAGGAACCATCACCACAAAGCCTTCCAGTTCGAGCTTACGGATTGCCTCTCGTACCGGAGTCCGGCTGACCCCCATTTCTTCCGCCAACTGGATTTCCATTAGGCGTTCTCCGGGTTTGAGCCGGCCCAGGATGATAGCTTCCCGGAGGGACTCAAAGACCATCTCCCGCAAGGGTTTGTAATTATCCAGCTTAATCGGCACCAGTCTGGGGTGCTCCATATCTGTCCCTCCCCTATTTTGTAGCTTATAGCACAGGATCCTCTATTATCTTAATACCATTTGCGAGCGACCGCAAGAATGCTCTTCTTTTATAGAACGGGATTCCAGGTCTGCGTAACCAGAACCTGCTGCCCGCCGGATTTTTGATAGCGCTCTGCCACTGTACGGGCGGCTTTCAGCTCCGGGGTCAGCCCGAAAACTGTGGGACCGCTACCGCTCATAAGCGCGCCCAGAGCCCCTGCCTCCACAAGCATTTCCTTAATAACCGCAAGCTCCGGGTGCATTTCAAAGGTGACCGGCTCCAGTGCATTGGACAGGTGAAGGGCAATGCCGCAGGGGTCTTTAGCTGTGATGACTTCCACCATAGCCCTGTAATCCGGTTTTTTTTCGGCCCTAATGGGCCGGTACGCACGATAAACCGAGGCCGTGGAAACACCAAAGGGCGGTTTGACCAGGACCAATCCCAGTGGCGGGCAAGGTTGCAGCCTTTGTAGCTTTTCACCTCTGCCCCTGGCAAGGGCCGTTCCCCCCATCAGGCAGAACGGTACATCGGAGCCAAGCTTCTCTCCAAGCAGCATCAGCTCCGGCAGCGTGAGCCCAAGTCCCCAAATTTTATTTAAGCCAACCAGTGTAGCCGCTGCGTCCGCCGACCCGCCACCCAGTCCGGCGGCTACCGGAATGGCTTTTTCCAGGTAGATCTCAACCCCGGTCCGGACCCCACCGTGAGTGCGGATACACTTGGCCGCCCGGTAGACCAGGTTATCCTCTCCACTTGGGACGTCTCCGCCATCTACCAGAATAGTAATCCCTTCAGAAACAGGGGTGAATTCCAGGCGGTCGTGCAGTTCGATGCTTTGCATCACCATTTCCACTTCGTGGTACCCATCCGGCCTTTTTTCAAGCACATCCAGGGTCAAGTTGATTTTTGCCCGGGCCAGGACTGTAACTGTTACGGCAACCACCGCCTTTCCAGTTATTATTTTGCCACCAGGAACAAAAAACCCTCTATAAAAAGAAAAGTGAGGGATTATTTATTTCCCTTCACCTACCTTTCTTTTCAATAAGTACCTTCTCTTTCAGATCCCGGCATCCTTTTATGAGCCGGGCCGGCGCCAAAATTGTTCCGGATAAATTCCTGCGGCCAGAAGACCGGCCACTGCCGCCAGGGCATCATGGAGATCAATCAGGTCCGGCGAGTCGCTGCAGCCTGCATTCGCGATTATCTTGGCGCCACAGCCGGAGGCGACCAGTACCTTCCCCTCCCGGATAAATACGGCCATACCGCCCACCCCTAGATGCCGCCTGACCACAACGTTATCGGAAGCAGTGCTATAATAAATCACGATCCCGTCTTCCTGCCTGGAGCTATTTTTGACCTGTCGTCCGTCGGCGTTGACCACCCTGTACCCGGCCCGCAGAGCCACATCTAAAGCCATCTCCTTCAAACCGGACAGCTGTGTCAGAAAATGTTCCCCATTGACATTGGGAAGCGACGCCGATTCTTTCACTGTCTTTTCAACCTCGGCAGAAAAGCTTTCGCCGGACTTATACCGGCCGGGCCAAAGCACTGGCAGCTCCCCCGATCTTCGTAATTTGACTTGTTAAAAATATTATTAACCTAATTAAGGTAAAACATACAAATATTAAAAAGGATTTTTTAAGGGCATTCTCATAGGATAAAGGGGGGGTCATTAGATTTTTATCTGCCGAAGGAGGGCGACATGGCAGGGACAACGACACGCACATACGGCAGCCACCTTTCAATTAACCTTTCGACCCGGCGACTCTCTTATTTTGAGGGAAACCGGCCTGTTCATACTTATTCAGTGGGTGTAGGAAAACCTTCGACACCGACACCCACGGGCAATTTTACTGTTATCGTAAAAATTATGCATCCCGGAGGCGCTCTTGGGACACGCTGGATGGGTATATCCGTCCCGAATGGTAACTACGGCATCCACGGGACCAATAATCCTCCCTCTATCGGCGGCTATGTCTCCAACGGATGCATCCGCATGTACAATCACGACGTCGAAGAGCTCTTTCCCAGGGTAGCTATCGGTACACCCGTAGAAATTGTTTCCGGAAGAACTGAAGCTGCCCAACAAACAAAGACTAATCCAAAACTGGAGAAGATCCCGGCCGGCTCTCAAGGCGGCTCGCGTAAACACACCGTACAGGCCGGTGAAAGCCTGTGGCAAATTGCCGGGAAGTATAAAATTACGCTTGATTCAATAATCCAGGCAAACCACCTGAGCAACCCAAACGTAATCTATCCCGGCCAGACCATCGTGATCCCGGAAGCAGCCTCGCAGGGGTAAGAAAAACTTAGGAAAGCATTTGAAAAGGTAAAGACAGGTAAACCCCTTTTCTTTATGAAAAACGGCAGTGCATGAGCAAAAAAACCACCTATCCTCAATCGGGATACTTGATTGAACGAAAGGTGCAACGGCATAAAACAGCTTGGGGCGCTCTGCCAGCCAGGCGACTTTCTCTAAATAACCGTCCGGAAATAATCTTACCGGCATCCCAATTTTTGATATTGCCACCAATACGCCTTTTTAATTTACCTTCAACATATAAACTACCCCAGTAACCAATTTTCCAGGTGTTTCTTGATTTTGTTGGAAGTCTGATTATCCAGTTCACCAGATAGGTACAAAGGTAGTAATTTTATCGTATCTTCGTGCTCCAGCAAATCTCCCTTATGTATTTCCGACATAATAAATTACCCCCTGCCGTCAATCCCAATGCTCAAGACCCAGCCATTTTTCTCTTAACAGGTTCAATTATAAGTACGGACTTTTCCCGGTTACAAATGGGAAGGGTCTTTAAATATGTTATATTCTGTAGATACATATAACATTTGGTAGTACAATGGTATTTAAAGAATGGATGAGCAGAACAAAGTAGATTCATTAAGAATAAAATTTTTGTTCTTGTGACAGATAATGGTCTTGTTAAGATGTTAAGCTGACATTTAGGATGTTGCCTTAAATTGAAGGAGCGGTTGCTTTGCACGCTTACATAAATATGAAAATAGATCCATCTTCACCCGCCCTCCCTATTCAATATAATTATTTAGTTCAATCGGCTATATACGCGGCGCTCCCCCTGTCCCTGGTCAATAACCTGCTCACTAAAAACCGCATCCGGCTGGGAAACTCCGTTTTAGAAGTAAATGAGGTTCGCTTTGATGAGCAAAAAGTACAGGGCGATGTTTTAATCGCACGCACTCTTTCGCCGACTTTCCTACGTGAGTGCGGATGACGAGAAGGAAATATGGTTTGTGTAAGTAGCAACTTGAGGGATTGAGGAACTAGAACAGTAATCGCTAACCTTTTGAATTATTATTTGTCAACTAATAGGGCCCATATGTCTAATATTCAAATGAAATCGAAGAATAGTGTTATTTCAAAAAGGGGGGCACTTTTATTGATACCGGGGAGCAAGAAGGGCAGCACCCTGCTGGTAAGTCCCCTGGGTCTGTCCAAAGGACTACTTTACTCTGCCCTGTGCCACATCCAGCCGCACCACCTCTTTGTTATAACCTCTGCAAGCGCAGTTGATTCATTCGATGAGATCGCCCAAAAGGCCGGCTGGTCGGGGGAAAGCACAATCCGGCACATGCAGGACCCACACAGCGGCTTCAGCGAAGCGGAGTCGTTAGCGGGGGCTGCGCTGCCGACCATCCTGCAGGTCGATCAAGTGGTGGTCAACATCACCGGCGGCACCACGGCCATGCAACACATCGTGCAGCAAATTGCCGCGCTTGTCAAGGAACTGGGCCGCCCGGTGTGGCGCGTGGCCCTGGTGGACCGGCGTTCACCGCAAGAGCAGAGAGACAACCCCTTTGTGACAGGGGAGTTGATCTGGCTGGACGGGGAAAAGGAGAGTAATAACATATGAAAAATCTAATTGTGTTTCAATGCCGGACCATAACACCTATGTTTATGGCCGGCGCAGACAACCGGACGCCTGAACTTAGAGCGCCGTCATTTAAAGGAGTCATGCGCTTCTGGTGGCGGGTGGTTCAGGCTGAAAGCAACCTGGATAAGCTTAGAAAGCAAGAGGCGATGATCTTCGGCGGCGCAGGTGAAGGAAAAGGAAAAAGCAGCTTTAAAATCAGGGTAGATTTTCAGGAAACACTTAAGACTATCAATTACCAACCCCTACCGCATCATACCGGAAGCTCAGATTGCTTTTGCGTACAAGAGCTTGACAACCGCAGGTGTTCCAAAGGATGGCGACAACAGGCACTTGCAAACATGGATTTTTCCGTAAGCTTAGGCTATGACTATTTACCGGATGGTTTTACCGGTAAACAACTTGAGTGTTTGTTTATCCTTATGTCTATACTCGGCGGGGTGGGTAAACGAAGCCGCCGGGGTTTCGGCAGCTTTCAAGTAAGGCCTGTAAATGATTGCAATTCAAAAGAAGCAATCAATTTAAATTACATTCGAAGCTTATTGGATGTTTTGGCGCCCGGTAAATATCATACATCTGGAACAACAATAGTTCTCACCGGCGCCTGTACTGCCGATTATCCCTACTTAAAAGAGATTGTCATAGGCAGGCAGTACGGGTCGGTCAATAGTTTGCTAGAGAGAATCGGGCGGGCTTCCCATGAACACTCCGGCGACCACCTCGGGTTTGCCCGCAGCAAGCTGCGGCTGGCCTCACCAATATATGTTTCGGTGATTACTGATGACAGTTTAAGCTACCGGCCGATTATTACCACGTTGAACACAGCATTCGAAAGACCTAGGCCGGGCGCTGTCAATACACAACAAGCTTTTAAGGTGGCGATTTTATGAAATACCTATTTCTTTTCAGCGTAACTCCTGTACAGGCCTTTATCAGTCAGGCCAGGAAAACACAGGATCTTTATGCCGGCAGCTTTATTCTATCACACCTGTGCCGGACAGCGGCGGAAAGGGTCGAACAGAAATATAAAGCGCGTGTCATTTTTCCGAAACTCACCAATGAGGCCATAATCAACCGTTTTCTAGCGGTAGTGGACGATAGCAACAGGGAAAATAACCGGGCCATGGGCCTGGATATAGAAAAAAGTGTACAGGAAGAGTTTAGGCGAATGGCCGAAACTCTTCTGAGCAAGATGGAAATATCCGGACCGCCGGGCTTTTCAGAACGCCTTTTAAAGCAGATAAATAATTACTGGCATTGTTACTGGTTGTTTGAAGAATACCCCGACAAACAATTTGCAACGGCATATAAAAAGGCTGAGCAAGCTTTCGGGACTATTAAAAACACAAGAAAATTCATGCAGTTTGAGCAGGAGCCGGCGCGAAAATGTTCCGTCACCGGTGAGCATAATGTTCTTTTTTATAGAACAGGGCAGAAGCAGGGCTTCGTTCCCGATTTTGCAACGGCTCTTTCCGATAAAATACCCTTAAAGTACCTCGACAGCAAAGAAAAGCTGGGCGGCATAACCTTTGTCAAGCGGTGTGCCGGGAAATATTTCGAATCTGAAAGAAACTATATTAAAGACTTCCCATCTACCGCGGATATTGCCCTAATGGACTTATTGGAAAAATGCCGGGGGAAAATTCCTGAAACAGGAGTAAGCACGGTTGCATTGTTTGACAAGTACAACGGCAAGCATATACCTCAAAGCCTTGCCGACGGTACAAAGGAAAATACTGAAAAAGTTTATATGTACCTTAAAAGCAATAAGGTCGAATTAACACCGTATTATGCGATGGTTCTTTTTGATGGAGATTATATGGGTAAGTGGTTGGCGGGAAACTTTATAAACGGAGAAACCCTGGAAGACTTCCAGGGGTATTTGAGCAATTGTCTGGGACAATTCGCCGGCACAGCTGGAAGAGATATTGTAATTCCTCCCAAGGGAAGGACTGTATATGCCGGAGGGGATGATTTTCTCGGTTTTATTAACATAAACCACCTGTTCGAAACGCTGAAAGAACTGCGCAGCAAGTTTGAACAGATAGACCTGAGTAAATATACAAACCGCAAGCTCACCTTCTCCGCCGGAGTGGTAGTCGCCCACTGGAAAGCTCCTTTGAGTGAAGTGCTGGGTTGGGCTAGAAGGATGGAGAACGAAGCGAAAAACATAGATGGAGACAAAGACGCCTTTGCCTTGGCTGTTTTAAAGCATTCCGGAGAAATTCACAAGACTATTTACAAGTGGCGTTACGACGGTGCTTGGACGGTAGATCTCCTTGAAGACCTTATAAACAAAATTAAGGGAGCCGCAGAAGAACAAACCAGCGGCGGCAATGCTTCCCAGGGACAGGAGTTTTCCAATAACTTCATTAAAACAATAAACCTGGTATTTCAAAAGCTAATGGATGAGGGCGGAAATCTATGTGAAGACAGCTTAATCAAGTCTGAAATTAAAAGGTTATTGCATAGGTCCTGCCTGCTCAGGAAAAAGCCCGGCGAAACATTCAAGGAATTTGAACTAAGAAAAAAATTGGCCGTGCATAGTTTACGGGAAAGGCTTGAAAAGCTTCATATATACAGTAATAATTTTCAAGATTTCCTTTCAGCCTTGAGTATTGCCGACTTTTTGGCGAGGGAGATGAAAGAATGATTATTCGCATAAAAGCCCTGGATACCCTCTTCTTCCGGGACGGTAGGCCCTTTTTCAGTGGCGAAGACAATGTAGCCTCAGGCATTTTCCCCCCGCTTCCAAGCGTGGCTTACGGAGCTTTAAGGAGCGCGTATTTTTCCGGTGATTTAGAGAGCTTGAAGCTGGCAAACTGTCCCGGTGACCCGACGGGATCGCTGCGCATAAAGGGGCTGTACTTGCAGGTGGGAGAAGATATTTGCTTTCCCCTACCCGCCGATTGTATCAAGCTCAAAGAAGAAAAGGATAATAAAGCTTTATTACTCCAGATGAGAAAAGCTCCTGGCGCCTCCTCCTGCCCGGCTCCGATGGTCCTGGCGCCGCCTGTGGAAAAAGAAGTAAAGGCAGTGGTAGAGGGCATATTGGACCACAATACAATTAATGAATATTTAAACCTTCAGAGTAAGGAATTTTACTATTACCGGTTGACCGATTATATCCTTCCGGAACCTAAAACCGGTATTGGCCGGAACAAAAAAACCGGGACGGCAGAAGACCATATGCTTTACCGGGTGAACATGCAGCGGTTGGAAGCTAGAATGCAAAAAGGTATTGAAAGTATGGAGGTGTCCATACTCGTGGAATTTTCAGGTCTGGATTTGCCTGACAAAGGCTTATTAAAGTTGGGCGGTGAAGGCAAAGCCGTTTATTATGAAGCACTCACAAAGGATGAGGCGGAAGACTTGTCCTTTGCAGCGCCAGCATTCAAAGGTAAAAGGTTTAAGCTGTATTTTGTCACACCAACTGTTTTTGCGGGTGGCTGGCTCCCCCTATGGTTAGACAAAGACACATTAACTGGAGAGTATCGCGGTATTAAGCTAAAACTACTGGCAGCCGCAGTAGGCAAGTATATCCATGTAGGTGGTTTTGACATGAATAAAGGTTGGCCAAAGACTATGCGCAGGGCAGTACCCGCCGGCAGTGTGTATTATCTGGAAATAATCAGCGGTGATATGGCTGAAGTAATAAAAGCATTTCACCGGGTAAATCTGTCGGATTATGACTCCTATGCTGCTCAGGGTTTTGGCCTTACCCTCGTAGGAGGTATCGATAATGATTAGGGTTATAACCACTGTTGGCACATCTTTATTTAGCAACTACCTGGATGCTAATAAAGATATCGAAATTCACTACAAAAATATAAAAGAAAAGCCTTTTAAAGAATATCACAATTTGCAGGCCAGGATTAAGCAGGTAAAGGCAAGGGTAACTCCTTGGGCCGCTAATAATATTGAAGCTTCGGCGGAAATAAAAAGCCTGTGGAAAATCTATGAATTTCTGAAGCAGCCCCTGGACGTTTACCTTATAGCTACCGATACAGTCGTTTCCGCGCTGGCAGCAGAAATAATCAAAGCAAGGTTTGACGGGGAACCGGACTTTACCGTGCATTTTAAAGATGCAGACATTATCACCGGCCTACAGGTAAAAGATTATCAACTTTTTGTACGGGAGGGACTGCCCAACCTTGTCTACCGGATTGGGGAAATTACTGCTAATCATTATGGTGAGGCAATATTTAATATTGCCGGTGGTTATAAGGGAGTAATACCTTACATGACCGTTATGGCCCTCGTGAACAACTGGAGCATCTACTACATTTTCGAGGAGTCTCAAACGGTTATAGAAATTCCCAGGGCGCCTATTAAAATTGACTATGATGTATTTGAAAAATATTCGCGGGAAGTTAACATGCTGGAAGAAGGCATTGAAAAATACAACCATATTAGATCAAAAAGCTTCCTGGAATTCACCAAGTTGGAGAAAATGGGTCTGGTTGAGGCAATAGACGACATAGCCTTTTTAAGCCCCCTAGGTGTAATATTTCATGAAAAGTACAGGCAGAGGTTTTTCGATTTTTATTGCAATGATGAAGTGTGGGAAGAGATACAGAACCAGAAAGACATACAGCGTATAATTACTGAAAAGTTTGCAAATAAAGCTGCTCGGGAAAATAAAACCGAGACTAAAGGTATGCATATGGTTTTCGATGATGGCGACAATCAAAACAGAATTTATTATTTCAAACACGGGGGCAGCATCTATATTTACAAAACATTTCAAAATGAAGAAGCTGCCAGGAAGTTTATTGATTCTACGTTAAACAAAGAAGAAGTTATGAAAAAGGCTAAAAAAAGAAAGTGGGGGTTAAAAGATGTATAAATTAGCGAGACCGTTGTTTTTTATCTGCGAAACATCGCTTCATGCAGGCAGCGGTAATGACCTGGGCATAGTGGATCTGCCCGTGCAAAGAGAAAGACACACCGGGTTTCCCAAAGTGGAAGGTTCCGGCATAAAGGGTTGCATTCGCGAGGTTTTCGAAGAAATGGTGCCGGCCATAGCCGCAGGCAAAAAGGATTTTAAATTCACCGGTAACTCGATTAGTAAAGATGAATTGACAAAAGCCATTAATCTGGTCTTCGGCCCGGAAAAGGGCGGTGATCATGCGGGCGCACTGGGCTTTACCGATGCCAGGCTATTGCTTTTTCCGGTGAAATCCATGAAGGGGGTTTTTGCCTGGGTCACCTGTCCCAGGGTACTGGAGCGTTTCAAAAGGGACATGCTTCTTTGCGGGATAGATCATAAATTAGAAATGCCTTTAGAAAACTCAACTCCCCGGGACAGTGATTTATTTGTTAAAGACAATAAGGTTGTTTTGGAGGAGTACACTTTTGAAATCAATAATAAGAATGAGGAATGCTGCACTAATATGGCCGATTGGCTTTCTAAAAATGTAATACCCTCCGGTGATACGCATAAATACTGGAGAGAAAAAATGACCCGCGATATGGTGGTAATATCCGATGACGACTTCCGGGACTTTGTAAGCCTGTCCACCGAAGTGGTCACCAGAACAAAAATCGACAGCAGTACTGGAACCGTAGCCAAAGGGCAGCTATTTACTGAGGAGTACCTGCCGCCGGAGACCGTGCTATATTCTCTGGCTCTGGCCACCCCACTGTTCAGCAACGATAAAGGAATATTTAAGACCGGAAAAAACGGTGTTAAAACAGACAAACCCGAAGAGGAAGAAGTACTAGAATTTCTTACCGGTAACTTGCCCCAGGTCATCCAAATCGGAGGAAACGCCACTATTGGTAAAGGCCTTGCATGGGTAAATATGCACGTTGAATTGTCCCAAGGAGGTGCAAAAAATGAGTGAAAATACCGTGCTAAGAGGAATTGAACAGCGCCGTGCCGTTTTTGCTTACCGGAATGTTGAGGAGGCCATCGAAAAACTAGGTGGCAATGAAAGCAAGGATTCTGTCAGGTACAAAGGTTACGCGAAAAAGATTCCGGCTCTGATTAAAACAAATGGACTTGGGGCTACTTATGCTTTTATCAAATCAAAGGACAATACGGCGGCTTATGCTTTAATATACAGCCAGACCGGTGAATGGCTGCGGGAGTGCTACGGTGACACCTTTACCCGGGAAGAAGACCTGGTGAAGTGCTTAATCTCCCTTCCATCAGTGGAATACCGGACCGCCACAGTAGAAGTTCTCGCGCTGTTCAACTGGCTCCGCCGTTTTGCTGAAGGACTGATTGAAGGGGTGGTGGAAGATGAGAATTAAAGGGAAAATAAAAAAGCTGACTGATAGGGGTTTTGGATTTATAGCATACAATGAAAACGATATTTATAAAGATATATTCTTTCATATTTCAGATGTCGCCCCTGGCGACAAGCAGCGCCTGGCCGAAGGCATAGAGGTGGAGTTTGAGCCTGGAACCGGTAGAAACGGGCGCCCGGCAGCCAAAAGTGTAGCGGTATGTAGTTTTAGTAGAAGCGGAGCGATTCACCCACCTGCTTCCGGACCTGTGAGTACTACTACGGAAAGTGCTAATTCCAACTACTGTTTGCCTGCTGATACCCTAAAGATCTTCGACCCTTTTGCTATAGACAACATCTCCTTGTTTCTAAATAAGGCAGCCTATTTTACTGGAAGTAAGTTTGATTATAGATTGAGTAGGGACGACAGGGATAAGCGGATTGACCCCGGTAGGTATAACGGCGTGCCTTTTAAACAAATAATTGCCCGCCGGAAGAAAGCCATCCGGGAAATGGGTTTGACAAGCGAATCGCTAAGGTTGTCCGTAGACTGGCGCCTGGTAGTCGGGTTGGGAGGCGCCTCCGTTTACGAAGCATCAATGACCCTACATCATATCTATGGCGTGCCCTATTTACCCGGCAGCGCAATCAAAGGATTGGCCAGGAACCGGGTGATTGTCGAACTATTTAATAATGTTGAGGGAGATAGGGAAAAAGACGCCCTGGGTGACTCCGGTTTTTGCCATATTTTTGGCAGCCCAGAGAATAGCGTTACCGGAGCATACCGGGGTGCAGTGAGGTTTTTCGATGCTTTTCCTGTTTCCAACCCAACAATTTCTCTTGATGTAATGAATCCTCATTACGGGCCTTATTACGCTGGGGACAAGCCACCGGCTGATTATCATAACCCGGTGCCGGTATGCTTTTTGACGGTAGAAGATGCAAGTTTTGATATTTGCATCGGCATTAATGAATCAGACAACACTGCTATTGAAAGTGGAGTTTTTGTCGGCAAGACCCCTCTTGAGGTAGCCGCCGAATGGGTCGAAAGGGCGCTTACAGAACACGGCATTGGGGCCAAGACATCCGTAGGCTATGGTTTGTTTCAAGCAAAGGGAGCCGGTTGATTATCGAGAACAGGATTTAAAACTATGTTTCTTCGGAAGCGGTACATGCTCTGTGGTAAAAGTGAAAAATTATATAAACTTTATAGGTGATTGTATGGAAAACCGTGAAATCAACGTCAGCGGCACCCTGGTATGGTACTATTACATCTGTCCCCGTGAGGTCTGGCTGATTGGGCACCAGATCACTCCCGACCAGGACAACGCCAATGTGTCCCTCGGCCGGTTTATCCAGAATTATTCTTATCCAAGGGAACGCAAAGAACTTGCCGTCGGCCACAGCAAGATGGATGTGTTCAAAATTGCCGGAGGGGAACTAATCATAGGCGAGGTTAAAAAAACTTCTAAGTACCGCCGGAGCGCGCGCATGCAACTGGCCTTCTATCTCGATGAACTCAAACAGCGTGGCGTAAACGCCAAGGGAGAACTGCGTTTCCCGCGTGAAAAACAGCGCGAGGAAGTTTTACTGGATGAAGAAACGGAAAAAGCGCTGGATGGGACTAAACGGGAAATATTACGCATATTATACCTCCCCCAACCCCCTCATCCCGTAAAAATAAAGTTCTGTAAAAACTGCGCTTATGCTGAATTTTGCTGGTCATAGGGGGGATTAAATTGAAGAAGACTTTGTACATTTTTACAAACGGAGAGCTGATTAGAAAAGATAATACCCTTTATTTCGAAGGCGCTGATTTTAGAAAATTTATTCCTGTGGAAGACACCGGTGAGATTATGATTTTCGGCGAGGTCACCTTTAATAAAAAGCTTTTGGATTTCCTGTCCCAAAGAGAAATTGTACTGCACTTTTTTAATTACTACGGCTACTATATGGGCACCTTTTACCCCAGGGAACACCTGAATTCCGGTTACATGACCTTGAGGCAGGCCGAGCATTATCTTGATGATGAGAAACGGCTCACCTTAGCCCGGGAAATAGTGCAGGGGGCAGCTAGAAATATCCGTCAGGTGCTGAAATATTATCAAAGCCGCGAAAAAAATACCTCCGAAACTGTTCAGTCGGTGGAAAAACTAACAGAAATAATTAATGAATGTTCAGATATTGCATCTTTGATGGGCGTCGAAGGGAATATTCGGGATCATTACTATAAAGCTTTTGACAATATAATTGAAAATCCGGATTTTATTTTTCAGGTCCGCAGCAGGCGACCTCCGAAAAATTATCTTAACACGCTCATTAGTTTTGGGAACTCGCTGCTTTATACTATTTGTCTCAGTGAGATTTACAAGACCCATTTAGACCCGCGTATTGGCTATCTTCATGCTACTAATTTTCGCAGATTCACCTTGAATCTCGACCTTGCGGAAATATTTAAGCCAATCATTATTGACCGTATCATTTTTACTCTGATAGGCAAAAAAATGGTTACAAAACAGGACTTTGATCAGGATACACAGGGAATTATGCTAAAAGAAAAAGCAAGGAAATCCTTCGTCGAAGAACTGGATAATAAACTCAAGACCACTATAAATCACAGAGAAATCGGACGACAGGTTTCTTACCGCAGGCTGATCCGTCTGGAGCTTTATAAAATAGAAAAACACCTGATGGGTGAAAAGGAATACAATGCCTTCGTTGCCCGTTGGTAAATCTGAAAGTGGTGTTTGTAGTGTTTATCATTTTAGTATATGATGTTAATCAAAAGAGAGTAAGCAAAGTATTAAAAAAGTGTCGTCAATACCTCCACTGGGTACAAAACTCGGTCCTCGAAGGAGAGATTTCTGATGCAAATGTTAAAAAGTTGAAAATGGAACTGGAGCGAATCATAAAAAAAGATGAGGACTCAGTAATATTTTATAATTTGCGGACGACTAAATATTCCTCCAGAGAAATCATGGGACTGGAAAAAGGCGGGCAAGAAAATATTATTTAGAATCTTAATATTTTTTGTCGTCGACCTATGATAAGGTAAAATCACCCGTCGACAGACGACAATTTTAATTGGTGCACCCCTTGATAAATGAGCAAACTTAAAAACCTAGTTTTCCGAGAACCTAAAGAGATAAAATAAAAAGGCTTTTTTTTCGGGCCTTTTGACGGGTTTTTAGCCTACCTATGAGGAATTGAAACCCCGTCAACAACGCCAATCAGATTTACATTGATGCCGTTTTTAGCCTACCTATGAGGAATTGAAACACTCATTCCAATGCACACCCAAAAGAGTGCCCCCAGTTTTTAGCCTACCTATGAGGAATTGAAACCTCTATAATATACACTTGAGCCGGAAAACCCACAAGATTTCCAGCCTACCTATGAGGAATTGAAACTCCA
>DHTR01000041.1 GCA_002408725.1 Pelotomaculum sp. UBA5255
TCAATTTCCCACGGCCACGGGCCTTCAATCCAGGGCCAGGGGCATTTAACAGGTGTATGACCAAAAACCATCAACGGTCCGTAAATTTCCTCGTAGCGCTTCTTGGCCACCAGGAGTTTGTCGCGCACGGAGTAAAAGTCCCGGAGCGCGGCCCGATCCCCAGGGTGCGTGTCCAGGAACAGATTTAGTTCAATCGCGAAGAACTCAAGCGATTGGATTTCTTTCAGCATGGATAATCTTTCGTCCATTTATTTCACCTCTTTCATTTAAAACGGATAAGGGCTGTAAAGGTCAGGAAAAATTGTTCCCTTTTCCAGCGCTTCCGCCGGGCTAAAAAGGGGCCCGTACTTTTGCCGGACCACATAGGCCCGGGCGAGACGATAAGTCGGGTAAAACCCTGCTGCCTGATAATCCGGGGTTACCGGCTCCACTGCTGCTTCAATGCCGGGCTGCTCTTTTGGGGTATTTTCCTGGCTGCCGGGAGTTAACGGCCTTGTCAGAAAAGGGTTTCTCTGCAACATAAAACGGCCTCCTTGGTCATTAGTAAATCTTTATTTCCAACCTATGGCCACAAAAGAGGTAATGTGACCGTTATTTGGAAAAATAGTTAAAGTTAAACTAATAAATTTTGTGATTACAGGCAGATTAAAGGAATGAACAGAGAAAACCCGGTTTCCCGAATAAGAGTGACCGGGCTCTTTTAATGTGGCTGAATGGTTATACCTAAAATCAGAAGCTAGTGATCAGTTTTGGCTATGCTTTTAAGCTCCGTAAAAACTCCAGGATCCGGAAAGAAAATACCACCTGGATACTTGTTTCCGGCTCAGGTCCATGAAGGACCTCGTCCGTTTCGAGGGGCGGGCGCAGGATGGGGGTGGGGCTGGAACCTGGTTCCCCGCCGGAAGGCGCGTTGGAAGACTGCGCTGTGCTGGTAACTGTACCACTGTTAAGTGGCGGGTCCAAAACGGTCGCACTTCTTGTCATATCTACAAAACAGAGAGGTGGGAAGAGGACGCACCACCAGTTGGCGCCTCCGCCTTCACCAATCACCACCCGTACGGCCTCGTAGTCACCGGCCGGGAGTATAAAAGGCCCGTAATGTTTGGTGGGGAATGGAAAGCAAGCCAGTTCAACATGTACCGAATAATCCTTGCCATCTGCCCGGATTTCATGATTGGCAATTTCCTGGATGCGTTCCAGATTGTCCCGCGCAATATTTCTGGCCGAGGCAATCTTATCTGTTGCGAGAAACTCAGGAGCCACGCTTCGGACGATTTCGTCTCTTACTTTTCGCTTCAGGTCCTGGTCGGAGGCGCTGTCGCTGTTTGCCACGACATGCAGACGAATCAATTCCCCGGGGTGGGGGGCTTCGGTCTTTGTTTCCTGGCGCAAATAAAAGGCGGAAAGTACCGTTGCGACAAGTGAAATTAGGAGAAGTAAAATTAAGACAAGTATTCTTTTACGCGTATCGCTCAAATGATATCCCTCAATTCCATAATCTAAATAACCCATAACCCTTTAAATAATAATCCTAACCAAACCCAAACTCCAAGTTGTCAACTAATTATAGTATGCCCATAATCCGGGCTCACAAACTTCAGGCGCTGCCACCTGGGAATTCATGCCGTCGGTGCTGACACGTGTTCGAATAAATTCGAACCTACAACCGAACACGGTGCGTTAGCGCCGAACTTGTTTGTGCCCAATGTAACATTTGTGCGAATAAGGTTCAGGGTAGACGCCGGGTAGCTGTTTAATATTACCAGAGATTCCACCCCTTAAATTTTTCCATGCTTTCGTATCTTAATAGTAGAAGCGGCAGCGCGGAAAGGAGGGAGGTTTTTTGCGGTCGCTGGTTGGAATTTAATTTACTAACGCTTTTGGGAGGTGCGACTCATTAAAAGAAGAAGTCTGTTGGTTTTCGCTTTGGTAGTCAGCCTGGTATTGGCGCTGGCGGCTTCAGCCTACGCCGACCCCGGCAAAGGCAAAGGAAAAGAGAAAGTAAAGTTCAAGGCCAATGGCAATTGGAAGGCCGTTCAACTGGCCGATGTAGGGTCTCACTGGGCGGAGCAGCCGATCCAGTGGATGTGCGCGCAGGGCATCCTGGCGGGCTACCCTGACCTGACCTTCAGGCCGAATGTTCCCGTCACCAAATTTGAGGCTATCATGATGATTTCCAAGGCGTCCGGTTTCAGCGGAAGTATCGATTCGGAGCGCTCGTGGAGCGGTGACGTTCCTGCCTGGATGGAGGAATGCCTCAATTACTCCGTGGACGAGGGAATCTTGACGGAGGACGAAGCCGCTAGTCTGAAAGGATGGGTGCCGGCAAAGCGGTACGAGGTAGCGGTTTGGGCAGCCAGGGCGATGGGTGTGGATGAGGACGGCCAGTCTTCCTTCCAGGACCTGAGCGAAATTCCGTTTTACGCAAGACCTTACGTGGGTGGGATGTTTAAACACCAGTTCATGATCGGATACCCCGGTAATGTTTTTCAGCCCAATAAGCCGGTAACACGGGCGGAGTTGTCGGTTGTCTTGTATCGAATCTTACTTTCACAGTCGCCCGGTGACAGCGAAGAAGACCAATCCCGGGACACCCTGGAATATGTGAGATTGGAACCTGCCGACGGTAGCGACGGCGTGGATCCGTCCACCAGCAGATTGGTCGCCCGGTTCAACCTGGAGGTCAGGGCGGTAGAGGATAATGAAAGCGTCAGGGACGGGATCCGGGTAAGGAATCTAACTGACAAAGAAGATGTGGAGATTGACAGGGTATCCTTCAGCGGGAAAGAATTGAGAATTGATCTTGATCAATCGTTGGAAAGCGACATGACGTACAGGGTTACAATCGCGCGGGGCATTATCGAGGACAGGGAATCAGGGCAGACTTTTAGAGGGATTGCCGCAGGAGACTGGGAATTCAGCTCGACGGACAGCGCCCTTGAAATCCTGCAGTTAACGCCAAGAAACGGGGCATCAAACATCAACGGCCCCGGGACGGAGGTCCTGGAAGCCAGATTTAACAGGGAAATTCAGGTGGTAGCGGGGAAGGACCTGCTTAGCGCCATAGAAATTTATAATAGAACGGACAGGGAAAGCGTTGAGATCAACAAGGTGGAGCTGGATCAAGACACGCTCCTGATCACGTTGGAGGAGCCCCTGGTTAGGAACAGTACCTTTGAAGTGACCATCAAGCAGAATTATCTGGAGGATGAGCTCACGGGTGTTCGTTTCGAGGGCATTGACGGCAGTGCCTGGAAATTCACGACAAGGTGATCATCAACTAGACAATAACTTATTGAAAAACAGGTAATCTTTAAATTAGCCCTGGAAAAAGCTTAAAGTAAGTGGCGTGGATTGCGCGGCGGGAGAGCAAGCTCTCCCATCGCGTAACTTTTTTAAAAAAAATTATGGTAAAAGAGGGATTTATTAATTAATGTAGAATGTATGTAGTTACTTTGTACTTATTTTGTGGACAAGGGAATTGCCGGGCCGGGGCGTGGGGATTGTGAAAATTGAAATAAGAGGTGTGGAGAGGCTCAGCTTTCGGGAACGCCAGGTTGTAACTATGAAGGAAATGGGCTACTCTACCGACTACATTGCTAAGCAGCTTGGCCTGGTTGCCAGTACAGTGTCCACCCTGTACAGTCGCGCCAGGACCAAAGGCTACGAAGTAGTGATTATTATTCCGGGCCAAAATCTAGGTATCTTTGGAACCCAAGAGGAAGAGGAGGATAAGGCGTGAGCCAGCCGCTGAGAAAAGAGCAGGAGCTATATATGCCTCTGCGGGAAGAGAAAATGTCCTGGAAGCGCACGGAGCCGCGAAGGTCTTTCAAACTCTCCAAAAGCGGGCTTCCCGGCCTGATCGCGGTGCTCCTTCTGGTTTACCTTGTTGTGTCGGTGTGCAGCCAGTTTAGCAGGCTGTCGATTATGCAGCAGGATGTCCAGAGGATTCAACGGGAAGTCGAGCAGATGAAGCAAAAGAACGACACCCTGCGCAGTGATCTTCAGTTGGTTCAAAGTGATGCCTACATTGAAAAAACTGCCCGGGAGAAGCTGGGTCTGGTTAAGCCGGGTGAAACCAGAGTGGTGGCTGTGCCCGAAGGGACCCAATTAAGGGGTGTTACGCCCCCTGCGAAAGAAGCCTTTGTAGCCGACTAATTTGTCCGCGTTGGAGCTAGATGTTTCTTGACACCCCTGTTCTTGTCGCATATAATTACACTAGGCTTTTCCGCAGATTTGAGGGAGGATTTTTTTAGTTATGCCGATTGAGCTGGGGAGCGTCCTGGAGGGCGTGGTTACCGGGATTACCAATTTCGGTGCATTTATTGAATTGCCCGGCGGTGTGACCGGATTGGTGCACATATCAGAAATTGCCGAAGTTTACGTCAAAGATGTCCACGATTTTTTAAAGGTCGGCGACAAGGTAAACATTAAGGTTATTTCGGTAGATCCAAAGGGCAAAATAGGGTTATCGATCAAACAGGCCAGCCCCTCGACGCGTTCAAAGCCCAAGAGATTCCAGGTTTCTTTTGAAGACAGGCTGGCCAAGTTCATGAAAGAAAGTGAGGAGCGCCAGCAGGTTCTGAAGAAGAGTACCGATTCTAAACGAGGCGGTCGTAGTTCGGGCAAGAAAATCGAATAAGTGAAGT
>DHTR01000086.1 GCA_002408725.1 Pelotomaculum sp. UBA5255
CTCATTCCCGCAAAACCGGATTGGCCGATGCCTGTTCCCATTGCACCTGCCCCGTATCCGCTGATGTTTTGCGGAGAACCCAGGCTGCCCTGGTTGGCCAGGTTGCTGATGTATTGGTTGGAGGCATAATCGGGTGAATTAAAACCTATTCCATAGCGGTTTGCTGCCATTGAACTGATGTACTGGTTCCTCGAGAACTCGTCATTACGGTTTTGGCCGAACTGACTTCCAAAGGTGCCGAACTGGTTTTGCATGTTGGAAGCATGGCCAAACTGTCCGGTGCTAAGCTGGGGGCTGATCCCACTGCTAAACTGAGGGCTCATCCCTGTGCCAAACTGGGTACTGATTCCGGTGCCGTACTGGCCAGTGGTAAGAGGCCTGTTGGTCATCTGGGACGTGACATTTTGGGCAACATTGCTGATGACGTTGACATCCTGGCTCAGGCGGTTACAGAGATGTTGAATGGCCTGGAGTTGCTGGGTGGCAATGCTTTCATTCTGCTGCAGGCGCTGGAGTTGAGTAGCATTGTTCGCCTCTGAGCGCTGCAACTGGCTTGCAACTTGACTGATTGTGTTTACTTCTTGCCGCAAATCCTGGAGCTGTCTTTGAAGCTGGTAAACTTGATCCATTATCGTTCCTCCTAAAGCTGAGATTAAGGCGTACGCCTTTTACCAAATATTATTCTACGAATGAGCACAGGTTATTAGTGGTAGATAATGGCACTGCTTAATAAGCCAAGAATTATCTGCGTTCATTTTAAATATGAAAGGATTTTTCAATCTTAATAGCCGCTAGAAAAGCAGGTGGAATGAATATTAAAAGAAAAACCTATTTCACTGTTTTCTTGACCATGTTAAGATATGGATACCCCGCAATATGCTGCACGAAGCCTTCTACCTTCGGTGAAACTGCAGACAGGCGCAGGCTGTGGTTTAAATAAACCCAGGGTGCGTCCTGGATGATCATTCGCACGGCTTCCCGGTAAAGCTGCTCCCGTAAAGCCGGGTCTGCTGATTGTTGTGCTTTAGCCAGCAGCAGGTCTACTTCTTTATTGTGGTAGCGTGCAGTATTTAGCCCGCTTTGGATTTGGGAAGATGAAAGCAGCGTATAGAGGAAATTATCCGGGTCGCCGTTGTCACTAATCCAGCCATAAAGAAAGGCATTTCCTTCTTCTTTTAAAAGTGCTTCCTTGTACTGTTGCCAGGGGTAGGCCTTTATTTCGGTTGTAATCCCCACCGCAGCAAGGTCAGCCTGAATGGATGCGGCAAGCTTTTCACCTCCCACAGGGTTATACGGCCTTTGATTGGTATAAGTAATAATAGTGAATTTTAGCCCCTGGGCAAGACCTTCGCGGTCAAGTAATTCCCTGGTTCCGACCGGATCATAGGGGAGAGGGCAAGTATCCGGATCATATCCTAAAACCCCGGGAGGTAAGGGGCCGCCGGCTTCAATTGAGGCCCCGTGGTACAGGCCGGCCGTGAGCTGCTTCCGGTCTATAGCCATGCTTACAGCCCTTCTCAATGTGGGGTTGTCGAAGGGCTCCTTGTCGTTAAAAAAGCCAAGATAGTTCAGATCAAGGCCGGGGCTGCGCAGTACCTGGCAGCCCTTCTGCTCGAGAAAGCGGGCGTCGGCCGGAGTAATTCCGTCAATGATATCTGCAAGTCCGAATTTTAAAAGCAACGACCGGAGCCGGCTGTTCTTGATAACATTAAAAATCAGGGTGGAGTATTCGGGGGGTTTTGCCCAGTAATCGCTATTTGCTTTCAAGGTGATTCGCTTTCCTTTATCCCAGCTTATGAACCGGAAAGGACCGGTGCCAACTGGTTTCTCCCAAAAATCTTCGCCTAAGGCTGTAGCTGAAGCGGGACTGACAATAGGCGCCGATACGGGCATTGCCAGATTATTCAGAAATGGGGCATAGGGATATTTCAAAAAGAACCTCACTGTGTACGGGTCGACGACTTTGATCTGATCGACCATGCCGAAGGTAAAGGCGGCATAGGTAAGGCTATCCGTTGCCTGGGGCAATATCTGCCTTTCCAGACTGAAACGCACCGCTTCCGCATTAAAAGGGGTACCGTCATGGAACTTAATGTTTTTTCGTAAAAAGAATGTCCACACCCGGTTATCGGAGGAAACTTGCCATGACTCGGCCAGGCAGGGCTCCACTTCGGTCGTGCCTGCTTTAAAACGAACCAGGCCCTCGTATATATTGGAAATGACTTTGCAGGATTCCTCATCCTGAGCCAGAGCCGGGTCCATAGTAATTGAATCATCCCCCCTGGCGTAAACCAGACTGTAGCTTTCCCATCCTGCAAGCCTTGCGGCAACCGGGATAACGCTTGAGCGAAACATTAAAAAAACAGGAAACATAATCAACAGAACCATGGAGATGCTTTTCAATAGACGCAAAACAAAATCACCCCAGCTAGTAAGTCGTTGCGGATCTACTTCTGGGTTATTATGCCATTTACCTCTTATTCTGGCAATTAATTAATGTAGAATCTTGAAATGTTGTGGCAGCAAGACAATCTATGACCTGAATATAAGTTTGGAGGCAATCATATGACCATATACTTCGGACCTGCGGGCAATTCCGCTTCATTTTACGCGGAAGGGCACAAGTCTTCCCTGGAAATGCCGGAATGGCTGGTAAAGCGCCGCTTGAACGCCTATGAATACCAGTGCGGCAGGGGTGTGAATATTGGGGAGGAAATGGCCGGGCGTTTGGGGCAATTGGCTGCCGCTCACGGGATTAAAATGAGCATTCACGCTCCCTACTATATTAATCTGAGCACGCAAGATGCCGAAATAAAGGTCAAGACAAGGGGTCATTTACTAAAATCCCTGAAAATTGCGCGGGTAATGGGAGCGAAAACCGTGGTTTTTCATCCGGGGGCGGGAAAAGGCGGCGATCGCAGGGAAACCCTGGAGCGAGCCAAGACTTTTTTGAAAGATATTCTAAAAGAGGTGGAGGATGAAGGACTCTCTGGTATCTTGCTTGCCCCCGAGACAATGGGTAAAAAAAACCAACTGGGTTCATTGGAAGAAGTGCTGGAACTGTGCGAACTGGGCAGCCAGATCGTGCCGGCCGTTGATTTTGGACACATGCACGCACTAACAGGAGGAAGATGCACCGATAGACATTCTTTTTCCGCAGTTTTAGACCGGATTGAGGAGCGGCTGGGAAGGGAAGCTGTACAAAATTTACATATCCATTTCAGCCCCGTCGAATTTACCGGGGCCGGGGAGAAGAAGCACTGGTCAACTCTGGAGACACGGTTCGGCCCCGATTTCACTCCGCTGGCCGAATTGCTGGTGGAGCGGGACCTGAAGCCTACCATCATCTGTGAATCAGACAAGCGGCAGGCCGAGGATGCCGCAATTTACCGCGACATCTATGAGCGGATTAAAAGCGGTCATTTGAAAAGCTGAAAGGTTGCCGTAAAGTTTACGGGACTTCCGTGGTAGGGAAGTCCCGTTTTAAAATTATTAAACTTTTTCATGGTAGATACTTGTACTTCTTTTAATGGGTTTCTACGTCCATGGCGCCGTTTTTACGTAGAATATCAGCTGCACTGAATATTTTCGTTTCATCTGTCCGGACGGAGGCCAGGATTTTACCCTCTCTGACTTTTCCTTCATAATATTTTCCTCTTTCAGCAGGGATACCCCAGTCAATCAGGCCACCTGCTATTCCGCCGGTTGCGGCGCCGGACAGCAACCCTGCAATCGGTCCGGCCGCGATAATCGGCCCTATTCCAGGGATGGCCAGGGCGCCGGCGCCCATAGCGAGGCCCGCAAGGCCGCCTATAACACCGCCGGTGCTTATCCCGGAAGATACACTGCCTTCGTTTGCTCCCATTCCTTCGTTCCCATGCTGCCTGGTTGCTTTTCCCTTATCAGCGGCTACAATGGAGATTTCCTCGTGGAAACCACCGTTGCGCAAAGCCGATACAGCTCTTTCAGCCTGGTCCCTGGTTTCAAATAAACCAATTACAGTCTTAACCATGTGAATTCCCCCTTGTTTTTTTATCATTGCCATTTTTTTTATATTGCCACGCAGGGATGATTCCTATACTTAATTTTTCAAAAGGGAGTATTATTTCCAAAAGGGGCAAAACATCTTGTTTATTTTTTTTTGAGTTCTGATATAATATTCTATGTTTGCAGCCAAACTAGCTATTTGAGGAGGTTAAGACATGCTACCGACTCCAAAAAAATTCTTCGTTACGGCGGGCAGTGCCGAAGGGAAGAATCACCTGAATGCATTTGACAATGCCCTTTTAATTGGGAGAATCGGTAACTTAAACCTGATGCGGGTATCCAGCATCCTGCCTCCAGGCGTACAGTACTGCCCCAACCTGGATATTCCCCCGGGTTCCCTTGTACCAACGGCATACGGGTACATTATTAGTGATGTTCCAGGGGAATTAATCTCCGCTGCGGTAGGTGTAGGCTTTTCTAAAGACACTTACGGAGTGATCATGGAGTTTTCCGGAAAGTGCAGTAAGGAAGAAGCGGAAAAGAAAATTATCAGTATGCTGGAAGAGGCTTTTAGGACGAGGGGAATGAAGTTAGAAGGAACAAGGCTTGCTTCTGCGGAACACCGTGTAGAAGCTATCGGTTGCGCTTTGGCTGCGGTTCCACTATGGTACTAAAAATGTAATAATGGAGGCGTGATAAATTGGACCCCAAGTTGTTTTTATGGTTTACGGAATATCAGACGAAGGATCTAGCCCTGTCCTGCAGGGTAACACGGACATTGCATAGCGAGCAAACGCCCTTTCAGAATCTGGCCGTGTTTGAAACGGAGCAGTTTGGCCGGATGCTTGTCCTGGACAATGTGATTCAGACGACAATAATGGACGAATTTGTTTACCATGAAATGATTACTCATGTTGCGCTCAATACGCACGCAGCGCCAAAAAAGGTCCTGGTCATCGGGGGCGGCGACGGGGGCTCAGTACGAGAAATTTTAAAGCACCCGTCCATTGAAAAGGTTGTTCACTGTGAGATTGACGGTGCCGTTATCGAGGCCTCGCGCAAATACCTGCCCGAGATTAGTTGTGCCCTCAATGACCCCCGGGTGGAAATCATCGTGAACGACGGGATTAAGCATGTCAAAAACAACAACAGTACCTATGATATTATTATTGTCGACTCGCCAGACCCCGTAGGCCCTGCGGAGGGACTGTTTTGCGCTTCCTTCTACAGGGACGTCTACGCTGCTCTGAAGGAAGACGGCATTTTTGTTGAGCAGACCGAATCCCCGTTTTTTAACCGTGACCTGATCTCAAGATTACACCAGGATATATCAGGAACATTCCCGCTAACCCGACTGTTTTTGGCCAATGTTCCGACCTATCCGGGAGGTCTGTGGTCTTTTACCATGGGCTCCAAGAAGTATGACCCCCTGGATGTGGATGTTGCTGATTTACCAAAGATGAACACGCGGTATTATAGTCCGGCCATTCACCGGACCTGTTTTGTATTGCCCCCGTTTGTAAAAGAACTGCTGAAGTAACTGGAGGGAGAGAAATTGCTGGATCTCCTTGAGAGAAACGCCGGGTTCATGGGCAGCACGGACCGCTATGAACAGGCTGAGGCTGTCCTGTTGGGCGCGCCTATGGAGTGTACCGTCAGTTTTCGCCCGGGCACCCGGAAAGGTCCCGAACAAATCCGCCTGGTTTCGCGCGGGCTGGAGGAGTACAGCGTGGATCTCAACCGAGATCTGGCCGATTACTTCTATTATGACGCGGGAGACGTGGAGCTGCCGCCTGGAACGCTTCAGGAAAGCCTGCGACGAATCGGGACGGTAACCGCTGAAATCCTCGCTGGCGGCAAATTCCCGCTTATAATCGGCGGTGAACACCTGGTGAGCCTTGCTGTCATTAAAGAAGTTGCGAGGGTGTATCCGGAGCTTGCCGTCATTCAGCTGGATGCACATGCGGATCTGCGGGAGGAATACCTTGGAGAGCGTTATTCCCATGCCACAGTCATGCGCAGAGCGGTCGACCTGTTGGGGGGGGAGAACCTCTACCAGTTTGGCGTCCGCTCCGGCACCAGGGAAGAAATCGAATTCGGCCGCAACAATACAAACCTATTTTTAAACGGCCTTGTGCAGCCCCTGCAGGAAATTATTCCTCTTCTTAAGGGGAGACCAATTTACGTCACACTGGATATCGACGTGGTCGACCCCGCGTTCGCGCCAGGTACCGGGGCAGCGGAGCCCTGCGGGTGTACCTCAAAGGAAATCATTCGAGCTGTACACATGCTGGGAGAGTTGGACGTGGTGGGCTTTGACCTAGTCGAGGTAAGTCCCCTTTATGATCTCTCGGAAAAGACCGCCCTGCTGGCGGCAAAGCTGGTTCGGGAAGCCATACTATCATTTTGTCGACCCTCTAAAGATTGAAGCCATAAGCAATTTCCCGAATCATAAAAAGAAACCTGAATGCAACGGCGAAAAAAGTCGTTATTCTCGAAAATTCCATTTGACTTCAGCCGCTGGATTGGGTATACTTATCATTGTCAGTGATGACGCCCCCCATAAAAAGGCGTTATCACAGACAAAATACGGAGCTGTGGTGTAGTGGCCTAACATGCCTGCCTGTCACGCAGGAGATCGCGGGTTCGACTCCCGTCAGCTCCGCCACTTTCCGCCACGGTAGCTCAGTTGGTAGAGCAGCGGACTGAAAATCCGCGTGTCGTTGGTTCGATTCCGACCCGTGGCACCAGTATTGACAAATAAAACAGAATATGCTATAATATATGATGTGCGGAAGTGGCTCAGTGGTAGAGCATCGCCTTGCCAAGGCGAGGGTCGCGAGTTCGAATCTCGTCTTCCGCTCCATTTGATCGGCGACATAGCCAAGTGGTAAGGCAGAGGACTGCAAATCCTCCACTCCCCAGTTCAAATCTGGGTGTCGCCTCCAAAGTTAAAAATCCCAGTCATACCAAGGGATTCGGGACTGTCAGTTATTGGGAGCTGACAGTTTTTTGTTTTTGCGGCAGAGGATTTTTTTCTGACAATTAAAGTCCTCTGCCGTGTAATAATAAGTCCTCTGCTGTGCCAGAAATCCTCTGCCGTACGTGTAAAGTCCTCGAAAAAAAATTATTCGAGGACTTTACACGTGAGGAATCTGTTGGAAATGTTTATTACCGAGTGCGAGTACAAAAATTTATCTCCATTGACGGTCAAAACGTATAAGACCGACGTCGGCTATCTGATCGATTATTTAGAGGACATCGGTGTAAAGGATGTTGAAAAACTAACGCTACCACATTTAAAACGGTGGGGTTGTAATTTCAAAACCGCCGTTTAGCATTAACTAGCTTACTACGCGTACGATTATTCTACCGCCGAAACAACGGTCTCCTGTTGTTCAAAAAGTAAATCATGGTAGTGCTGCAAGAACAAAAATATCAACCTCCAATATAAATGTTCAGGAAATAAGCCGTCCACACAAACAGATAGCCTATAGCAGTTATGACTCACCAGGTGCGTTTGAAACCGCTGTTTTCGATTGCAAATGTCATCATAACATCATCGTCATCGTCCAGCATGCTCGCATCAACATCGCGCCCATCAATTGACTTTGTGACCAGCGCTCCGTTTTTAATATCCCGCAAAACCCGTTCTTCCTGACGGACGACCTCATCCATTAATCCCTGGTTCCACACAAACCGGTCGCCAGAGACCGTCCGGCCCTTTTCGCCAGTCAAAGACTGTTCGTAATCTACAACCGCTTGCAGTTTTTCCTTTTCCTGTTCCAGCCATGTTTTGTATTCGTCATAGCTATACCACCCCACGGTCGTCCAAGTTTTTCCTTCATCCCAACTGATCCTGTCTTTCCCAGTTGCCTGATCAAATATTGACATTACGGGGTGATTAGTCATGGCCCTGACGGTTTGGGTATCTATATTAGCACCTCTAAGGAGCACAAGCCGACGAACGGAAGGTTCCTGGTCATCCGCTTGTCCTGCCGTATTGGCAGAGGTAGCAAATACAGCGGGTAAGCCAATAACCAAAGCAAGAGCCAGTATCATTCCGATCAGGGAAGTTTTTTTCATTTTCATAATTGACACAATCCTTTCTTCAATAGCGTTTTGGCTGAAATTGCTGCACAAGGGGGTTAGCCTGTTCTTCCTTTCCTCCAGGCCGATGAGGGTCAGAGCGTAAGCCGATTTTATCGTTTCCCCGAATGTCCGTACCACCGTTTCATCACAGGATAGTTCAATGTCGCGGTTCGCCAGCACATACATCACCCATACAAAGGGATTGAACCAATGTACGCACACGGCGGCGGCCAGCACCAGCTTGGTCAGCGTGTCAAAACGCCGGATATGCACAAACTCATGGGTAAGGATAACCCTTAGCCGCACTTCGTCCGTCCAGTCGGTTTTCTTAGGAAGAAGTATCACGGGTCGGGATACGCCATAGGTCAACGGGGCCTTGATTTTATCACTTTGCCGTATTTGCACGGTCCGCCACATAGGGCGTTCCTGCAGCCAACGGGTGATAAAATCATCATTCTCAATGGGCAGGGACATTTTGAACTCCCTGCGGCACTTGATATAGGCCACGATGAAAAACAAAGCACAGGCGCACATCCCGACCAGCCAGACAATTTCAATCGGTGAAATGGATGCGGCTGATGCACCAATTCCAATAGGTTCTGCTGTGCCAGGCATACTCATCATTTTGGGAATGCTGGTCATTTCCGCAGGAGAGGATACGGCTGTTCTTTCCGCAAACATACGCTTTACTATGTCTATTCCCGTGTAAAAGCTGAAACGGGACGGAATGGAAAACGGTATAAGCAAGCGGCAAATCACAATGCCCCACAAAACAAGGAACATCTTTTTGGGCAGCTTATGCAGGGCCAGGGCGCGTATAAACACAACCGCCACAATCAGGACAGATGCGGAAAGGCTCATTTGAAAAATGTCCATATCCATCGCCTCACTTCAAGTTATTAACAATCTGCTTCAGCCTTTCGATTTCCTCTGTGGACAGGCTTTTCCTGTTCAAAAGCGAAGCGAAAAGTAAATCGGCAGAACCGTCAAATACTTTGTTAATCAGTTCCGTTGTTTCCTGCTCCTGTACCTGCTCCTTTAGGATTAAGGCATGGCACATGAAATTGGGTTCCCTGCGTTCAATCGCACCTTTAGCAATACACCTTTTTATCAGCGTATAAGTAGTGTTCATGTTCCAGCCTACTCGCTCTTTGAGAATATCCGAAATTCTTTTGGCCGCCATATCACCTTCTTTCCAGAGCACATCCATAACTTTTAATTCGGAATCAAACAGTTTGATTTCCATGCAACATCCTCCTAACTACTGCAGTAGTTTGTTGATATGCTCACACTACTACAGTCGTTTGAAGTTGTCAATACTACTTGAGTGGTTTTTGGAAAAAAATTTATTACAATCATAGTAAAGGAAAACGGCGGCTTTGAATTTCTATTTCAAAACCGCCGTTTGGCAACTATAACCGAAACCGTGATATAGTCTTTGATATGCTTATTGCGGCATTTTTCACCTTCCCCGGTAAATACGCAATGCTTCTTAAAGTGCCTAAATCTAAGGATTTCTACGAGTTTTCTTTTTGTAGCAACACTATTGTCTCCACATGGCGGGTCCAGGGGAACATGTCCACCGGCTGCACCTCCAGCACCCGGTAACCCCTGCCGTTAAGATAGCCGAGATCCCGGGCCAGGGTGCCGGGATCACAGGAGACATAGATTACCCGCAGTGACCTCATTTCCGCTACCGCGTCCAAGGCTTCCCGGCCGCAGCCGGCGCGGGGCGGATCCAGCACCACCACGTCCGGGCGGAGCCCCAGCGCGGCGAGTTCGGGAAGGCGCTTTTCCACTTCCCCCGCATGAAATTTGACATTGCTTATTCTATTTAAATCCGCGTTACCGCGGGCGTCTTCTACCGCCCGGGCAACAACCTCCAGGCCGTACACTTTTTGGGCCTGCCCGGCCAGAAACAGGGCGATCGTGCCGACACCGCTGAAGGCGTCCACCACCGTCTCCGACCACTGGACCTGCAGTTCTTGGGCGCCAACCACTGCACCGGGCTGGCTGTAATCTCCCGGCTGGCGGACGTTTTTGGGCCACGCTTTAAATTTAGCCCGGCCGGCAGTATCTTTACCATTCCCGTAGAATAGTTATCCAGCTTTTATTACTATCGAATAACCACGGTGTGCCCGGCCTCCTGGCGTTTCCAAAATTCAATTTCGTCCAGCACACGTAAGAGATTCCTGTCACCATAGTAAAATTGCATGATAACCACCTTGATTATCATATATATTGTAACCGGCTTAGTGGTTGATGAAAGCCGAACCAGTATCTCGTTAATGAAGGTGTTTGGATACAGAAAAAAGGAAATTGCCAGATTGATATTGGGCAGTAATACCCTTATTGTTGTAGCAGGCTATCTGCTCGGTATTCCTGCTTTGCTGGGAACCGTGGGGGTGCTGTATGGATCTCTGACAGAGAGTCTGCAGATTGTACTGCCGGTTAAACTTAACGTTTGGTATATGTTATTGGGCTTTATTGTCGTGATGATTACTTTTGAGTTCGCAAAATTGATATCCAGAAAAAAGGTGACGCGTATACCAATGAGTGAAGCTCTAAAGGCTGGAACGGAATAAAGAATATCTTCGAAGATTACCATCAACAACTTCGTAAGGTAGCCAAAACTAAAACAGCATATCCAACTACGCATAACCCCTCCATTAATATTAGTTTATATCAATAAGGGGGTATGGCTCAAACTCAATTAAGGGGCTTAATAGAAAGGAAACCCTAATCGTCCAACAAGGTAAAGGCAGCAAATACCGGGAAGTACCGTTAAATGAGGATGCTCGACGGGCAATTGAGGCTACCTTGCTAACGGTAGAAAGAACTAGAGCGAATATTTATTTACTTCCCAGCGTTCTGACCGGATGGTTTCAAGGGGTGTGCAGTTTATTCTACTAAAATATCAGAAAATTACAGGCATTGAAGTGCCCCCACACAGTCTTAAGCACACGTTCGGGCATGAGCTTGCTGTTAGGAAAGTTCCCCTAGATGTTATCGCCAGACTCATGGGCCATTCAAAGAGAGATGGTTCTCCAATTTTGGCTATGGTTATTCGTTATACACAGCCTGGAGAAGAAGACCTACAAAAAGCTGTCGAAGAATTAAGCTGGCAATAAGTTGTTGTTTATCCGATGTAAACCTTGGAAAATAGTAGAAAATGTCAGTGAATTTTGGACAAAAGTTCAAGACCCCGGAAATAGTGTAGAGTTGAAAAATAAGATTTTAGAACTTGCCTGGGAAGTAGGTGCCAATAAAAATGATTAGATTGGATATTATGAAAATAAAAATCTAATATTCGATATTATCTAACAAATTACAACAAAGGATATTTATAAAAATTATAGAAAACACCTTCATATAATTTTTGGAGGTGTTTTAGTTTTTGAAAGTCCAAAGAATAGTTTTGGTACTATTGCTGGCAGCACTTTTTACTGCTGTTTTTTCAAGTACAGCTTTTGCATTAACTGAGTTTCAACAAGGAGCAGGCTACCAACCTGGGGCTTATGATAGAAATGCTGCTCAACCAACTGCTTTCAACTGGACAAGGCAATCTAGGTTTAATGGACCTCAGAAGCCCTCACTAAAGTGGACGTTTCAAACTGGTAATGCGATTCAAAAGGGTGTTATTAGTTCTTCTGTAGTTATTGGGACGGACGGTACTGTATATGTGACTTCTGGTAATGCAAATCTATTATATGCTATTAATCCAAATGGAACTCGGAAATGGGGTTTTCCGGCTGGTAGTGTTGATGGCAGTAGTCCGCCTGCAATAGGATCCGATGGTTCAATTTATTTTAATGCAACACAAGGAGGGTTATACGCTTTAAAACCGGATGGAAGTCAAAAGTGGCGGTTCGGGGACTTGATGTCTAATAGTCAATCTGAGCCAATTATTGGTAATAACGGAACAGTTTATAATGTTGCCGAAGAATTAACAATATTTAAAACGTTTTTATATGCAATAAATTCAACTAATGGTAGTCTTTTATGGAAAACCGCACTTGATGAAGATTGGCCTTTTCCTACTCCAGCTATTGCGAAAGATGGCACGATTTACGTTGCATCTGATAAGTTGTATGCAATAAAGACGGATGGAAGCATAAAGTGGGTATCATCAATAGGTGGTGCTACCAATTCTTCCCCTACAATAGCATCAGATGGTACTATTTATGTAGGTTCACTTGATAATAATGTTTATGCTTTCAAACCAGATGGTAGTATGAAGTGGAAATTTACAACAGGTGATTTTGTTAACTCTTCTCCAGCAATTGCTACTGATGGAACAGTATATATAGGTTCTTTAGATAAAAATCTTTATGCACTTAACCCGGATGGAAGTAAAAAGTGGATGTTCTCAACAGGAGGGGCTGTTAGATCATCACCAATAATCTCAATGAATGGAATTGTTTATGTAGGCTCGTATGATGGTAAGGTATACGCTATAAATCCTGATGGGAGCCCAAAATGGATGGCACAAACAGATCATTGGATCGCTTCACCGCCAGCAATTGGTTCAGATGGTACTTTATATGTTAGTTCTATGGGTGGTGTAGTATATGCAATAGTTGATTCGGATGTTAGCGGAGATATTAACGACGATGGTCTAACTAATATCTTAGATCTAATATTGATAAATCAATTGCGCGGTCCTAGCACAGATAATAATATTAGAGCAGATTTTAATAATGATGGAGTTATTGATATTAAGGATTTATTAATTGTTGCTCAGCACTTAAAATAAAAGTAGGATTTTATTCGGTAATAGTATTTATTTTTTCAATTCCATAGCCACTTGTAATAATCATCTCGTTTTTCAATTTTCTTTTTAAAACATTAATCTTAATTTATTTATACTATAAAATTTGGGTGTTTTTTTATACAAAGGGAAGGAGGAAGCGAAAAATATTACCGATATATGAACGGGGATGAACGAAAAAACGTATTGATCTGCTGGAACTGCGAACAAACCTTTCTGGAAAGCTTATAAATCCGGAAAACTTACACCTGAACAAAAGAAAGATTTCCTAACCGATCTCCAGCAAATTGAAAAGCTAAAGAGAATCAACCGTTCCGAAGACGACATCATGTACGAATACTTCTCCGACGACCGTAACCCATCAAACGACCAAAACCTGATCCCTGCCGGGACAAAACTTGTAAACGCCCCAAATTTCCACCGGGAACTCTGCAAACTGCTTGATGACGTAAGCAATACGGACATCACAGCCCGTTTTGCCTGGGCAGCTCCATGAGTAATTTTTTTATTGACCCTTTCGCTAGAGAGCATTATGATGTTGTTGAGGTAATAAGTACACGGCAGAGGACT
>DHTR01000056.1:0-2594 GCA_002408725.1 Pelotomaculum sp. UBA5255
GCCCCGTGAGCTTCGTCCACAAGCAGGGGTCTGGCCGCCCCTTGGGCAATCCGGGCCTGGCCGGCTAAATCGCCCACTACTCCGTAATAATTTGGATACAAGGCAAAAATAGCCGCCACCCCGGGGTGCCCCACCAGCGCCTGCCTAATGGCCGCCGGCGCCACCCCACAGTCCAGACCGAAGCCGGGTATGGTTTCCGGGTAGACATAAACCGGGTCGGCGCCGGCAAGAATTAGGCCGCCCAGAAACGAACGGTGGGCATTTCTGGGCACAATGACTTCCCTCTGCCCCACTACCGCCAGCATTAGCGCCTCGATGCCCACCGTGGTGCCGTTGACCAGGAAGAAGCTCCGGTCCGCCCCGTAAAGGGCCGCTGCAAGCTCCTGGGCCCTGGCTATGGGACCCTGGGGATGATGAAGGTCGTCCAGGCCCGGTAGCTCGGTTAAGTCCAGGGAGAAAAGGGCTTGATTGCCAAGCTCCAGAAAACCCTCCGGCAGGCCCCGACCTTGCCTGTGACCCGGTATGTGCAATTGAGCCGGACTCCCGGCAATGTGTTTGCAGAGCGCCTCAAAAAGGGGCGTGCGGTCCTGATTGGGCACGAAAAGCACCCCTTTCTAAGAGTTTGCTGTATTTACCCAAAGAACAAAAAAAAGTAAAACATACAAGTTTTACTAGTCCCTAATTTTATCATAACTTATGCTTTGTTGCCATTGTAATCCTGCGATTTTGCCATTAGTTTAGCCTTATAGATAGCAAATTCCCGCACACAATATTAAAACAAAAGTCAATGATTATTCTATTAAAAGGAGCTGATACCGGATGTCTGGTGAGCAGCCCTGGAAGGTGGACGAGAGAACCCTGTCCAAAAAATACCGCACAGATGTCAACAGGTTGATCAGGGCCTGGAAAAAAGGCCTTAACGACCAGGAAATCACCTTTCGAACCGGTGTCAAGCCGTCTACCCTTTATCTGATCAAGCAGGACATTGAACTAGCCCACAGGCGCCACCGGCTGGCTCAAAAAAAACAGGCACTGGCGCAGGCTCAGGCGCTTGGCCAGTACCAGATTTTTTTCAACCCCAACTTGTAGTAATCGTAATCGGGATCGTCCCTGGACAGAACAATGATCCGGGCCTCACATTCCGGGCAGACATAGCGGCCCTTAACCAGGAGGCCCCGGTTGTTCATTTGCCGCAGCCGCCGGCAAAGGATGCAGGTCGCTGATTCAATAGCCATGGCTCTCACCACCCGGAAAATGATTTCAGGCGGAAATCATTATATTTCAATATAAATATGAACAGGGCGGCTGTTTGGTGAGAGAAACACCGTTTCCTTTATCTTCTTTAATGTTTCTCCCTCTTGATCCTGTCCACGCGAATGGCGCAGTCCGGGCACACCTCCTGGCAAATGCCGCAGGCAGTGCACTCGTCGTTAGCCTCTATCGAAGGGGTACCATAAACCCCCAAAACATCGGACCAGGAGAGGCTTTTTTTCGGGCACTTTTCAATGCACAGCCCGCAGCCCTTGCAGAGTCCCGGGAAAAGGGTAAAAGTTCCCCTTTTAAGATCCTGTGTTTTTGGCTTAAATTCCAACGTCATTTCCTAGCCTCCTGTTTACCCTGAGTTGAATCTCGCAAGGAATTGATTCAATTCACCCTATGCAAAACAAGGCCGGCCTTGCGGCCTGACCATATCGCCGCCCCGCTCCAGGGCACGGTAGTTAAAATCCCGAAGTTCAGGTTGTTTTTCAAACTTGTAGCCCAACCTCTTCTCAATGGCTGCCTTAGCCTGCTCCAGGGAGATGACCCTGGAAGCGCTTACCACAGCCCCCAGGATGATGATGTTGAAAACCCTCGGGTGAAACTCCTTTTTAGCCACTTCAATAGCCGGTATGGGAAGCACTTCGCGCGCGTTTTTGGGCAATTCCCCCTCCAGACCCTGGATCTTGCTGTCGTAGACAAACGTTGTTTCAGGTCCGACATATTTTTGGGTGCGCTGCACAGCCCTGTCGCTTAAAGCCACCACAATGTCCCCGGTTTGAAACTTGGGGGAACCGATTTGACTGTCGCTGATCTGAACATAGGCCACCGATACCCCCCCTCTTTGTTCAACACCGAAATTGGGGATGTAAAGAGCCTGTTTGCCCTCTTCATTGGCAGCCTCCGCCAGGATTTCCGCGACGGTCTGGACACCCTGGCCCCCTTCTCCCGCCAGTACGATCCGCGTGAGCTCAGCCATTCGCAACCTCCCCCTGCCCGGCAGCCGGGGTCTTAACTTCCCCAACTTTGAAATACCTGGGCATATCCTTTTCAATAAAGCCCCAGGTTTCCGCCGCGTTGGTCCGCCAGTTTGTGGGGCAGGCAGAAAGGGCTTCCAAAAAAGAGAAGCCGCGACCCTGAATCTGGTTTTCCAGCGCTTTTTTTAAGAAACCCCTCAACTGCCGGAGGTTGGCAATGCTGCCCCTGGCCGAGTAAACTCCTTCCCGGCCAATGGCTGCTACCATTTCCGGTCCCTGGAGAGGAAACCCTGTCATTTCAGGGTCCCGCCCGAAGGGTGAGGTTTCCGTTTTCTGGCCGGGCAGGGTGGTGGGCGCCAT
>DHTR01000056.1:2793-3098 GCA_002408725.1 Pelotomaculum sp. UBA5255
CCGCCGGTCATGGCATACTGCGTGTTATTGGCGAGGATTACCGTGATCTTTTCATTGCGCGCGGCAGCGTTGACCAGATGTTGGGCTCCGATGGAGTAACCGCCGCCGTCTCCCATATAGGCAATGCAGAGCAGCTCCGGCCGGGCTCTTTTCAGCCCCGTCATAACCGGAACAGTTCGCCCGTGGTGGGTTTGGATCGTATCAATGTTGAAAAAGTCCCAGGAAAGCAGGGAGCAGCCAATATCGCAGCCAAAAACCAGTCTTCCCTGGATCCCCAGTTCATCGATAACCTGCCCGAGGCATTT
>DHTR01000051.1 GCA_002408725.1 Pelotomaculum sp. UBA5255
CCTGGTGGCCATGAAACATGTTGGGGTGAATGTTGCCGCCGATCCCCTGCTTTCATTTGCCTATACCGGTGTAAACGGAGGTTTTGTTCTGGTATCCGCTGACGACCCCGGGATTCACAGTTCTCAAAACGAGCAGGATAACCGCCACTACGCTCGTTTTGCCAAGATCCCCCTTCTGGAGCCCAGCGACAGCCAGGAGGCCGGCGATATGGTGGGCCTGTCCCTGCTTCTTAGCGAACAGTTTGACACACCGGTAATGCTGAGGATCACTACCCGCGTGGCACACTCCCAGAGCTACGTTGAAACAGGGGAGCCGCAGCCGCGGGAGCTTCGCCCCTACAAAAAAAATACGAGAAAATACCTGATGCTGCCGGCCTTTGCCAGGGAGCGTCGGACGCTAATAGAAGAACGACTGACGGGGCTCAGGGAGTATTCGGAAAAAAACCCTGTCAACCGGATTGAGTGGCGGGACCGGTCCGTCGGCATCATTACCAGCGGGATCAGCTACCAGTACGTGCGGGAGGCGCTCCCAGATGCTTCGGTACTGAAGCTGGGCCTGACCTGGCCGCTTTCCGAAAAGCTGATTCGCTTATTCGCAGAAGGTGTGGAGAGGCTCCTGGTTGTGGAAGAGTTGGAACCCTTCATCGAAGAACAGGTCAAGACGATGGGGTTGGCTGTTTCTGGTAAGGCGTATATTCCGTCCGCCGGCGAGTTAAGTTCCGGTATTGTTGCCGCGAAAATGATTGAGGCAGGCGTTTTAGCTCCGCAAAGCGGGCCTGTCGCTAAAGTCAGTCCGGAGGCCGCTCCGGTTGTCCCCGGAAGGCCGCCGGTGATGTGCCCGGGTTGCCCCCACAGGGGTGTTTTCTACACCCTAAGTCGCTTGAAGCTGACCGTTACGGGAGATATTGGCTGCTATACTTTAAGCGGCCTGCCACCCCTGGAGGCCATGGATTGTTGTGTCTGCATGGGCGCCAGCATCGGGACCGCGCATGGGGCCGAAAAGGCCGACGCGGCCTGGGCCGGACGGGCCGTAGCGGTGATTGGCGACTCGACTTTCCTGCACTCGGGCCTTACCGGACTTTTGAACGTGGTCTACAACAAGGGCAGCAGCACGGTGATTATTCTTGACAATTCAACAACGGCCATGACCGGGCACCAGCAGCATCCCGGTACCGGCTACACCCTGATGGGAGAGCCGGCGCCGGCTGTTGACCTGGAGGCCCTGGTGCGGGCGCTGGGTGTGCGGCGGGTCCGGATTATTAATCCCCTGAATCTTGCGGAAGTTGCGGCTACAGTGCAGGAAGAAGTGACGGTACGGGAGCCGTCGGTTATAATTTGCCGCCGGCCGTGCGCTTTATTGGACAAGAAGTCTGCTCCTGCTCCCCGGGTCCTCCAAGCGAAATGTACGGGCTGCAGAGCCTGCCTTAAGCTTGGCTGTCCATCCATTTCAATCAAAGATAAGAAGGCTTCAGTAGACTCCGGCGCCTGCACGGGCTGCGGCTTGTGTGTTCAGGTCTGTAAAGTAGGGGCGCTGGTGAAGGGGGGAACGGGCCATGCTTAAGCCGGTGGATATTATCATGGTTGGCGTCGGCGGTCAGGGCACGATCCTGGCGAGCAAGGTATTAACCCAGGCGGCCCAGGAAGCCGGCTACGATCTCAAGGTTTCGGAAATTCACGGAATGGCCCAGCGGGGTGGCAGCGTTGTTACCCAGGTGCGCCTTGGGGAAAAGGTTTTCGCGCCCATGATTACCGAGGGTGGGGCCGACTTTATTCTGGCCTTTGAAAAACTGGAGGGCTTACGCCTCCTGCCGTTCCTCAAGCCGGACGGGACCATGATCATCAACGACCAGGCCATTCTTCCGGTGCCTGTACTGGTGGGGGCGGCGCAATACCCGGAAAACATCCTTGCCTATATTCGCTCCATCGTACCCAATACTCTTGTGCTGGACGCCCTGGATCTTGCGACAAAGTGCGGAAACCCCAGGGCTGTCAATATGGCGCTTCTGGGCGCCCTGGCTAGAAGTCTCCCCATTGAACGGGAAGTGTGGGAGAAAGCCTTGGCCGCCCGAGTGCCGGACAGGTTCCTGGAGGCAAATAGAGCAGCCTTCTCAGGCGGCTATGAGCAAGGGGTTTTAGGGCGTAAGGCGTGAGTCTGGCGGTGCGAGTTCTTTTGCGCAAGGGCGAAGGTGCTTGCCCTCGGGACGACAGAAGCGGGATTCCCTTCGCCGGGCTCTGCGTGTAGGCTTTTAGGCTGAGCTGTTACTCTTGCTTTTAACGGGTGACATAAGACTTCGTTATTGCAGAAAGCAGGGCGCAAGCCCTGCTTTCTTACGGTAAATTGGGTTTACTTGACAGGGTGAGTCTCAAGGTTTAATCTTAAGTGTGGATTTAAAAAGTATGGATTTAAAATAGACTGGTTGCAGGCTATACAAACCCAAAGCGACCGTCAGGGAGGTCAACATATATGAGCGGTATTGTTGAAGAGCTCCGGGTGAGCCTCGCCGATGCGCTGGTAGGAGCCCTGCAGGCAGCCCGCTGCAAAGGCGCCATTAAGGTAGATGAGGCGCCGGACTTTACAGTTGAAGCGCCGCGGGAGAAAGAGCACGGTGACTTTGCCACCAACCTAGCCCTGCTGCTTGCAAAATCGGCCAGGATTGCGCCGCGCAAGGCGGCCGAGATCCTGGTGCAAAATTTAACACCGACCATGGACTGGTTGGAAAAGATAGAAATTGCGGGGCCCGGTTTTATTAATTTTTATTTGAAGAAGAACTGGGTTTACCAGGCGATCCCCCAAATCATCGCTGCGAACGAGGACTACGGTCGAGTCAAGATCGGAAAGGGCCAAAAGGTCCAGGTGGAATTTGTCAGCGCCAACCCGACAGGCCTTCTCCATCTGGGCAACGCCCGGGGAGCGGCCCTGGGGGACAGTATTGCCGCCATCCTCGGCTTTGCCGGTTATGATGTGACCCGGGAGTTTTATATTAACGACGCCGGGAAGCAAATTGAAAATTTCGGCCTTTCCCTGGAAGCCCGTTATCTTCAGCTTTCTGGAAGGCAGGTATCCTTTCCGGAGGAAGGATACCATGGTGAGGACATTCTTGAATCCGTCCGCAACTTTATGGCCCTTGTAGGGGATCGTTACCTTGATGCCGGGCCGGAGGAGCGCCGTTCTGCCCTGGTCAAGTATGCCCTGGCCGAAAAGATCAGCGCCATTCAAAAGGTCCTGGGTGATTTCGGTGTCAAGTACGACGTCTGGTTTTCGGAGCAGTCCCTGCACGACACGGGGGAGGTTCAGGATGCCCTGGATTACTTGAAAGGGCAGGGTTATATTTGCGAGAGCGATGAAGCCAGGTGGTTTAAAGCCACCGACTTTGGCCTGGAAAAGGACGAAGTGGTGGTACGGGCTAACGGAATCCCCACTTATTTTGCCGCGGACATCGCTTACCACCGGAATAAGTTTCAGCGGGGCTTTACTCGTGTGATCAACATCTGGGGCGCCGACCATCACGGCCACGTGGCCAGAATAAAGGGTGCGGTGGCTGCCCTTGGGTACGACCCGGCCGCCTTGGACGTGGTCATCATGCAATTGGTCCGCCTTTACAAGGGCGGCGAGATCGTGCGCATGTCCAAGCGTACCGGCCAGTTCGTGACCCTGGAGGAACTATTGGAGGATGTTGGCAAGGACGCTGCCCGCTACTTTTTCGTCATGCGCAGTCCTGACAGCCACCTGGATTTCGACCTGGATCTGGCCAGGGCTGAAACCAACGATAACCCCGTTTATTACATCCAGTACGCTCACGCCCGCATCTGCAGCATTCTCCGGCAGCACGGGGAGCAGGGCGGGCTTATGCCACAGCCGTCCGGAGTTGACTTTGAGCTGCTAAAAGAGGAGTACGAACTTGCCCTGGCCAGAAAGCTGGCCGACTTTCCCGAGGAAGTAGCCTCCGCAGCGCTGAACCTCGCTCCCCAGCGTATTGCCCGCTACATCCACGAACTGGCCGGATTGCTGCACAGCTTTTATAACAGTCACCGGGTTATCACTTCTGACCAGGAGTTAACCATGGCCAGGCTGACGCTGGTAGACGCCACCCGCATAACCCTCCAAAACGGCCTGGGGCTGCTTGGCC
>DHTR01000081.1:0-145 GCA_002408725.1 Pelotomaculum sp. UBA5255
GCCAATGCTATAATGTCTACCATGAGTGGAAAATTATCCGCTGATGGAGGACGGGGGTTGGATATGGCCAGGAAGGAGCGCCGCTTTTTTCTTGTTCAGGAGGATATCCTGCCGGGGGCCATACTTAAAACAGCCCTGGCCAGGG
>DHTR01000081.1:378-4688 GCA_002408725.1 Pelotomaculum sp. UBA5255
CAGTTCCCTGGCCAGGGAACTGCTCCTGCGCGGTGAGGCCGCCACGGTGAGTGAAGCAGTTGAAAGGGTAAACCTGAGTCGCAGTGCTTATTACAAGTACAGGGACAAGGTGTTCCCTTTTTACCAGTGGAATTCCGGGGTTATAGTAACCCTGTCCATGGTGCTGGAACACCGCTCGGGTGTGCTTTCCAGTGTCCTAAAGACCCTGGCGAAGGCTAAAACTAATATCCTGACGATCAACCAGAGCGTTCCCGTAAACGGCCTTGCCAGTGTTTCCATCACCTTTGAAACCGCCGGCATGGAATGGGATCTGGAAGATATCACGGTCCGGCTTCGGGAGTTGGACGGCGTCCGTGAAACCAGTCCCGTAGGGTACAATGCAGGTTAAAGGAGAGGGGGATAATAAGTGTCTAAGAGTAGGATCAGTATTGGTATGCTGGGTATGGGTACCGTGGGTCGGGGTGTTTACCGCATTCTGAATGAAAACCGTGATGGAATAGAACAAAAGGTTGGCGCTTCAATTGAAATCAAAAAGATTCTGGTGCGGGACATTACAAAGGACCGCGGTCTGGATCTGGAGCAAGGACTTCTGACCACCGATGCCGGCGACGTAATTGACAACCCGGCCATCGATATTGTGGTGGAAGTACTGGGTGGAATTAAGCCCGCCCTTGATTATTCGCTAAAGGCGCTGAAACACGGCAAAAGTCTCATTACCGCTAACAAGGACATGGTTGCGGCGCATGGCAAGGAACTATTTGAGGCGGCCGAGGACAACGGCTGTGACGTCTTTTTTGAGGCCAGCGTGGCCGGGGGAATACCCATTATCCGGCCTTTAAAAGAGTGCCTGGCAGCCAACCGGATCAGTCAGGTTATCGGGATTATTAACGGTACCACCAACTACATGCTGACCCGGATGAGCGAAGAAGGGCTTAATTTCGGTGAAGCGCTGGCCCAGGCTCAGTCTTTGGGTTACGCCGAGGCCGATCCCACCGCAGACGTGGAAGGCTATGATGCTGCCCGGAAGCTGGCAATTCTCGCTTCCATCGCTTTTAACACCAGGGTTCCTTTGGATCAGGTCTATCTTGAAGGAATAACTCGCATTACCGCCGAAGATATTAAATATGCCGCAGAGCTCAACTATGTGGTCAAACTCCTCGGTATAGCCAAGGAAAGTGAAGAAGGCGTTGAGGTGCGGGTCCACCCCGCGCTGCTGTCGAAAAACCATCCCCTGGCCACGGTCAACGATGTTTACAATGCCATCTATGTTTGTGGTGACGCCGTAGGGGATGTCATGTTCTTTGGCCGGGGGGCCGGTGAACTGCCTACAGCCAGCGCGGTTGTGGCCGACGTAATGAGCGCGGCTCGCTATCAACTTCGAAATGTCCCCGGAATAGTAAGCTGCACCTGTTTTGCCGAAAAACCAATCAAACCCATGGGCCTGACCTCAACAAAGTATTATATCCGCCTGAATGTTGCCGATAAACCTGGCGTGCTGGCGAGCATCGCCTTCGTCTTTGGGAGCAATGAGGTAAGTCTTGCTTCTGTAATTCAGAAGCAAATAACTGGGCATGCCGCTGAAATCGTACTGGTAACGCACAGGGTTCTGGAGAAAAATCTGCAGGACGCCTTGAAAATCATAAAAGACTTGTCTACAGTTGATGAGGTTTCTAATGTGATCAGGGTTGAAGAGTAAATATTTTAGCATCCCTTTATTGCTTGGAGACCGGTACAGGAGGGCTTACCCCCGATGATTCGAGTTCAGGTTCCCGCCAGCACAGCTAATCTTGGGCCTGGTTTTGACTGCCTCGGGATGGCATTGGAGCTTTACAATACAGTTGAAGTGATTCCCACCTCCCGGGGGCTGGTCATTGATGTTTCAGGAGAAGGGGCTGCCGACCTTCCCCGCGATGAGCACAACCTGGTTTTTCAGGCTGTACAGCGTGTTTTTCGTCAGGTGGGTTATTCCCCAGCGGGTCTAAAACTGCGCTTGTTTAACCAGATTCCCGTGGCGCGCGGGCTTGGAAGCAGTACTTCTGCAATCGTCGGAGGGGTCATTGCTGCGAACCTCCTATCTGGTGGAAAGCTTTCTGTTAAGGAAATGGTCGTTCTTGCCAGTTCGGTGGAGGGACATCCCGACAACGTAGCGCCTGCCGTTCTGGGGGGCATTGTTGTGTCGGTCCAGGCAGAAGGTGAGGTAAAATACTTGAAAATCCAACCGCCGCCAGGCTTAAAAGGAGTGGTGGCAATACCGGATTTTGCTTTTACCACCAAAACATCCAGGGAGATTCTCCCTGCGCAGGTAACCTTTCAAGACGCCTCCTTTAATGTGGGGCGCGTTGCCTTACTGGTTGCAGCCCTGCAGCAGGGAGACCTGAGTCTTTTGGGGGTTGCAATGGAAGACCGTCTCCACCAGTCTCTTCGTTCCTCTTATATTCCGGGGTTTAAAAAAGTCCTGGCCGCAGCCAAACTGGCGGGCGCCCGTGGCGTAACGCTGAGTGGGGCAGGACCTACGGTCATTGCTTTTGCCGATTCAAACCTGGACCTCATTGCTCGGGTTATGGGCGACACTTTTCGCCAGAACGGCGTAAAAAGCAAAGTCCTGGTTTTGAAGCCAAGTCCGATCGGCGCCAGGGCCCTGGAAATTAAATAGATTTCCCACTCACTCTGCCTGGCAGCGGCTGTCCGGCGACAAAAGGAAGGCGATTTTCAATGCTGATCGTACAAAAATATGGCGGCAGTTCAGTAGCTAACGCTGAACGGATCCGCCGTGTGGCGCGGCGTGTTACTGATGTTCGCGCCGAGGGACACGACGTAGTGGTGGTTGTTTCGGCTATGGGAGATACCACCGATGACCTGATTCATTTAGTGAAGGAAATCACCGACTACCCCCCGGAGCGGGAGTTGGATATGCTTCTTTCTACCGGGGAGCAGGTATCCATAGCCCTACTGGCAATGGCTATCAAGGATTTGGAGAAGCCGGTGATTTCCCTTACTGGTGCCCAGGTTGGAATTATGACTGATAATGTCCATACCAAGGCAAAGATTCTGAACGTTAATACCTCCCGTCTGCAGAATGAGTTGGAGCAGGGAAATATCATCGTGGTTGCCGGCTTCCAGGGAGTCAATAACGTAAACGACATAACCACCCTGGGTAGGGGCGGCTCCGACACCACGGCTGTTGCCCTTGCGGTTGCTTTAAAGGCCGACTTGTGCGAGATATATACCGATGTGGACGGGGTCTATACCGCTGACCCGCGTCTTGTGCCTGATGCGCGCAAGCTCGACGCGGTATCCTATGATGAGATGCTGGAACTGGCTCATTTAGGGGCCGTTGTCCTGCATCCACGTTCGGTGGAACTCGCCATGCAATATGGTTTACCGTTGCATGTACGCTCCAGCTTTAACCATAATCTCGGGACCATTGTGAAGGAGGCGGCTGGCATGGAAAAATCTCTTTTAGTAACCGGTGTGGCCTATGACCTGGACGTAGCTAGAATTGGCTTGTTCAATGTTTTTGACAAGCCGGGGATTGCCTATAAACTGTTTAAAACACTGGCCGATGAGAGAGTTAATGTGGATATGATCATCCAGAGCGCCATGCGCGACGATAGGAACGACATTGCTTTTACCTGCAGTCAGGGAGATTTGAAAAGAGCATTGGAAGTGGTGGAAAAACTGCAACCGGAGCTTGGCTCCAGCGGCTATACAAGTGACAGCGGGGTAGCCAAAATATCCATTATTGGCGCAGGTATGGTCAGCAATCCCGGTGTGGCGTCATTGATGTTTGAGGCGATTTATGAGCAGGGAATTAACCTGGAAATGATCAGCACCTCTGAGGTAAAGATCTCTTGTATCATTAAGGCTGACGAAGCCAGGAAGGCGGTCCGTGCTCTGCATAAAAAGTTTAACCTGGCCAAGGGGATCGATTGTTAAAGTTTTATTTTTAACTGGTTGGTGACAATTTGGTTTTCTTTCGCCTATATTTGTCACAGGACTAATACTTGAGATTTCATCACTAGAATGCTGCTGACGACAAAGTTAGCAGCATTCTTGACTTTATCGAATGTCTTTTCTGTAAATGAAAGTAGATCATCCCGGGAGAAAAAGGAAGCCGCTACCTGGCGGACGACGTTGTTCAGGGACGAGGCCCGGGCAATCTGGTTCACCGGGACAGTATTCATGCCGGCCGTAAGCATGGCAATTCCGAAGGATGCCGCTACCTGACGGACGACGTTGTTCAGGGATGAGGCCCGGGCAATCTGGTTCACCGGGACAGTATTCATGCCGGCCGTTGTTATCGGCATCAT
>DHTR01000011.1:0-8385 GCA_002408725.1 Pelotomaculum sp. UBA5255
CCTTAAATATAAGATGCTGGTAACGGGAAGGAGTTATGATAGGGAGCCGCCCTTGTGCCAGATTACTGGGAGAGGTGGTGAAGGCACGGCGGGAGAGAAATGTAAAAGATCTGGGCGGTTGCCAGAAGTACCGTTGGAAAGGTGGTGATCTAACCAAAGCAAATGCAGGTGGGTCTTGATAAATAGATCGTTTTTAGCGCTTGTCAATTCGCTTGTTTCTAAAAACGAACGTTCCAAAATGGTCAAGGATTTTCGATCCTTGATCTTGGAAAATGAAGTTGGGTCCAAGATAGTTAAGCGCTTCCCTGAGAAATAATTTTTTCATAAAAGAAAAGGGGGTAAAATTATGCCAAATCCTCCAGCAGTTACTGTCTGCCTGGCGGGGAACGTCGGCAGATACAAGTCTTCTTTACCAGTAGGACAGCTTTTATTGCGTGGGATCATGGCGGGTGCATACATTGCGGTTGGGGCCGCCCTGTGTACTGTTTGCGGTACAGGGGTAGCGCCTTATCTGGGTGCCGGCGCCGCTAAACTAATCAGTGGTGCCGTCTTCCCGGTGGGTTTGATTGCGATCGTGTTGACCGGTATGGAGCTTTTTACCGGCGACGCGATGCTTGGGCCTCTGGCCAATTTACAGGGTAAAGTCGGCTGGGGAAAAATCCTGAATAACTGGGTCTGGGTTTGGATCGGAAACCTGATTGGTTCGCTGGGCTATGCTTATATCATGGTCTATGGTCCTTTCACCCAGGGTGCATTTACGGCAGCGGAACCCAATGCTTTCGGGATGAACGCGGTCGCCATTGCCGTGGGGAAAACGCTGGCCTACAAGGCAAACGGTAACATCGGCCTGTGGTCTTGTTTCCTGGCAGCCATAGGTTGTAACTTCCTGGTTAACGTCGCCATTATGCTAGGTATTACTGCCAAGGAATTCATCGGAAAGTTCTTCGGTATCTGGTTCCCAATCATGGCCTTCGTTGCCACAGGCTTCGAGCACTGTGTGGCAAACATGTATTTCCTGCCGGCCGGCCTCTGGATTTATCAAGCATTTCCGGGCATTGCCGACAAATCAACAAAAGCGGCCGATGGAACAATCACCTACTGGAGTCCCCTCCTGCACAAGTTTGGCGGGCTCACCTGGGGTGATGTATGGCTTTGGAACCTCATTCCGGCAACCTTCGGCAACATTGTGGGCGGCATGGTTTTCGTCGGTTTTGTTTATTACTTCTGCTTCCGCGGCGAGTTCCCGGAAGAGCTTACGAAGTAGGCTTCACAAAGGAGCAGGCGCCTGACCTAAGGCGCCTGCGCTTGAGCCAAATGAAAAGGGGGTTTCCTCGATGCGTTTGTCCGTGCCTGCTTACTTCTGTCTGATCTTTGCCACTGTCCTGATCCTGATTACCTATGCGTTAAATCCGGACCCCGCCTTTTTACGAACTGTGCTGCCGATGCTTGCGGTGCTTGCGGGCGTTCCCATGCTTTTAAATGTGCTGAACAGGCGGCAGGCGGAGAGCGTAAATATGGACAGCTTTAATCTTTATTCAATCAAGGACCTCTCCAGGCTAAACCTCGGTGACCCGGTTCGCCTGCGCGGCAAGGTTGAGGCGATGTCACTAAAGTGGCTTAACCGGCCCCATTTCCGGATTGATGACGGCAGCGGCAAGATCGGAGTCATGTTGTTTGCGGCAACGCACGAGGATATTAAACCAGGCGATACGATTGAAGCCGCAGGGACCCTGCGGAATATTGGAAAATCAAAAGAGAAGAAGATCTTTGGGGTAAGAGTCATAAAACTGCGCAGTTGAGAACGAGAGATGCTCATTCAACTTCAGAGCCGTCAATCTACAGGGCAAAAGCGCCTTAATGGATTGATCTATGTTAGGATCTTGTTTTGGCGTAGGGGATGGGGTAAATTCCCGTTGATTTCCTTATAAGAAAATGTGAAATGAGGAGGTACAGCAATTGGCATCTTGTGCATGTGAAAAAATTGATTTAACTCAGGAAGATGCAGCGTTGGATAAACTTTTGGACCAGTACCGTGATTACAGGGGTGGGCTCATTCCTGTCCTCCAGGAAGCCCAAAATATATACGGATACCTGCCCAAGGAAGCCCTCCAGAAGATAGCCAAAGAACTAAATATGCCGTTCAGCAAGGTTTTCGGGGTGGTTACCTTTTATGCCCAGTTCCACCTGAAGCCGCGCGGTCGTTATATTGCCCGGATTTGCCTGGGCACCGCCTGCCACGTTCGGGGCGGCTCGAAAATCTTTGAAGCTGCCAAGGATCACCTCGGAGTAGATGCCGGGGGAACAACAGAAGATCTGCGCTTTACTTTGGAAACAGTGGCCTGCATTGGCGCCTGCGGTCTGTCGCCCTGCATGATGATCGACGAGGACACTCACGGCCGCCTGTCTCCAAAGGTTGTTGGCGATATTCTGGACAAGTACGAGTAGGGGAGGGACGAGAATGAATAACTTAAACGAATTGCGCGCTAAATGCAAAGAAATATACAAGCAGAAGCTAAGCAGGCCTCGTGTGGTTGTCGGTCTCGGGACTTGTGGTATCGCTTCCGGCGGCGACAAGGTTATGGCTGCTATTAAGAAGGAAGTTGAGGCCCGCGGCCTGGATGTTGATGTTGACTTCACCAGCTGTATCGGCATGTGCTACCGTGAGCCCATGGTGGAAGTGGCCTTACCGGGTGCGGCCAGCGTCGTGTACGGAGACATCTTTCCGGATAAAGTGGCTCAGCTGCTCGAAAGCCATATCGTGAATAAGAAGCCCGTGTACGAGTGGGCGGCTATCCAGATTCCTGGTGAGGCCACTCCATACGAGGGTATCGACATCATGGAACAGTCCTCTTATTATGGGAAACAGGTACGTTCGGTTACCTCGCGGCTCGGGCGGACAAACCCCGAAAAAATTGAAGAATATATTGCCACCGGCGGGTACGAAGGTATTGAAAAATGTCTCCAAATGGAACGCCAGGCCATTATTGACGAAATTAAAAAGTCAGGCCTGCGGGGCCGCGGCGGTGGTGGCTTCCCCACCGGCAATAAGTGGCAGTTCGTGTACAACACACCCGGAGAGAAAAAGTATGCCGTATGTAACGCCGACGAGGGCGACCCGGGCGCATTCATGGACCGCAGTGTTCTGGAAGGCGATCCCCACTCGGTCCTGGAAGGGATGATGATCGCCGGCCTAGCTATTGGCGCCGACGAAGGGTATATCTACTGCAGAGCTGAATATCCGCTAGCCATCCGCCGCCTTAACCTGGCCATCGCCGAGGCTGAGAAGCACGGCATCCTGGGAGATAAGATCCTGGGCTCCAACTTTAGCTTCCGGATTAAAATCAAGGCCGGCGCGGGTGCCTTTGTCTGCGGCGAGGAAACTGCTCTCCTTAATTCAATTGAAGGCCAGCGGGGGATGCCCCGGGTACGGCCGCCTTTCCCTGCCATTTCAGGGTTATGGGCCAAGCCGACCTGCCTGAACAACGTGGAGACCTACGCCAACGTGCCTTTCATCATCCGCAAGGGCGCTGACTGGTATGCTTCCATGGGAACCGAAAAGAGCAAGGGCAGCAAGGTCTTCTGTCTTACCGGCAAGATTAACAATACCGGTCTCGCCGAGGTGCCCATGGGGATCACCTTAAGAGAGGTCATTTTCAACATTGCCGGCGGGATTCAAGACGGTAAAAAGTTCAAGGCTGTACAGAGCGGCGGACCGTCCGGCGGCTGCCTACCTGAAGAAAAACTGGATCTGTCGGTTGACTATGATTCACTGACCGCAGCCGGAGCAATCATGGGTTCCGGCGGTCTGGTTGTCATGGACGAGACCACCTGTATGGTGGATGTGGCGAAGTTCTTCCTGAACTTTACCCAGCTCGAGTCCTGCGGCAAATGCACACCCTGCCGTGAAGGCACAAAGCGGATGCTTGAGCTGCTACAAAAGATCTGCGATGGCAAGGGCGAACTGAAGGACCTCGATACCCTGGAGCGCCTGGCCAAGGTGATTAAGAGTTCCGCCCTGTGCGGACTTGGGCAGACCTGTCCCAACCCTGTTTTAACAACCCTGCGCTATTTCAGAAAAGAGTACGAGGCCCACATTGTCGACAAGCGTTGTCCCGCGGGTGTCTGCGCGGCACTGCTGTGTTATGTGGTTGTTGCGGAGAAGTGCACCGGCTGCGGCGCTTGCCTGAGGGCCTGTCCGGCGGGAGCCATCACCGGAGAAAAGAAAGAGCCCCACAGCATCGACACGTCAAAATGTATTAAATGTGGTGCCTGTATGACGAAGTGTAAATTTGATGCAATCATAAAAGCCTAAGGAGGGAGATAATTGGCTAATGCAACCCTGACTATTAACGGTGTACAGGTGACGGTGCCCGCCGGCACAAGCTTGCTGGACGCCGCCACGGGGGCCGGTTTCTTCGTCCCCACGCTCTGCCATGACCCGGCGAACCCGGGCTACGGGGGCTGCCGCATCTGCGTGGTGGATGTGAAAGGGGCCCGGGCACTGGTAGCCTCTTGCGTAACCGAGGCAACTAACGGCATGGTGGTTGAAACCGAGTCTCCGGCGGTTCAGGAGGCGCGGAAAACCATCATAGAGCTGTTGCTGGCCAACCACCCGACGGACTGCCTGACTTGCGACAAAAACGGCGACTGCCGCCTGCAGGACTATGCTTATCGCTATGGCGTCAGGAAATCGAGCTTTGAGGGGGAAAGACACAACTACCCCATTGATAATTCCAATCCTTATATAACACGGGATTTGAACAAATGTGTTCTGTGCGGCAAGTGCGTACGTACCTGTGCTCAGGTGTCGGACCGGCAGGTCATTGATTTTGCCTACCGCGGCTTTAATACCAAGGTGGCCCCGGCTATGGACACCAACCTGGCGGAATCTGCCTGCGTTTCCTGTGCCCGCTGTGTAGCAGTGTGCCCCGTTGGCGCCCTCACTTACACCCCACTGGCCGGCAAGGGCCGGACCTATGAACTCAGGAAAGAAACAGTGACCTGCTCTTTCTGTGAGGCAGGTTGTCAGTTTGATTTGAACTACAAGGGTGACAAGGTGATCGGCGTCACCGCCAACGCTCCCGGCGAAGGCCGCCCCCTCTGCCTGAAGGGAAGGCTGGGCATGGAACTGCGTTATGCCGACAAGCCGCTTACGCCCATGCTCAAGAAGGATGACGAGTTTGTAGCAGTGTCCTGGGCCGAAGCCCTGGGTCTGGAAGATGTGCTGGCCAAGATAAAGGAACTGGAAAAATAAGATGTAAAAATAATAAAATATATGAATAGCTCCGAGCCAAACTACCTAAACCGTGAAGGCATGGTAGGCGGCCGACAGGGCGTAGTGGGAAACGACTACGCCTCCCGCATCGGAAAGGAGTGAAGTTAAAGGGAGGCTTTGAATGGTGGCAACAGTAACACTTACCATAGACGGTATCCAGGTTACCGTTCCGAAGGGGACCACGGTCCTGGAAGCCGCCGAGAGTGTGGGTATCTTTATCCCCACCTTCTGCCATGACCCCGAACTTAGCAAGCCGGGCGCCTGCCGCATCTGTGTGGTGGAGATCCCCGGTGCGCGCAACCTGCCGGCCTCATGTGTGACCGAGGCCACCGAGGGTATGGTTGTCTATACCGCTTCCGATGCCGTAATCGAAGCACGCAAAACGAACCTTGAACTTCTTCTGGCAAACCATCCTGATGACTGCCTGACCTGTCATAAGAACGGTGAGTGCCGCCTCCAGGAGTATGCTTATTATTACGGCGTAAGGGCCGACGCGTTCCCTGGTGAAAAGCACCAGTACCCCATCGAGGATGACAACCCGTTTATCGTACGTGACATGAACAAGTGTATCTTGTGCGGCAAGTGTGTCCGGATGTGCCAGGAGATTCAAGGCAATAACGTTATTGATTTCGCCTACCGGGGCTTTAACGCCATTGTGACCCCGGCCATGAACACAACATACAGTGACACCGACATTTCAAACTGCGTTTTCTGCGGTAACTGTGTTTCGGTCTGCCCGGTCGGCGCTTTAAGCGAGAAAGCCATGCTGGGCATGGGACGCCGTTGGGAAATGAAAAAAGTTACAACGACCTGCCCGTATTGCGGCGTGGGCTGCTCCTTTGACCTGAACGTAAAGGACGGCAAGGTTGTGGGCGTCACCTCCACGGACGGTGATGTGAACGGCCGGGCCCTCTGCGTGAAGGGACGCTTCGGCTACGGGTTCATCCATCATCCCGACCGGCTGAAGACACCGCTCATTAAAAAGGACGGCAAGTTGGTGGAAGCGACCTGGGACGAGGCCATCGCCCTGGTAGCGGAAAAAATGGGCGCTGTGAAAGAACAGTACGGTGGAGAAACGATTGGTCTCATTTCTTCGGCCCGTTGCACCAACGAAGAAAACTATCTTATGAATAAGCTGGGCCGTGTGGTGCTCGGTACCAATAGTATCGACCACTGCGCCCGTCTCTGACACGCTCCTACTGTCGCCGGTCTGGCGGCAGCATTTGGAAGCGGTGCCATGACTAACAGCATTGGTGAAATTGCCGATGCCGACTTTATCCTCTCGACAGGGACAAACACCACTGAAGGTCACCCTGTGATCGGGATCCAAGTTAAAAAGGCTCTTCGGAAAGGCGCTACCCTGGCTGTCATTGACCCCCGCAAAACCGAAGTGGCTGAGCTCGCAAAGTACCATCTTCGCCTTAAATCCGGCACGGATATTGCGCTCTTAAACGGCCTGGCCAACGTTATTATTGCCGAGGAGCTCTGGAACAAGGAATTTGTCCAGGAGCGTACCGAGGAGTTTGAGGCTTTTAAGGCAACTGTGGCCAAGTACACGCCCGAATACGTGGAAGGCATTACAGGCGTTCCTGCCGAAACAATCAAAGAAGTTGCCCGGGGCTACGCAAAAGCAAAATCGGCAGCAATTCTCTACACCATGGGTCTGACCCAACACATCTGCGGTACTCACAACGTTTTCGCCGTGGCCAACCTGACCATGCTCTGCGGACAGATTGGTAAAGCGTCCAGCGGGGTTAATCCCCTGCGGGGACAGAACAATGTCCAGGGCGCCTGCGATATGGGTGCGTTGCCGGCTTTTTTCCCGGCTTACCAGCCTGTTGCGGCTGAAGCCAACCGCGCCAAGTTTGCCGCCGCCTGGGGCGTGGATGAGCTTCCAGCCAAGCCCGGCCTTACTGTTGGTGAGATTATTGATCAAGCGGGAAAGGCGATCAAAGCCATCTACATCATGGGCGAAAACCCGGTTCTATCCGACCCTGACGCCAACCATGTGGTTCACGCTTTAGAGTCGCTGGACTTCCTGGTGGTGCAGGACATCTTCCTGACCGAAACGGCTCAACTGGCCGATGTGGTTTTACCCGCAGCCAGCTACGCTGAGAAGGACGGCACCTTCAGCAACACCGAGCGGCGTGTCCAGCGTGTGCGCAAGGCTATTGAACCTGTGGGACAGGCCAAGCCCGACTATGAAATTATTTGCATGATTGGCACGGCTATGGGCTATCCCATGAATTACGATTCGGCCTCGGAAATTTTTGAAGAAATCGCCAGGGTCACCCCGTCCTATGCCGGAATCAGTTATGAGCGACTGGAACAGGGGAGCCTGCAGTGGCCCTGCCCGACAGCCGACCATCCCGGTACCAGGTTCCTGCACGTTGGCAAATTCGGCAGGGGTCTTGGCAAGTTTCACCCGGTAGAGCATATTCCGCCCGCTGAAATGCCTGATGAGGAGTATCCGTTTATCCTCAGCACGGGTCGCAGGAGGTATCATTACCATACCGGTACCATGACCCAGCGGACCGGCGCGCTGGAAGTATTCTATCCAACTGAGTTCCTCGAAATCAACTGCGTTGATGCCGAGAAACTGGGTGTCTGCGATGGAGATATGTTAAAAGTATCCTCCCGCCGCGGCACTGTTGAAGTTGCTGCCAAGATTACCGACAAGGTTGTTCCGGGCATGGTCTTTACCTCATTCCAATATCCGGATGTGCCCATCAATAAGCTAACCAACCCCGCCCGTTGCCCGATTTCCAAGATTCCCGAGTACAAGGTCTGCGCGGTGAAGGTTGAGAAAGCGGGTTAAAAAAGCATCCGTGTATAATTAATCAGTTCAGGATCTTGCTATAAGATGCGCTAGCTTTGCCCGGTTTTCACCCGGGCAAAGCTTTTTCTTCTAATCGAATGCAGTTTGCAGGATATTTCTAAATTTGCCTGGAGGCGGACCGGCGCATCTTCTGGTGGAGGAGGCCAACAGGCTGCGACAAAGGATTTCGGGTGCTTTATGAATGTGGCGGCTGCAGTAGAGATCCTGTATAATAGAGTTTGTATAATGGAGTTGAACTCCAATAACTTAGGTACCGGGTACCTAAGTTATT
>DHTR01000011.1:8611-8806 GCA_002408725.1 Pelotomaculum sp. UBA5255
GAAGGCGGTTGTGGCCGTCGTAAAAAACAAACCAGATAGGAGGTGCAAAGCCCGGTTTCCTGGCAGCGTCACAGAAAACAATTGTAATTTCGTGATCCTGCCTCCTGTTGGTCGGCGGGAGAGAAACCGAATAAATCTTATTTGTTCAGGTTTCAGAAACCAGGTTTCCATGCTTAAAAACGTGCCTGTACTTGG
>DHTR01000059.1:0-872 GCA_002408725.1 Pelotomaculum sp. UBA5255
AGACCCAAGATGGGGTTTTCAATCCCCATTGACCGGTGGTTAAGGGGTCCTTTAAAGGATTGGGCGGAAAGTTTGTTGAGTTCCGGTCGGCTTAAATCCGAGGGTTACTTCAGGCCGGGACCGATCCGGAAGTTGTGGCTGGAGCATCTGCGGGGGGAAAAAAACGCGCAAAATTACCTGTGGGCAATTTTGATGTTTCAGGGCTGGCTGGAAGAAGCGTCAGATCCCGATAATTATAAAAATATGGAAACCGGAGTTGGGTAATGTGAATTATGAAACAGTTCAAAATGAATTAAGGCGTCAGCCCAGAAGCTGGCTGATTACGGGTGTAGCCGGGTTCATCGGCTCCAACCTCCTGGAGCGGCTGCTGAAGCTGAATCAAACAGTAATCGGTATGGACAACTTTGCCACGGGTTATAAGCATAATCTGGATGAGGTTTTAGCTGGCGTCAGCATTGAGCAGGCCGGGAGGTTCTCTTTTGTAGAGGGGGATCTTCTCGACCTTGGGAACTGTAGAGCTTGTTGCCGGGGTGTGGATATTGTACTGCACCAGGCTGCCCTGGGCTCCGTGCCGCGTTCGATCAATGATCCAATTGCTACAAACCGGAGCAACGTCGATGGTTTCCTGCATATGCTTGTGGCTGCAAAAGAGATGAAGGTGAAGCGGTTTGTTTATGCGGCCTCCAGTTCGACTTACGGAAGCCATCCGGAACTGCCCAAGGTTGAGGACCGGATTGGGCGTCCGCTGTCGCCTTACGCAGTCACAAAATACACCAACGAATTGTACGCCGGTGTTTTTAGTCTGGTTTATGGGTTCCCGTGTATCGGCCTGCGCTATTTCAATGTTTTCGGACCCAGGCAGGACCCGGATG
>DHTR01000059.1:1030-1503 GCA_002408725.1 Pelotomaculum sp. UBA5255
GACCCAGGCAGGACCCGGATGGAGCGTACGCGGCGGTCATTCCCCGCTGGTTTGCCGGGATGCTGCAGGGGGAACCGGTTCATATTTACGGCGACGGTGAGACAAGTCGGGATTTTTGCTACGTGGATAACGCAGTTCAGGCCAATTTGCTGGCTGCCTGCGTGAGCCGCCCGGAAGCTGTCGGGCAGGTTTATAACATTGCTTTTGGTCAGCGAACCACTTTAAACCAGCTTTTTTACTTAATCCGGGATCTGGTTACCCGGGAAAACCCGGAAGCAGCCGGCACAGAGCCTGTTTACCTGGATTTTCGCCCGGGGGACGTGCGCCACTCCCTGGCGAATATCAGTAAAGCAATGGCCTTCTTGGGTTACGCGCCCTCACACTCCGTGCGGGACGGCCTCACCGGGGCTGTTGACTGGTATATATCAAGAGTTTAGGTTGTTGTTTCAGCGACCATCGGCAGGCCAATTAGG
>DHTR01000059.1:1676-2623 GCA_002408725.1 Pelotomaculum sp. UBA5255
GACCATCGGCAGGCCAATTAGGCTGTTGACTGCTAGATCAAGAGTTAGGCAGGCGGTTTGTTGTCAAGGCCTGTTCTAAGCAGATACCGAAATTTATTTACAGGTTGGGATGTGAGACGGTTGCCCGTGGCACACAAACTCTTATTCCTAGTTCCGGAGGATCATTATTTTTGGTCCCACCGCCGGCCCATTGCAACGGCGGCCCGTGAGTCCGGGTATGAAATCGTGGTTGCGACCCTGGTTAACAAGCACGCTGAACTGATCCGGAAGGAAGGTTTCAAGCTCATCCCTTTAAAGAAGTTGAAAAGGGGGAGCCGAAATCCTTTCAACGAGCTTTTGTTCTTTATGGAGTTGAGCAAGATTTTCAGGAGAGAACGCCCTGCAATTGTCCACCAGGTCACGGTGAAGCCGGTTTTATACGGATCGTGGGCCGCCAGATGGACGGGCGTTCCGGTGGTTGTGAATGCGCTGGCCGGCCTGGGCTATATTTTTATTGCACCGGGCCGGACGGCCTCGATGCTCAAAAAAGCTGTCATGCTGGCCTACAAATCCGCGCTTTCTCTGAAAAACTCCGTACTGATCTTCCAAAACCCGGACGATCAAAAGCTTTTTGTCGATTCCAAAGTCATCCCCGCCGGCAGGACCGTTCTAATCAGGGGCGCCGGAGTGGACACGGCCAGGTACCCGTTTGTGCCGGAACCGGCCGGGGTTCCCGTGGTGCTGCTGGCCTCCAGATTATTATGGGACAAGGGTGTTGGAGAACTGGTGGAAGCAATTCGTCTGCTCAAAAGCAGGGAGGTCATCTGCCGGGCTGTTCTGGTGGGTGAGCCTGACCCCGGGAATCCGGCTTCAATTCCGCAAGCCACCCTGCTTCAATGGCAGTTGGAAGGCATCCTGGAATGGTGGGGGCGGCGGGATGATATGCCGGAGGTTTTGGCCCGGGCCAA
>DHTR01000059.1:2831-7724 GCA_002408725.1 Pelotomaculum sp. UBA5255
CCGGAGGTTTTGGCCCGGGCCAACCTGGTGGTCCTTCCTTCTTACCGGGAGGGTCTGCCCAAGGTCCTGCTGGAGGCGGCATCGACCGGCAGGGCCATAGTAACAACGGACACTCCGGGGTGTCGTGAAATCGTTAAACACCGGGAGAATGGGCTTCTGATTCCTGTAAAAGACCCGGTGGCGCTTGCCAATGCCATTGACCGTCTGCTGAGTGATCCCGGTCTGAGGTCTCAAATGGGATTGAAGGGGCGCGGGATGGTAGAGAAGGAGTTTTCGGAGGCCAGGGTGGTCGGTGAGACCCTGGCTTTATACGACAGGTTATTGTGCAAGATAGGGGCTGAAAGATGGGTAAAAAAAGGGAAATAGGCGCCTGTTTAAATCTAAGACCCAGGAGTGGCTTTTTCATTATCTCCCTGGATCTGGAACTGGGCTGGGGGGTTTTGGATAGTAAAAATTATTTGAAAGGTTACAAGAAAAATCTCTTGGGCGTTCGTTCTGCCGTACCTTCAATCCTGGACCTTTTTGAAAAATATAAAATTCACGCAACCTGGGCAGCTGTAGGATGTCTTTTTTTCGAAAGCCGGGATCAACTGCTTCATGCTTTTCCGGCAAAAAGGCCCAATTATCAGGACAGGGCGTTCTCAGCTTACGCTAACATGATCAATGTTGGGGCCGACGAAAAAGAAGATCCATTTCATTTTGCGCCATCGCTAATCAGACTAATCCGTTCTTACCCGGCGCAAGAAATTGGCAGCCACACTTTTTCCCACTACTTGTGCCTGGAGGAGGGCCAGGATGGGGAAACATTTAAAGAGGATTTAACAGCGGCCCTTAAAATTGCGAAAAAACATCATTTAAATACTGAAAGCATTGTTTTTCCGAGACACCAGTCAAATAAGGAATATATCCCCATTTGCGCTGAGTTAGGAATCAAGGCCTACCGGGGGAATGAGCCTGCCTGGATTTACAGGCCTAAAAACAGCAAAAGCAATCAATCGGCATTTCGAAGGCTGCTGCGCTTTTTAGACTCATATCTTAGCATAACCGGGTACAATTGTTATCCGATCCATCAGATCGAGGGCCATTACCCCCACAATACCCCTCCTTACAACATTCCTTCCAGCCGTTTTCTGCGTCCTTATTCAAAAGGTTTGAAGAGTTTTGAACCGCTGCGCCTGCGTAGAATAACAGACGCGCTTACCTATGCGGCAAAAAAGGGCCTGATTTACCACTTATGGTGGCACCCTCATAACTTTGGCGTAAATCTTGAAAAAAACCTTTCATTTCTAGAGAAGATTTTGAAGCACTACGCTCAGTTGAAAAAGATGTATGGAATGGAAAGCCAGAATATGGGCGAACTGTCCCGTCGACTGTTAGAACAGCACAAAAACCATTCGGGAAAACCAAACAATAAAACTTACCGGGCGAATGCTAAAAAATTAGTATATTTGCAGGGTTTGTAAAAATCATGTCGTAATGATCAATAGCATTAATCAGAGCAAATATGAGTGAGCTATGGAGCGACCGTTCCTATCTTGCGGTTGAGGTGAACGGCACACTGGATAATGAGATCGCAGCAAGGCAGCTGCGCCGGTATGCAAGGGGGAAAAGGGCAAGGAGGGAAATCTCTACGCTCTGGTTTCCTTTGCTTCTTTCCATCCCCCTGGTACTGCTTATCCTTTTTGATCTAAGCACCCCTGCCCGGGTCGCCCTGGGGCTTCCTTTCGTACTTTTTTCCCCGGGGTACACGCTGATCCTGGCGCTTTATCCGGGTAAAGCCGAGCTTGACGCAATCGAGCGGATCGCCCTGAGCTTCGGACTCAGCATCGCTGTTGTTCCGCTGCTGGGTCTGGCGCTGAACTACACATCCTGGGGAATCCGCCTTTATCCCATCCTTGTAACTCTGATCATCGTTACAACTGTAATGACCGCCATCGCCTTCTACCGGAGGAGCAGGCTGCTTTATGATGATCGCTTTTTCGTCACCTTCAACGTCGAGACGACAAAATGGGGCGACCTGTCCAGGCTGGATAAAATCCTGACGGTAGTGCTTATAGGCTCTATTCTTTTTGCCGTGGGGAGCCTGTGCTACGTGGTGGCCACGCCGAAAGTGGGGGAGAAGTTCACCGAGTTCTACATCCTGGGTCCCGCCGGCAGGGCCGGGGACTACCCCCGTGAAATGAAAATTGGTGAGGAAAAAGAAGTCATCATGGGTATCGTCAACCACGAGCAGCGCCCGGTCTCCTACATCGCCGAGATCCGCATGGGGGAGACCATGACACAAACCATGGGCCCTTACGAGTTGAACCACGAGGAGAAAATGGAAGATAGGGTCCGCTTCAGCTCAGGACAGCGCCAGGAAAAAATGAAAGTCGAATTTTTGTTGTATAAGGATGGTGAGGGTGAGCCCTACCGTTCCCTTCACTTGTGGGTGGATCTTAAATAAGCGCCAGGCTTTAAAGATTTGTGTATGCTGATTAGCTAGGGAGACTGATTATAAAGGAAATTCGCAATCCTTGTAGAGTATTATGGTAGGATAATACAGCAAACTGCTATATTGCAACAATGTGAGGAAATCCCAAAAATACTTGGCTAATGTTGCAGGGGGGGTTGTTCAATGAAAAAATTGATGATTTGGTTTCTATTTGGATTCTTGCTCTTGTTTTGGCCAGGTCAGGGGATTGCAGATGAAAACAATATAACATTGAACGCCCTGATTGCAGGGGTGAATGACGCTGGACTTATACCGGTAGCGGCTGACACGATTTACGAAACCGAGCCGAATAATAGTATAGCGGAAGCAAACAGCATTGTTGCCGGTAGATATGTTTGCGGCACGATCACCGATGTTTACAATGATCTGGATTATTACATGTTAAATGTTACAGGTCCAACAAAGCTATCCGTAGTAGGCGCCCTGGGAGACCAGAATACTTATAATAACTATTCGCAGTATTTAACTGTAGAATTAATGGATGGAGCGGGTCAAGTTCTGGCAACGAGTGTGCCGCATACGATGGAATACGGCAATTGCCAGCTTTTAGAGAAAAACATAATTCCCGGAACCTATTACATAGTCACATCTCAAATTCACCCCAGTAAATCTTTTTTGGTAGGTAAAACCTGCGTTTTTAAAGCGTATTTTTCGGGCGCGTATGTTCCCGTATCAAACGTTCAGCTAAATTACAGCAATTTAACGATGGTTAAGGGCAGTAGCCAGGCCTTGACGGCAACTGTGGAGCCATTAAATGCAACGGATCAATCCATGACCTGGTCATCAAGTGAGCCTGGAATAACAGGTGTAAGCTCCAACGGATTGGTAACTGCAAAAGAAGTAGGGAGCGCTGTAATTACCGTGGAAACCGTTGACCAGAAAAAAACAGATACATGTCTGATTACAGTTATAGATAAATTTGGTGATATGAACAGTGACGGTGCGGTGAATATCCTTGATTTGCTGTGGATATTCCAATTAATTGGTCAAGAGCCGGTTGGGGAAGCGGTTAAGGCAGACGTAGACGGAGACGGAGAAATTAGTAACCTTGACCTTTTAGCAGTTGCTCAAAAGATTGGAAACTGAGTCTGCTTATTCCAGCGGAATTCATTTAAAGAAAAAACTTGTTATATAAAAGGTATTTAGAACAATTTGTCAAAGTGTTTTAGTAATCTTGTAGAATCATAAACCATAGGGGGAGTGTACAAAGTGGGAGTAAGGAACAGGGCGGCGGTTGCCCTAATCATGGCGATGGGGATCCTGTTTGTCCTTTCAGGGGCAGCATTTGCCGGACCCTCGGACATCCAGGGACACTGGGCGGAAAAACAGATCAGTGACTGGGTTGACAGGGGCCTTTGCAGCGGTTATCCGGACGGGACCTTCAAGCCGGGCAACAGCATCTCCAGGGCCGAGTTCATTACAATGGTCAATAAGTCATTTGGCTATACGGTGGGCGCAGGGGTGTCGTACAGCGATGTTACGGCAGCGGACTGGTTCTATGGCGAGGTTGGCAAAGCAGTGGCGGCCGGGTATATCTCCGGCTATGAGGACAATACCATACGGCCGGGCCAGGAAATCCAGCGGCAGGAAGTAGCCCTTATTCTGATGCGGCTGCTGGCGCTGGAAGCTGATGGAGACAGTGCCTTAAAGGGGTTCCACGACAGCGGAAGCATACCGGGTTGGTCCGGGCCGGCGGTTGCTGCAGTTGTGGAGAGCAGCCTCATGAATGGCTATCCGGACGGCACATTTAAGCCCCAGGACTCCATTACCCGGGCAGAGGCCCTGGTTTCCCTGGAAAGGGCCATGGCTTACAAGCCGCCTGTGGTTGAGACAGGCAGCGGCGTTACAGGGATTGTTACCAAAAACGGTTCCCCGGTTAAAGATGCGACGGTGAACATCTTTAAGCAAGGGGAGTATGAGTTGCTGCAGGAAGCCGTTACTGATGAAAACGGCAGTTATGCCTTTGAGGTTCCCTCCGGCAGCTACGATTTGACTGCGACTACCAAGGAAGAAGTTGCGTTTATCAGCAATATTGAGGTGAAAGAGACCGGCCAATCGACCGGGGACATGGAATTAAAGCCAGGGGCAGCCGTTAGCGGGGTCCTCCTTGATGCAGGTGGCAAAAAGGTGGCTGACGCAAAGGTACTCTTTACCACAAACCCGACGTTTTATGGGTTTACGGACAACAACGGGAAGTACCTCATCCTGGTGGCGCGGAATCAAGTCTATACGATCAGGGCCTATAATCCTGCCGACCCATCCGGGAGTCCCCGCGAGATTGCCGGTGGGATCCTTGTGGGCAATGCCGACCGGCAGACTCTTGCTGATCTGAAAGCATGGTATACCACTTCTGCCCAAAAGTCGAGCGGCGGTGGTGGCGGCGGCGGTGGCGGCGGCGG
>DHTR01000059.1:7912-8434 GCA_002408725.1 Pelotomaculum sp. UBA5255
CGGCGGCGGTGGCGGCGGCGGTGATAAAACGCCTCCCAAAATCAACGCTGCTTCCCTGGTGGTGGCTGGGGAAACCCTGGAGTACACGGTTTCTTCGGATGGTTTAAGCCTCAGCGCCGACCTCAGCGGCCTGCCCGGAACGTCAAAAATTTCTTCGGGCACGATGGATGTAACTGAAAATTCGACGATAGCCCTGTCTATGTCCATTGAAGTTGAGGGTATAACCATTCCTATCAACCTTACCCAGGAATTGACGGCAGGCAGTAATTCCGTGAGCATATTTGAGTACTTTAACATTTTTGGTGAAGATGGTGTTGACCTGAACACAATTAAAGGTTTTTTGGGAAGCTCGATAACCCTTGCGGGAACATTAACGGATACTTCGGGCAATAAATCGAATGTTTCAATGAAACTCTTGCTCCCGTAGTTGCCAGACCAGTCAAGAGCGTCACGGGGAAGGTTCTTTTGGCACCTTTCGCCTCTCCCCTTGACGCCCTCGCGTTTGCGGCCTAATACGTCAAT
>DHTR01000059.1:8617-9138 GCA_002408725.1 Pelotomaculum sp. UBA5255
CGTTTGCGGCCTAATACGTCAATACAAAAATGGCCCCATTTCAACAATTGCCCGGTTTGCCGGGTTTTTTCCTGCCGCACGGCAGTTTACCCAGTTTATCCAGGACAAGGAATCAAGTTACTTGAGATCGAAATGGAATTTTAAAACATAAAGCATAAAAACGTAAAACATAAAAACAAAGGGGTTTGAGCTTAATGTCCCTGCTTTTCTTTTCCATCCGCAACGCTTTTCGCAAAAAGGTCGTGGCCGTCCTGGCGGTGCTCGGGGTGGCCTTTGGCTGCGCCCTGATGACCTTTCTTTTTTCCGTGGCGTCCGGGATGGAGAAGCGTTTGGATCAGACCTTCAGCAACCTGTCGGGCCGGATCATGGTTACCCAAAAGGGTTCCGTTTTCGGCGGATTGCTCCAGGGTGTGGGCTCGTCATCCATACCTGTCTCCTACATGGATCTGATCAAAGATGTGCCCAATGTAAAAAGCGTAACGGGGCAGGTTACGGCTATCTTGCGTCCGGAGGGAGCTACC
>DHTR01000059.1:9295-20157 GCA_002408725.1 Pelotomaculum sp. UBA5255
GTCATGCCGTTGTTCGGTTATGGTGGAGAGGAGCCCGGCGGCACTCCTTTTCAAAAAATTGTAGAAGGGTCCGCGCCGGCCAGTGACGACGAAGTTGTGATTGGTCAGAGCTTGCAGGAGTACCTGGGGCTTCTGAACGTTTCTTATGAAGTCGGCGGGGTTTACCCGTTTAATGTCTCCGAGAACCCGCCGCGCGTACAGGAAATTAAGGTCGTAGGCGTTTATCAGACGGGCAACGAGTTGCTGGACGGGGGCATCAGCGGCACGGAGAAATTGGCCCGGGAGCTTGGCCGCCTGCAGCCCGACAAATTATCAGCCATCGGCGTGCAGTTGGAGAGCATAGACCACGTCGAGGACGCCGCGCTGGAAATTGAGCGGCGATTGGAGGGGAAAAAGCCCGAGGTGCAGGTGGTGGTGCCCCGGGAGTTGCTGGTCCCGCTGAGAAGCGTGCTCCGGATTTTGGACCAGTTCTTCCTGGCGGTGTCGCTTGTGGCCGTAGCAGCCGGCAGCCTCTCGATTATGGTGGTGATGCTTTTATCGGTCGTTGAGCGCAGGCGGGAGTTCGGGATTCTCAAGGCCCTGGGCTGGACCCCGGGGAATATCGCCTTGATGGTGCTGGTGGAGTCTGTCTTCCTGAGCATGCTGGGCGCGGGCCTCGGGGTTGCCCTGGGGCACGCCGGCCTGGTTGGGGCTAAAGAGTATCTTGCCATGGACATTGGCGCTCTTGACCTGCGGGTGGCCCTGGTGGTGTGCGCCTGTGGCATTGGGGTTGGAGCGGCGGGGGGACTCTATCCGGCCTGGCGGGCAAATCGGTCGGCGCCGGCGGAAATCCTGCGGGGAGTATAGACGGGAGGGCTTTGGTTGGTGGAGACGTTAATTTCGGTGGAAAACCTGGCCCGTGTTTACGGGCGCAGATCGTCTGTGATAAAGGCTCTGGACATCGGGCAGCTGGAAATCGCCCGGGGGGACTTTGTGGCTGTAACCGGACCCTCCGGGTGTGGCAAGACAACCCTTTTAAATTTGCTGGGTGCGCTTGACAGACCCAGCCGGGGCCGCATCTTATTTAAGGGGAAGGATATCACCCGGCTGGGTGGGGCGTCCCTCTGCCGCTACCGGCGGGAAAAGGTGGGCTTTATATTCCAGGCCTATTGCCTGCTCCCTACCCTGAGCGCGCTGCAAAACGTCCTGACACCGGCCTACCCGCAGGGAAATGGGCGCCGGGTGCGCGGGCGCGCGCGGGAACTGCTCCACCGGCTGGGTCTGGCCGGTGCGGAAAAGCGCCGTCCCGGTGAACTCTCCGGGGGCGAGCAGCAGCGAGTGGCTATCGCCCGGGCGCTGCTGCTGGACCCGGAATTGATCCTGGCGGACGAGCCCACGGGGAATCTGGACTCAACCACCGGCGCAGGGATCATTGCCCTTTTGAAGAGCTTAAACGAGAAGGGGAAAACGGTGCTGGTGGCCAGCCACGACCAGCGGGTGGCGGACGCCTGCGGCAGGGTTCTGAGACTGGAGGACGGCTGCCTGCATCCAGAATAATAGTAAGCTAAAGTTTGCAGACTTGAACGTGCGGCCTCTACCACCCCAAGGTAGCGCTGCATTCTGAATAATATTAAGCTAAAATTTGTAGCGTCAGGGTTTGCCGGAGGTGAGTGTCCCGGCCCTGGCGCTTTTGCTTGCCTCATAGGTTTCCCTGGCCTGGACGGCCTTGTCTACGGGAAAGGAGTTGGCTGCCAGATCGTTTTCGAAGGCTTCCAGCAGGGGGTACATCTGCGCGTCGCACTCTGCTTCCAGGGCTTTCCCGGCCGCAAAGTACTTGCTTGCGAGCGGGGTAAGGTCAGCGTTGGGGTCGGCGTTTTTTACCGATTGGTATTCACTGGCAGCGGTTGCGGCCAGGGCGTTCAATTCCGTCTCGTAGCCGGAAGCGATGGACTGTAACTGGGAGATGTACTGCAACTCGAGCTGACCTCGCAGGGAGTTGTCCTCCACGGAGGAAGGCTGCTGCGGGTCCGCTGGTTGCGGCGGGTTTTCTACCGGGGTAACGCTGCTTTGCCCGGCTTCACCTGCCTTCCCGCTCTGGCTCGTCGCGGGTGAGCCTTGCGGGGCCTGGGTGCTGCCGGAATCACCGGCGGGTTTCTGTACGGCTTCGCTGCCGGGTGTCTTACTGCCGCTGCCGGTAGCCGCAGAATCCTGGTTGGGATCGGCCACCCCGCCGGCGGAACCGGATGACTGACCGTTGGCGCTGCTTGGAGCGGTTGTGTTCTCGCGGTTTTGCTTCCAGGGGGCCTGGTTATGGAGCATTAGGCCCCCCAGAGCGGCGCAGATAAATAAAACAACAAAAACAAGCCGGGTGCTTTTTCGGGACATATTGCAACATCACCTTGTTTATTGGATTTGCGGCAAGTAGAATTCTAAAGATCCTATTGGAATAATTCAACAGGTGGTCCCGTAATTCCTTTTTCCCCAAAAGGGATACCGGCATTCCATAAAAGTTTATTCTAGACAAGATCCCGGCGCTTGTTAGCAATGATGTAAAATGTTGCTAAATCGGATATTGTTATTACCCCAGGGAAAGGATAAATATGGTATATTTGAACTAAACAATCATTTATTTACTGGGATCACAAAGGGGGGAAACACAGGTCCTCGCTTTAAAAAAGGAGTTTTACTGAAAAAACAGACGCCAGGTTGCTATTGATTGTCTTGGGGTCTAACGGATACGAAGGAGGCTAAAGTATGAAAAGGCGACTGGAATTAATGATCGCAATGCTGTTTGTAATTTTGGCTGGGAGCGTTGTCCTGGCCGATGGTGCGCAGCTTATACAGGAGACAGCAAGCGGTATTGCCGCAGGGAAGGAGCCATACCCGCTGGAGTTGAAGCCTGCCATCACCCCGGCAAAATATAAAAACCCCATGTGGCTGTCAAGGGATGGTAAGACCCTTTACACGGGCCTTAACACCAGGATCTTGGGAAAATCCACCGATGATCTGGAAACCTTGGAAACCATCCATACCTTTGAAGTTCCCATTAAGGGCTGCAGGGATCTGGAAAACGGTGAGCTCCTGGTTGCGACCGGTAAATCCGGGGTGCCCGGGGCTTTGTGGGTGAGCTCAGGAGGGCAGACGGCATGGACCAAAGTGTTGGAGTGTTCGGGTGAAAATGCATATTTCAACAATTCATTGTCTCTGAGCGGATCCGGAAAGATCGTGGTAGCGTCCGAATATGGTGGGAAAACGCCCCCGGGCAATGCCAGAAGGGTCTATCTCTCCACAGACTACGGGGTTACCTGGAAGGAAATCCTGGACATCGGCCCGACGGATAATACGCACATCCACAGCTGCGCTTACGACCCTTATGATTGCAGAATTTGGGTCAGCAGCGGGGACGAGCCCCACAATGTCATTAGCTACTCGGATGACTGCGGGACTACCTGGACAAAGATTTCAGCGCACCTGGTGACCAGCATTGTCCCATTACCAGACTGTGTCCTTTTCGGCACGCACCAGCCTCCAAACGGGATTCTCCGCTATGACCGCAAGACACGTGGTTTTGAATACGCGTATAGGATTGACGAGGAAGTCCGCAATGTAACGTACTGCGCCAGTATGGCTTTTCAGGGGCAGCCGGGCGGGCCCGTTTACTTTTCTTTTATTGTGGCGGGGGTAGGAAACAAGCCCGGACTTGTTATCGCGACAAAAGACGGGGAGAGTTTTTACGAGGTATTTAGAGATGAAGTCTCTTATGCGCCGGGCAAAGGGGTTCTTCACCTGCTGGGTCCCACAGCGGGCGGGCAGTTAATCGGCCTGCTCTGGGACGGCAGGCAGCCTTCTTACAGCCTGTTCAAGGCTGCAGCCCAGGACTGGGGTGCAGCAACGCCGCCAGCCGGCAGTGCCCCCGAAAAAGTGCCTTCTCCGCAGATCTTGAAGCCATCCATAACTTCTGTCGGATACAATTATCCCACATGGCTTTCAGCAGACGGAAATACCATTTATACCGGATGGAACAGCAAGACTTTAAAAAAGTCTACCGACGATATGCAGACGCTTATAGATATTCATACTTTTGACGTTTATATTTCGGGCTGCAGGGATTTGGACAACGGCGAACTGCTGGTGGCAACAGGAAATGCCGGAGGGCCCGGGGCTTTATGGGTGAGCTCAAAGCAGCAAACGGAGTGGACGAAAGTTTTGGTCACATCCAGCGCAAATGCCTTTATTTTTAATCAATGGTCTTTAAGTGCCCACAAAAACGTTGTTGTTGCGTCCGAGTATGGTGGAAAAACTCCTCCTGATAATGCTAGAAAGGTTTACCTGTCGAGGGATTTCGGCAGGACCTGGACGGAAATCCTTGATCTCGGGCAGGTACCCAGGGCTCACACCCACGGCTGCGCATTTGACCCCTTTTATGATCGCATCTGGGTGACAACGGGGGATTCGCCTCATGAAGCAATCCTTTATTCGGACGACTGGGGTAAAACATGGGTCACGGTATCAAGGGAATACAAGGTGACCAGCATTGTTGTGCTGCCGCAATGTGTTCTGTTTGGAACCGACAGCTCCCCGAACGGCGTCCTGCGCTACACCCGGGAGGGGAAATGCATCCCACCGGTCCTAGAAGTAGCTTACAGGATTGATGAATCCCCTTCTCTAACGTATTGTTCCCAGCTTGCCTTTCAGGGCAGGCAGCCGGGCGCACCTGTTTATTTTCCTTATCTTGTCTCGGCGAAGACGGGGAAGAACTCGGGATTGATCATCGCAACGCTTGACGGGTTTAGCTTTTTCGAGGTTTACAGGGCTTCAGACGGCTATGAAGCGCAAAATGGGTTCTTTAACCTTCTGGGGCCGACCTCCAGTGGGAAGCTGATAGGTCTTTTTAATGACGGCAAGCAGCCGTCCCGTAGCCTCTTTATTGCTGACGCCCAGGAGTGGATCACCCCTACCCCACAATAGGCGCATTCTATTTGATAAGTAAGCGGTGCGGCATTTAGGCTGCACTTTATTTTTTCCATTTTTTCCGTTTTTATGGTTGACTTCCTATTACCAATCTGCTAATATAAAAACAGAACATGTGTTTGGGGCAGGCAAATGGCATACATTTTACCTGCCCCAAAATGTTTGCCTTTGCCTCCTCAAAACATATAAGAACGGTGGGAGGACTGCCGCAAAGACAGACCTTCTCCGGAAAGGAGGTGAATCAATGGCCGTAAGCAAGGTCCCTGCCGGTTCCGTGCTGAGGCTGGAGTTGCACGCCGGTAACGACGGCAGCGGCAACCCGGTTTTCCGGAACAAGAGCCTGAACAATGTCAAGCCCACCGCGTCAGACCAGGATCTCTTCGACGTGGCCGGCGGTCTGGCCGCTTTACAGGAGCTTCCGCTGAACAATGTCTTGCGCATAGACAACGCCCATCTGGTGGAGGAATAAGCCGGCCCTGAAATAACTTAATTCAAAGAAAGGAGGAGTTTGATTGGCAACAACAACCCAGACCCTGCGCCTGGTTTTCAAAAACCAGGCCGGAAAAAACGTTACGATTAGCCTGGATAACCCCCGGGACGAAGTAACGGCCGCGGAGATTGAGGCGGCCATGGATCTGGTTATCGCCCGGAACATTTTCACCAGCACAGGCGGAGACCTGGTATCCAAGCAGGATATTCGCCTCATTGACAGCACCACCAACGACCTTTACGACCCGCCCGCCTAGGCAAAGCAGGGGAAGCAGGGGGTACGGTTCTCTTGCTTCCAAGTCTCTTAAAACAACAACAAGAACCGTCCCCCCTGCCCATTCATAAAACCACTTCAGGGGATACGTCCCAATGGGGTGAATAATAGCATAATCTGTCAACTGTATAAGGCGGGGGGGACAACCCCCCTCCCGCTAACCAACCAACTAAGTAAGTAAATAAGGAGTGATCTTACTGGATTTAATCCTGCAGGCGGTGGGTAATGTAGGCTTTCCCATAGTCGTAGCCGCCTATCTGTTGGTGCGCATCGAGGGCAAGCTGGAGACCCTGGCCGCCAGTATTGCCCGGTTGGCCGAAGCGGTAGATGGTGAGCTGTAGCAGGAGGAAGAAATTAGCGTGGTATTGAAGAAGAGTTGTCGGCTTCATAAGTCGGCGACTCTTCCTTGATTTTGTTTATAAAGTTCTCATTTTTTGGCAGGATAAAACATGATTCTTCAAGAAATGCAATTATTTAATTCGTTGATGAGGTGGTATATATGTCTTACGCTGGATTGCTTACAAAGATTGAACGCCTTCGCTTGAGGATGCATGCTCTGGTTGATGCCGGGTTTAGTTATTCGGAGGTGTTAAAGGTTAGCCAGGAGTTGGACGAGTTGATCGTGGAGTATTATCAGTGCTAGCGGTTCTTAATTCATTCGCAAAAAGGCCCTAAAGGACTGCAGTATAAGCTGACGTCTGTAGTAAGGGCGGGGTGCAGGCCACACTTTAGCTAACTTAACTGAATGAGGAGTGATCTTACTGGATTTATTCCTGCAGGGGGTGGGTAATGTAGGCTTTCCCATAGTCGTGACCGCATATCTGCTGGTGATATATTTTATCATCCTCAACAGTAACATAGTTGTAATTTCATGACATTTTAGTGTAAAATATGGTCACTAAGATTTCTGGGAGGTATTGTAGTGAAAGATTGTCCGGTATGCTCAATTCCAATGGATGAGGTAAGCAAATCGGGAGTTCTTATTGACGTTTGCCCGAGGTGTAAAGGGGTTTGGCTTGACCGCGGAGAATTAACCAGGCTATTAGAGAGCATAAAGGCGTATCGCGAGGATGATTTGGAATACGATAGTAGAACCCGTGACCGTGACCGTGATCATGACCATTACGAAAAAGATGACAGGAAATATGATAAAGGACATTATAAGCACGAAAATAAACGAAAAAAGCGGGGTTTGTTTGGGATGCTGGAAGACATGTTTGATTAGTTTTAGGCAGAGTATAATAGGTCTTGGGTAGGGAGGAGGCAGCACTATCCGGAAAGGAACGGATCTAAATGAAATACAGAAGACTCGGAAAAACAAATTTGGAAGTATCTGTAGTAGGTTTTGGTGGCATTCCCATCCAGCGGATTGATGCTCCTAGTGCAGAGAAGGTTGTTAATCGCGCTATAGAACTTGGCATCAACTTCTTTGATACTGCCAGAGGTTACACTGATAGTGAAAAAAAGCTCGGTGCGGCACTAAAAAAACACAGGGATCGGGTGATTATCGCCACCAAATCCATGGTCCGGGATAAAAAAGGGATGGCCGCGGATATAGAAAAAAGCTTGAAGACAATGGGTGTGGACTATATTGACCTCTACCAACTGCACAATGTTAAGGACAAGGGCACGCTGGAGCAGGTCATGGGCGCGGATGGAGCCTTTGCTGCTTTAAAAGAGGCAAAAGAAAAAGGGAAAATTGGGCATATTGGGGTAACAGGGCATATCAAGGATGTTCTTTTGGAAATATTGCAAACAGGTGAGATGGAGACTGTGCAGTTTCCCTTCAACCCGGTGGAGACCGATGGCGCCCGGAAGCTGTTTGAAGTGGCGGAGAAAATGGACATTGGGGTTATTGCCATGAAACCGATGGCCGGAGGGGCCCTGACTAATGCCAAATTGGCTTTGCGCTTTATCCTGGAGCATCCCGTCTCTGTCGCCATCCCGGGTGTGGATGCCCCGGAGCAGGTAGAAGAAAATGCAGCCTTCGGAAGTGATCCGAGGCTGCTATCTGAAGAGGAGAGAACGGAACTTGCAAGAGTAGTAGCAGGGCTGGGCGCCCATTTCTGCAGGCGCTGTGAGTACTGCCTTCCCTGCCGGCAAGGGATCGATATTCCGTCAATATTCCTATTCGACGGCTACTATACCAGGTATGACCTGAAAGACTGGGCCCGGAATCGCTACCAGACCATGGATGTCAGGCCGGAAGACTGCCTGGAATGCGGCGAGTGTGAAGAGCGCTGTCCCTACAACCTACCGATCCGTGAAATGCTGAAGGCGGCGGCGGGGAGATTAGGATGAAAAAACAATAACTATTTTATGGTATCTTTAAAGGTATTTATCTTAGATCATCGGAGAACTGCTTTTGCTGATGACGACCCGATCAGCCGACTTGCTATAAAAATGATATCCCGAACCGGCTTCAACCAGGACATCCAACAGTCCATCGGGATCAGTTACTATAATACCGCCGATTATTTTAACACCCCTGCGAAAGAAAGAATTCGGAAGCATACTGGCTGTTGGCCCTACTACAATCGTTTCTGTTTCGGGTTTTGTATAACTCAAAATATTTTCCAGGGTGTCGTTAATTAGAGTTGTCCCGGTAACAATCAAAAGATCCGCTCTGGAAATTTGTTCGGGCGCCTTTTCAGGCGGGGTATAAAAGGCCATTTCGTCAGGCTTTAGTGTTTTAGGATAAAGTTCTAAAATGGAAAATGGTTTGCTGCGTTGCTTTAACATTTTTATGTAAGGCGCTAAAGCTCCCACAACTACCACATTTGCTTCATCAGGAATTATAACTTTATCAAGAGGGTCAAGACCTAGTTCAATGAGATAATTATGGGGAGGTGTTAAGCGCCAGCAAGTAGAAGAAAGCGCGTTAAGCACAGCAATCCCCAGGGCTTTTTTAAGCGGCTTATTGGAAAACATTTCATCCAGGAAGAAAGCAGCGCTTTTACCTTTTAATTTTCCCGAAGCAGGCATCGCTCTGGCTGAACTTGGGCAACAAACAGCTTCTGGTATGGCTTTCACCGGAGTGAAACAAATGCCCCCATCGCCATTAGATAGTTTTATCCCTGTATAAAAGAGCCCTATTACAACCCTTTCCACTGTTAGAGAGTTTATTTTCTCCCCAAGTGTTTTTTTAAGCTCTTCCACTGCCTCTAACAAAATACTACCTTTCTCATAAAGATGATTACTCATAATTTGCCCCCAAATTTATTCACGAACAGCACGTGCTGCAAGCAGATGACTTCTCCTCAAAATCAACTTTTTTCACCATGTTCGTCAAGCCAATCAAACAGTCCTAATTCCAGAGCCGCTGATAAAACCTGATTAATCATGAAGCCTTCTCTCACCTTGTCAATTTTCTCTCCCCCTGCTGGTAGGATATAATTAACAAGGTTTTTTCTCACTCCATTCATTTTATGCCTCTCACATTTTACCGTTAAATTATATTACGGGAATCATATATGGTTTTGTTTGGTCATGTGAACATAAGGAGATGTAGCGTCGCGAAACGCAATGTACCGTAAGTTATAATTTTTTTATGTAACGCTGCGTTATGTTCTGTAATGTTTTATTATTATAATACGTATTTAAGCTATACGCAAGTGTTTTATTTTTTTAATACTTCCTTGTGTCCCCTTTTAAGCTTAATGTCCCCAGCCCGAAAGTAATATAGTTGTAATCTCATAACAATTTCGGATAAAATATGGATGTTAAGAATTCTAGGGGGTATTGTGGTGAAAGATTGTCCGGTATGTTCAATTCCAATACCGTTGGAACGGGCGAATCCAAAAAAAGGCCTACTGCTTCAGGCCTTTACTATTTTAATACTGTTGCCGTTGTTTCTCCTGGTTTTCAGATCAGGAGCCTCTGCGGCGGAGCCGGCGCTGGATTATACCTGGAATCTTAGGGAAGGCCAGGAGGTGTCGCCTTTTAGGTTAAAGTCGGCAGTCTCGCTGAGTGCGGGAAAGAAACTTAGCCTGGACGATACAAGCAACCTGTTTTTTAGCAATGTCCCTGAGTTTCCCACTGAGCCCGGTATTCTCTGCCGGGTTGGAGATGTGCTGCCGCCTTCCGGAAAGGTTCGGGTGCATTTCAGCCACATGAATTTATTAATTGATTGGACAACCGACCCACTGGAAAATATGCCGGCAGTTGTGGGTTTTGCCGTAGAAAACCAAACCAGCCGAACGCTGGATATCTATGCCGGGAGCGGAGCCATGGGCTGCAGCCGGGCTCCCGACGGTACGTACCTTTTCACGGATGATGCCGCGCCGCCGCAGCCGGGGGAAAGCGAACCACAGTACTACGGCTCCGCTGTAGGCAATTACGTGGTGCGTGAGTTTTTCCTTTCGGAGGAGCGACCGCCTGTTCACCTGGGGAGGGTGCAGTCGGGGGGCCGGCTGATCATCAGCGGGGAAGTGGGGCCGAAGGGCTGGGCGGCCGGCATCTACGACCTCTCCTTTATAGACGCCGGTACTGGTTTGCAGGTGGGGAGAAACGACCTGCCGTTCGGCGAGACAGTGGGAATGGAAACCTTTATCGCGCCGCTGTCCGGCAGCCTGGACGCGTTTCTAGACAATTGCCTGGAATCGGGTACTGTCCTCAGGCCCGGTCCCAATGATTGTGAGCCCATGAGGGGTCTCTTTATACCCGGCGTTTATCCGGACAGCCCGGAGGGGGAGGCGGTTTCCAGGGGATTTACCGTCACCTATTTGGCCCGGGAGCGGGAAATCGCGAGCTTTGCCCTCGCCTCCGGGGACGCCGCCCCGGAATTTGAGGTCGATGTCTTTTTAAACGATGGGATGCGCAACGGACTGGACCCGGCCAGCCCGGATCTGAAGGGCGTGAACAAGGGCTGTTACGGCGTGGACTACAGGGTCGACCTCCAACTGGAAGGGCCTGTTGCGCTGGTCTTTCAGGGTGCAATGCAGCCGGGCTACGTGGATGTCTACAACCAGATCAGCACGGTCTGGCTGGACGGCCGGCTGAAAGCGGTGCAGATCAAGGACCCCCTTTATAGCAGTTATTACACCAACCCTTACGTCCTGCGGCCGCCGGGCTACGGGCGTGTTATTGCCGTTTTTCCCGAGCAGGGCCGGCACGACCACCTGCTGCGTTTTATTCAGCCGCCGAATAA
>DHTR01000059.1:20340-20646 GCA_002408725.1 Pelotomaculum sp. UBA5255
GCCGAATAATTACGGTCCTGTGCGCTTTTACCTGCTGCCGCTGAAGACGGACGAGATTCCCGCGAATGATTAAAAGCAGGTTCGGACTTTGAACTCGTTTAATAGATATCTTAGCAAGCGACAACGAAAACGCCCATTCCATCCTTTTTTTGAAACGTCCTTTTTGCCGGGCTTCTCCTCCATGTTGTCGTAATCCACCCAGTACAAGTCGTGAAGGATTTCTTTAATATGCCCTGTAGTATTAATTGATGTAGCGCTCCAGATTTTTCTTTATGTGGTCGTGCCTTGGTTTTAATTTCATGGAGA
>DHTR01000059.1:20809-21548 GCA_002408725.1 Pelotomaculum sp. UBA5255
CCTTGGTTTTAATTTCATGGAGATCGTATTTGGTATTGTGACTATTCAGTATATGCATCTGCCAGTAAATTTTGTATTAAATCATAGAATCTTTTGTAACCGTCAAAAGCTTTTTGTGCGGCATCAGAACCCTCCTTACCGGTAACTGTGAAAGAATAATTCCCCGGGTTATTATAATTAAAGTTAGAGTTATTTAAGGAGTAAATTCTTACTTTGTGCTGATTTATAGCCTTATTATACTTTAGTAAAATGTCATTGGTGTCATTTATGTTAATTCCTGCTCTGTTAGCCTCATCTATTAACTGTTGATTGGCCTCCTTTAAAGATTCATAGCTTTTGTTAACCTCTTCCAGGTTGCTTGATACACTATCAAGTAACTTGCGAGCAAAGGTTGTGTGATAAGAAGTTGCAAGGTATAGCTCCCTGGAAGTGTTAACTATTTGATCGTTAAGTTCGCCCAAATGATAATAATGACTAGCTATTTTAGTATATAATTTAAGCAAGGCAATTTTATTTGTTTCATTATTGGTGATATCATTGTCGATAACTTTATTGTTGTCAGTAATTTTTACTGACCTGGTGCTGTTATCCCATGTGACCTCAGCACCTAAAGCTTCCGATACCGCTCTTATAGGAACCATTGTACGCCCATTTATTGATTGGGGCGGGACATCGGAAAAAACTTGTATGCCATTGACAAAGATTCGAATATCATCTGATGCCCTGGCAACGGCAGGTG
>DHTR01000059.1:21714-21966 GCA_002408725.1 Pelotomaculum sp. UBA5255
GCCCTGGCAACGGCAGGTGTGCAAGCAAAAATCAATATGGAAATTAGAACAAAAAACGTTTTTCTCAAATTAATCTCCTCCGTTAGATAGTTAATTGCTTTACTTGCATTTTAATAATCTTGTATTAAGTTGTTAAATGTGTTGTAACCTTCGCGAGCTTTGTGTGCACCAACCATACTTTCGTCCAAACCCATGTGAATGTAACTTGCGTATTTATCTTCGTTGTGAAAAAAAACGTTTTTTGCCTTCTCG
>DHTR01000059.1:22125-25148 GCA_002408725.1 Pelotomaculum sp. UBA5255
AAAAAACGTTTTTTGCCTTCTCGAAGTGAGCTATGGCATTATCATACCTAAGTAAAATTTCATTGGTGTCAGTTAGATTAATTCCTGCTTCATTGGCCTCGTCTATTAACTGTTGATTAACTTTCCGAATAGATTTGCAGCTATCAATAACATCATCTAATTTATTAAATATTTTATATGTTTCCCTAGTGCTTTTCTTAGTCTCTAATTCGATAAATAAATCGATAATCCGGTCATTTATTTGGCCTAAATTGTAATAATGATTAGCTAATTTAATATATAATTTAAGCATGGTAAGATCACTAGTCTTATTGTTATTAACCTCATTAATAACAACCTCATTATTTTTTGTGATTTCTACCGACCTGGTGCTGTTATTCCATGTGACCTCAGCGCCTAAAGCTTCCGATACCGCCCTTATAGGAACCATTGTGCGCCCATTTATTAATTGGGGCGGGACATCAGAAAATACCTGTAGGCCATTGACAACTATCAGGATATCACTTGATGCCCTGGCAACGGCAGGTGTGCAGACAAAAATTAATATAGAAAGTAGAATAAAAAACATTTTTTTCAAATCAATCTCCTCCTTGACCGTATGTTGACCGGGTTTTTAGGCTTTACTTACCGGAGCTAAGTTTACTATTATTTCGTTAAAATAACCCCCTTGTAATTATTTGTTTTTATAACGTTACATGCTACTGCTACCTTCCGAACCCTGTCATTCCATGTCGAATTCCACCCGAAACAATCACGACCACCATTCTTTCATTGGCGGTCGTTACTTTCCTGTCAGTTTTTGTGCAATTTCAAGGAGCATTAATATCTTCCTTAATCCCAATGGTATCCTACTTCGTCACAAGGGAGGAAAATCCTGTATAAGTTTTCCGAGGAGATTAAAAGAACGAGTCAGGGAATGGGGGGGGGAAGCAGGGGAAGTGTTCTCTTGCTTCCCTTTATTCAGACAAGGGGTGGGAGGGGGCCAGTAGAGCGACGGGGAAACTGCTGAACAAATGGGCCAGGGGCAGGGTTTTAAGGCCTGACGGGAGCGCCGTGGGGTTCGCCGGAACGCTGATTTCTTCGTCCGTGAGGATATTCTGCCAGCGGTCCGGGGCTTGTTCGGGCAGCACGAGGGCGGTATTTCCCCAAAGTTTTGCCGCGGGAAGCAGACCGCCTGCCGGTGGTGCGGTTCCAGGGCCCGCTTCCTGGCCGGCTGCATAGAGCCGGGCTACCAGGCGGGGCACTGCTGCAAGCACCCACCCGTCTTCCAGGCGCCGGGCAAAGGCGCAAACGTGCTCGCGCCGCGTCCCCACGGCGTCAACGGGGATGTATTCCCCGGCTTCAAAAAGCTCCTGTCGGGACCTGCGGTGGTTCAAGGCTTTGTAGGTAAGGTAAAGCTTGACCCGACCGTCCTTCCAGCTATTGAGGAGCTTTTCGACAAGAGCCGGCCTGCCGCCGGCTTCTTCTTTCTGCAGCGCCGCCAGTAGTGCGGCTCGTCTCCCGAAGTCAAGCGGCCGCCGGTTGTCGGGGTCGACCAGGCTGAAGTCCCACAATTCGTTGCCCTGGTAGAGGTCGGCGACCCCGGGCGAGGCGAGCTTCAGGACGAGCTGCGCGAGCGAGTTGTACGCGCCGGCCAAGGCGATGCGCCTCTGGAAGGGCACGAAGTCGCGCCAGAACCGCTCGGAGAGCCGGGAGTCGAGGACCGAGTCGATGAACGAGGCGACGGCGCGCTCCCACTCCTCGTGCGGGTTGAACCAGCCGGTGTTGACCTTGGCCTCCTTGACCGCCTTCTGCATGTAGGCCTGGATGCGGCCGCGATAGGTCTCGAGCCGCTCGCCTTCGAGCTCGCCGAAGGGCCAGGTGCCGAGCAGCGTCTGGTAGAGCAGGATCTCCTCGTTGCGGTCGGGGGCGAGCAGGTCGCCCACGTTCTGCTTGAAGCGGCGGTTGAGGCGCGACCAGACCGACAACCTCTTCTTCCACTCGCCGGGGATCTCCGAGAGGACGTTGATGCGGGCGCGCACGTCCTCGCTGCGCTTGGTGTCGTGGGTCGTCGACCCGATCAGCGCGGCGGGCCAGCGCGAGGCGCGCTCTTCGTTACGCTCGTGGAAGTCCTCGACGATGATCCCGAACTCGTCGGGCTCGCCGCCCACCTCGTTGAGCGAGACGAGCCGGTTGTAGATGTAGAACGCGGTGTCCTCGACCGACTTGGCCATCACCGGCGAGGTGAACTGCTGCAGCTTGAGCACGAACTGGAGACGTTCGGCGGCCGCCTCCTCGGTGATCCGCCCGTCGCCGAGGCCGAGGAGCACCTCGCGGATGAAGTTGAAGATCGACGCGTTGATGGTCGGGTTGCGCCGCCTCGCCAGGCGCAGCGCCGCCTCGACCGCGCCGCGGTCGTGCTCGTCGGCCGGCGCCCCGTCGCTCGCCCGGTAGGTGCGGTAGACCGGGAAACAGGCGATGACCTCCATCAGCGCCCGCCGCAGGCTGTTGAGGGTGAAGTCGCGGGTGCGCCGGTCGTGCTCGGAGATGCGGCTCAACTGCCGGGCGAGCATGTTGAGCTCGCTCGACATCGAGTCGCCCATCGTCTGCCGGCGCTTTTGGTAGACGAGCTCGGCGTAGGAGAGGTCGAGGCCGGTGAAGCGGGCGAAGGTCTCGTCGACCGCGCGCACGTTGCGCTCGTCCACCTGCACGTCGTTGACCGCGTTCATGAAGTCGTAGCCGGTCGTCCCGTGCACCGCCCAACCCGGCGGGATGTTCTCCTGGTTGGCGAGGATCTTCTCGACGACGACGTAGAGGGGCCGAAAGACCGGCGAGTCGGCGCCGCGGGCCGCGTCGGCGCGGTAGCGCTCGCGCAAGGCCGGCTCGAGCGCGGCCCACTCCTCGTCGCTCGCCCCTTCGGTGGCGCCGGGCCTGCGCTCGACGAAGAGCCGCCGGCACAGCGTGATGGCCAGCTCCTCCTGGAGCCCCTCGAAGTAGTCGGCCGGGCAGTAGAGGCCGTCGGGGTGGTCGATTCGCAGCCCAAT
>DHTR01000074.1 GCA_002408725.1 Pelotomaculum sp. UBA5255
CAACAAGGGCAACAAGGGCAACAGGCCGGCCGGGCCGGTGGTGAGGCCGTTCCGGTACAGGCCAATGGGGAGCAAGGCGGCGGGCAGGGCAGCCAACAAGGTCAGGAGAAGGTGAATATTACCTGGCTGGACGCCAAAAACGACCCCAGACAGCAGGAAAGAGACCTGGAGCAGCTGGTAAACCAGAACGTCAAGGCGGTCATACTCCAGGTGGTTGAACCGGAATCCGGTCCCAGGCTGGTGCGCAGATTGTTGCAGGCCAAGATTAAGGTGATTGCCCTTGAGGCGCTCCCGGCCAACAGCCCGGTGGACGGCTACATTTCTTCGGACCATGCCAGAACTGGAGAACTCCAGGCCCGCTTTCTTGCAGGCCTGGCCCAGGGGCGTTCTACGCCGGTCAGGGTGGTGCTTCTCCAGGGTGATAAAAACGACCAGGCCTCGCGAGAAATTGCTGCCTCCATCCTGGAGGTGCTGAATAACCTGCCTCAGATGCGGGTAGCCCTGGTCCAGGACCATCCCGGGGGGGATCCCCAGCTGGCGGCGTCGACAATTGAACGGGTTTTGACATCTACCAACAACCAGATCGACGCGGTGCTTGCCACCGACAGCCGCATGGCTGTGGCAGCCGCTGAAGTATTGAAAAACCGGGGTCTTGGTCAAAAAATCGTGACCGTGGGGGTAGGAGCCGACCAGCAGGCCTCCCGGGCGCTTGTGGCAGGTGAACACGAGGCGGAAGTGGATCTCATGCCTGAATTGATTGCGCAGTATGCCTACGATGCGGCGGTCGGTCTTGCTACCACCGGTTACTGGCAATATGATCGGCAGGTAAAAAATGGAGACTTTGATGTGCCGGCTAAAATCACACCGGTGCGGCTAATCACCCGGGAAGAGGCCTATCTGCTGGAGCAGCGCTGGGGCCGGCTGACCGGCCAGGAGGGCCAGGACAACCAGGGTCAAAATAATCAGGGTCAAAACAACCAGGGGCAGCAGGGTCAGAAGAATCAGGGACAAAACCAGCAAGGACAGCAGGACCAGAACCAGCAGGGCGGCCGGAAGACAACGTTAAGGGTCACCACCATGGACGGCAAGACCTTTGAAATGCAGATTAACGGGGAGATTAAAAAAATTGAATCAATCGACGGCGGCGATCAGGCCGGCGGTAAAGGGGGAGGCCAGGACGGTCAGGGAGGAAGTTAAGGCGGCGGGAGAAGAAGCTGCCGGATAGGCTATTTAAGTAACGAATTTGTTCGTTAAAAACACATCCCGCAGCTAATTGCACTTTGTCAGTAAGCCCGGAGCCGGAAAGGCTCTTTTTTTTTGAATTCGGTTCAGAGCAGCTTCTACCAGTCAATAAAAGCTATAAATAGAACATACTTTTGGACCTTTTTTCTTTGTGATATACTAGTACTAATACTGAAAGTAGATCTTAATACGGTATATCCAACGCCCGCAAGATGTTGAAAATATTATTTTTAGAAAGCAAAGGTGTTTTTATGAAACCTTTTCAGCTAAAATCGGAATATAGCCCCAGGGGGGACCAGCCCGGGGCGATTGCAGCCCTGATCGAAGGTCTGCAGCAGGGGCACAGGGGTCAGGTTTTGCTAGGGGCCACCGGCACCGGCAAAACTTACACTATGGCGCAGGTGATCCAGGCCGTCCAGCGGCCCACCCTGGTCCTGGCGCCGAACAAGACCCTGGCCGCCCAGCTTTGCGGCGAGTTCAAGGAGTTTTTTCCCAACAATGCAGTGGAGTATTTCGTGAGCTATTACGATTACTACCAGCCCGAGGCTTACATCCCTCATACCGACACCTATATTGAAAAAGACTCATCGATCAACGATGAAATCGATAAGCTGCGCCACTCGGCCACCACTGCCCTTTTTGAGCGGCGGGACGTGATCATCGTGGCCAGTGTATCCTGTATCTACGGACTGGGTGACCCCGAGGAATACAGCACCCTGGTCCTTTCCCTGCGCCAGGGGGAATGTTACGACCGGGACACCGTTCTGCGCAAGCTGGTTGACATCCAGTACGAGCGCAACGAGATCAATTTTATCCGGGGTAAATTCCGGGTGCGGGGAGACGTGCTTGAGATCTTCCCGGCGTCCGCAACGGAAAAAGCAATCCGGGTGGATTTTAACGGCGACGAGGTGGAAAAGCTGCTGGAATTTGACGTGCTTACCGGAGAAATCCTGGGCAGTCGCAACCATGTAGCCATTTTCCCCGCCAGCCACTATGCCACATCCAGGGAGAAGATGGAGCGGGCCCTCGTCAACATTGAGGCCGAACTCGAGTCCCGCCTGGCCGTACTGCGCTCCAAAGATAAGCTTCTAGAGGCGCAGCGCCTGGAGCAGCGAACCCGCTACGACATGGAAATGATGCAGGAGATGGGGTTTTGCAGCGGGATTGAAAATTACTCCCGCCACCTCACGGGGAGGGAGCCCGGCCAGCCGCCGTATACCCTGCTGGATTACTTTCCGAAGGATTTTATTTTGATTATTGACGAGTCCCACGTGTCTGTGCCTCAGGTGGGAGGAATGTATGCGGGCGACCGCTCCCGCAAGGGCTCACTGGTGGAACACGGCTTCCGCCTGCCTTCGGCTTATGACAACCGCCCCCTGACCTTCCCTGAATTTCGCGAGCGGCTGAACCAGGTCATCTATGCTTCGGCCACGCCGGGAGCTTTCGAGCTGGAAAACAACAGCCAGGTGGTGGAACAGATCATCCGGCCCACCGG
>DHTR01000035.1 GCA_002408725.1 Pelotomaculum sp. UBA5255
TATTTTGATCATACTGATTCTCCTTTTCAATTGACTATTGGTTTCATAAAAGCCGGCCAAGTTTAATTGTTTATGCCCGTTGGCATATAAGCTGGCTAAATGAATGATTGTCGTCCCGTAAGACACTCTTTCCTTCTCTCCGAGCATTTCCATAACACAAGCATCACAAGCAATTTCCCTGTCAGCCCTCATCTTTTTTGCCGCCAACCATACCAGGGGATTAAACCAATGAATCAAGGCAGCCAATGTCGCAAGAAAGCCGTAAAATAAATCCTTTCTTTTATAGTGAGCCAGCTCATGTAAAAGTATGTGTTTGAGCTCATGTTGACCGACCCTGCTGCTAATGTCCTCAGGAAGATAAATACCCGGGTGAACGACACCTGAGATGCATGGACTTTTGAAATAAGCATCCATATAAACTGGAATGGACTCTTTTATTTTTACTTTTTGGCTGCATTGTTTTACTAAGGACTGAATCTCTGGATCAGTAACTCGCTTAAAAACCTTCGTTCTACGTTTAAACTTAATTTTGACAGCGCAAGAAAACAACACCAGAAAGAAAGCCCCCGTCAACCATATCCGAGAAAATACTTTTAAAAAATATGAATAGGCATTTACCTCTGTTTTTACGGCTTCACCGATATTTTTTTCAGTAGCTGGATGGGAATTCTGAAAAAACCGACTTTCGTTTTCCTGCCCGTTTGAAATAACATTTATAGCTTGGGAGTTGGAGAGTGTTTGGGCTCTTCCATCAAAAAGATTGAGGATGCTAAACGGGCTTTCAAAAGCAACGGGCATTAGAAGCCTTATTAACACCAAGATCCATAAAACATGGTGGAATCTTGCCCCAAGACGATAATTGAAAACCTTTTTAATGGAAAGCACCAGCAGTATTAAAACACTTGCCATTAAGGACGAATAAAAAATATGCAAAAAGGCAGAATCAAGGATATCCATCTGCTCCAACATCCCCCTTCACATGCAGCTGTAAAAGTAGATTGCATATAACGTTTAGCGCTCAATCTTTTTTACTGGAAGGATTTTTGTTTTCTTTTTGGCAAGGAGATCTTGAAGCTTTTCAATTTCTTTTTCCGATAAGGATTCTTCCTCTATGAAATTTGAAAAAAGCATGCCTACCGCTCCATTATATACCTTTTTAAGAAAAGATTTGTTTTCAGCTCTGATGCAATCTTTTTCGGAAACTAAAGGATAGTAAATATAGCTTCGGCCTGTTTTTTCAAAACCTATGGCTCCTTTTTTAAGAAGTCTATTGATAAATGTTTTGATTGTTTGAGCCGACCAGTTCATCTTACCCGATAGAGAAATGATTATTTCTTCAGACGTTATCGGATTGACTCGCCATATGAGTTTCATAATCTCCCATTCAGCATCTGATATTTTGGGAATACTCCGCACTATTTTTGCCTCCAATAATTATTGTGTTTACAGTTGTAAACCCTTGGTATAGTTTACAACTGTAAACACAGCTTGTCAAATACATATAGTTATCATATTCAAACCTGCTAAAATAAAAAGCTCTTTCCAATGCTAAAGAAACGGAAAATTCAACCTTTTTAAATTTATAATGAAAACCCACCGAAATTAGTAAAAAGGTTATCAGTAAAAACACAACTGTAAATTCCAAGGTAATCTTTATTTATATCTTCTTCCTTTCTCCCAATTAAACCGTCTTACTGTCGGGTGACCAGCGGGTATTTCGTCCATCAATGTCTTTTATTGTGTTCTTATACGCTATTACCCGATTCCCTGTAGGCAAGGAGGGCGATAACCATTAAGCCGGCAATAACCAGCTCATGAAACACTACGATATAATTAAATGTAATATTACTGAGCATGTAAAGGGCAGGCGGACTGCTGTCCAAGCACCGGTGGAAGATAAGACTGAGGAAACCATGAAAGTGAGAAAAAAGTGTGACAGCCAACGGAATTATATAAACAGCGGCCATATATTTGAAAAACTTGTTTCCGTAGGCCACGCTCAGAGCCAGGCACAAGAGCAGACCGAGTAGTTGAACAACCAAGCCGGCAGTATAAAAAGAAAAACTGAATAATGTAACCGCATCAATAGGCAAAGAGCTTAACACCGGCGGTATGATTAAAAGCAGCGGCACACCGAGGACAACCGGCCAGAACAGTCTGTTGCCCCGTGCGGACGGGACCAGGTCGTTAAATCTTTTTACCAAATGAGCTTTTTCACCCTGCTCCCAATTCTCCCTGTACTGCAAGATTGCATATAATGTCAGCAGAATGCCAGCCAGTCCTATAATCGTATTTATGAAGTTCATAGAAGTACTGAAAATCTGATAAAGAGCCTCTTCATTGTTATAGAGGATTTGTTTAACAATTAAAACCCGCAATTCATATAATCCCGTGTTTAATACACCCATAGCCAGGGCAATACCCTGAAATTTAAAAAACTGGTTATTAAATGCGCGGTAGAGCCGGACGCAGAAAAAAACGGCCGACAGTTCCAGCGCGGGAACGATTATTTTCGTCACTGTATGGATGTTTTGAAGATTTATTAAGCTCCATAATTCCCTTTCAGTCATAACTATGGAAAGAAAAACAATAATCAAGACAATTAAAACAACCGTTTTTTGTTTTTGGTCCAAACAGCATCCACCCTTTTCCCTTCAAAAATACCCGGGATCCTTTAGATAACTCTCTTGCTGCACCGCATCCAGGTTTTGCAGGATACCACGTTCACAGGGCTTTTTTAACTCCTTATAAGTGGCGAAGTTTTACTACCCGGGTCTGTCTGCACACAGCTTCACAAGCACAGTTGATTTGATTGTCTCGTTGTCCCGGATAACGCTGACGAACTTATATTCCGCATCAAACAGCTCATCTATTTCCAGCTCCAGGGAAACGGAAATGATACTTTATTGGGGAAGGCCAGGTGAGAAGCCCGTTGTCTTCCCTGGTGCAGGGACCGGCGTTGTGGATCAAGAGGGGAACCCCGTCCGCCTGCCTTTTGTCCGAAACAATTCCGATATGGTCGTATGGTGGGCCAAATACTACGATATCGCCCCCCTGCCACTGTTTCAAGTTCTCCGAATCCCACGGCTTAATCTCGGATGTAAGCCTTTCGGCATACTTTTTAAAAAATTCTTCCTGGTTAGGCACCCGGCGAAAATCAATATTCGGTTCGGGATTACCGTCTACCCGTGGGTAATCCCCCGGATGTTCCTTGATGTCCCGGTCCATCATCCCCTTTAAGTCATAGCCGGCGTTTTGCAATGCCCGCCAGATTACGTCCGTACAGACACCTTCATTTTCAGGCGGATACCCCCCGGCATAATAGGCGTCTACATATAAAGGCTTGGCCTCCAGATCCTTGCGCGCCCCCAAAACAATATCATCCAGGTCGCAGATGCCATCACCGTCTTTATCGCCGGTCGATGCTAACTTTTCAACAACACAACGTGGTTCTGTTAACCCGTGTAAATTCACAAGCAGCCTGCTCAAGCCACTGCGTTGCCGGTAAAGAAAAGCAAATAGCAACACTGCAGCTATTATTAGCAACAAAGTTTTAAGTACTAACAATCGTCTTCTTTTACTCATGTCGTTTTTAAAAACACCTCTAAATACTCCCCCATCGTGAAATCACCGAAACCTTACCGTACACCTGGCGGTTTCCCGATAAGTTGTAGTTCACAAGTGGACATGACCAATGGCCCCATGTCTGAAGTTTAAATAAATGGATCATATCCCTCAACATAACGTTTGGCCAAGCCGGTTAACGGATCACAATCACCGATCTTAACATCTAGGAGCGCATGTCGCGCCTGTATAAAGGAGATGGGGTTGCCGGCTGCTGCGAATCCCCGTCCAACAGCGGCAGACGCTCATCATCGGTCAGCAAAATCCCCAGTCCCGGACATGCTAATTCCTCTCCACTACTACCGTTTTACCGGTAAAAGCGTCAATGTAGTCCCAGGTCGTAAAGGAAGGGAGGTAAACCAGGTAGGGGGCCGGGGCTTTCTGGTCAAAATACTCCGGCCAGATGTAAGCCAGGCGCAACGGGTGATGTTTTAAAAACTCGGCCTTGGCCGCCTCGGCAGTCACCACGACCTTGCTGTCCGGCAGGGCTACGGCTGCCTGGCCGTTACTGCCGTGAAAACTTGTAATCTTGCCGGTGATGGCGTCAATCTGCACGCTATAGTAACGGTCCGATACCGGTATGCCCTGGTATGTTTCTTTAAAGTGGAAAGAAAATTCCGGCCGCTGCAAATGTTTTTGCAGCTTACTCTTGTCTACCCAGGCAGGGATGGGTTCTTCGTTGGTTGAGAAAACTTGTAATTCCATCTCGGCCGCGCCCGGCTCCAGATATCGCTGCAGGAGGTCAATCGCAGTTTTTTCGGCGGCTTCCCTGGAAACTGCCCCTTGTTCGCCTCGCCCGGAATCGTCCTGGATATTAAAGTGGAGCACCTGGCCGCTGTCAGCCAGTGTTCTTAAATATATATGACGCACGGCGCTGTAATCCGGCCTGCTGTCGGCCTCCCTTCCGGGCTCGGAACGCCAGGAATATCCTTTAGTCTTAATCGCCGGATCAAACCTTTCCTCATGGACATCGACACCGTTAAACTTCAGGCCCGCCATGTCTATGCCGAATTCGCCGGCAAGCAAATCAGCGGCTTCCTCGGGTGTCCCGGCTACGAGTTTTCTGCCCTCCCCGTTAAGGGTGATATGCCGGGACGGCGGGAAGTTGCCGTTTAAACCTTCCAATTGCTTCCCTGTCCCGGCATCGATAAAGCCCGGGAAAGACGCGGCATACACCAAAACCGGCCGGGTTTCAACATTTCTGTTGAAAATTGCATATTTCTGAGGCTGCCTCTCAATGTAGTTCAGCTTCATCTCCAATAGTTCGGCAAAGGCCTTATCCGCCGCATCCTGCGCCAGGGCGCAGGACGGGTCGGGGAATTCGGCCGGGTCCAGCCCGTCCTCCTTTTCCTTATCGAAGCTGGTAACATGGCCGGCCGCGTCAACTCCTACCCGTAAGCCGTTGTTTAAGAGAGGGATACCGTTGATTATGCGGTAAAAAGATACCGTGGCCGTGGCCCACTCGATTTTGTTGCCCTTGTCGTCCGTAAAACCTCCACCGCCATAGCCCAGATCATCGCTCAGCTGGTAGTCTTTCATTTTGTCCCCCAGGACCTGCCTGGCAAAGGCGGCCGCCTTCTCCTTCGCCAGGGCGGGAGACGGCAACTCAAGCGTAGCCCATTCCGGGTTCTGGACGTGGAAGCGAACCAGTTCCCCGGTCTTGGTATCAAAGGTAATATTGGCGTGAACACCATGGATACCCGGGTCGGCTTCACCGGAAAGGTCACCACCGGAACGGTCGCTTAAAGATGCTCCCCAGGAATTTTCTCTGGCATCATAAACACCATCCAGGGACAGCGCCTTAAGTTCTGGAACGATCTGATAGAAATTTTCCAGAATCTGCCGCTGCGCTTCCGTCAACTCTGGTTTGGCAGGCAGCGGAATGGTAACTCCACCTTCCTGCTGCACAACTTTCGTCACAGTTCCAGCTACCTGCACGGCAGGTAACGGTTTTTCCGCCGCCCAGGCGGGTGAGGAAAGCAACATACTTGCCACCAGCAGAACTGCGGCTGCTCTCTTAACCTTCTTCAAAAAACTTCTCCTCCTTCACGTAAAATTCTTTATTTGACTATATAGTCGTTTGAGAACCCGGAATGTGACAGATAAATTATGATATTGAAACAGCATCTATGGTCGCAAACGATTTAGTAATTACATTCTTTAAATTCATTAAGATAATTGCTACGGCATCTTCTTTTCTTGCATCTATATTTGGCCATATGATACTTTCTTCTTTGGCGGGTTATGTTTCGATGGTTATCACTCTCTTACCGCCATCCCATTCAACACTTGCCCCGAAATATTCACTCACAAACCGCAACGGTACCAGGGTACGGCCGTCAATAATTTTGGCCGGCACATCAAAAATGACTTCTTTGCCGTTCACTTGGGCCACCGGGTCTCCGATTTTAAGCACTATTTTTGTTGGAGGCATGTCAAGGGTAATAGTCTGGGTCTGGCCTTCCCAGGCAACTTCAGCTCCCAAAGCCTCTCCAATAGCTCTCAGCGGTACCAGGGTGCGGCCATCTTCAATAATCGGCGGCACATCAAAATACAGTTGGTTTCCATTCAGGTACACTTTGATAGGTTGCGAACCGGTTTCTTCCAGGCTGGTTTGCTCAGTACCCAGTTTGGCCAAGTATATGTTGTATTTACTGTGGTTTACGCCGTCCCATCCATTAATACCGGCTACCAGGCATCCCCCGTCACGTGTCGGCAACAAGACCGACGAGGGCTCCGTAAGGCTTTTATCAAGCGTCATTTTCCATAACAAAGCGCCTGCAGAATCAGTTTTTATAAGGTATGCATCAGAACTTTCTTGATCATGTTCTCCACCGGTGATGATGTAACCGTCGCCTGACAGCTCAACTCCCGAACTCCAAACATAATCCTTGTCTTGAAAAGTTGATTCCCAGACTTTATCGCCAAACGCATTGGTCTTAATTAATAAGACAGATCTGCCCCCTCCAAAAGGGCTGGTGTCCCCAAGAACAATAAAGCCGCCGTCTTTGGTCTCCCGCACCGAAACCCCGTAATCATGGAAGTCCCCGTCCCGGCCGAAAGTATTTTCCCAGCAATTTTTACCGGAAGCGTCAACCTTGATCAGGTAGATATTTTCCCAGCCAGGAAATGAACCAGTGGTGCCCACCATGACCAACCCGCCGTCAGAGGTCCGCTGTGCTGTGACAATGATATCCGGGCTCGTGCCACCAAAGGTTTTTTCCCAGACTTTGTTGCCGTTAGCATCAGTTTTAACAATGTAAAAGTCATCGATATTACCGCTAGTAGAAGAATATGTACTGCCGGCAATGAAACACCCACCATCATCACCTACGCGTATAAACTGTCCGGCATCATCATCTTCTCCGCCATAGGTATTCTCCCAAATCTTCTCTCCGGATGCGTTCAGCCTGGCCAGATATACGTCATAATCGCCTTTTGTGTTGAAAGAATTCGAGCTGCCTGTTACAAGGCATCCTCCATCGCCCGTTCTTTCCAAAGAGGTTATATAGTCATCCTTTTCTCCTCCAAATCTTCTTTCCCAAACTATGCCACCGGAAGCGTCAATCTTAATTGTTGTTATATTTCGTAATAACTGCTCTTTCAAACTTCCAGGGGGTTTAGTCGACAACCCTATAATCAACCCTCCGTCAGCCGTTTGCAGAGCGTCTCTAACGCTGTCGCAGTCCTCAACAAGCACCTTTTCCCAGACCTTTTTTCCATTAGCGTCTATCTTGACAACATAGGCGCTGACCGTGACATATGTATCGCTCCTCCAATCCACATCAAGCCTTTTTTCAACCACCACCGTGTACCCACCGTCATCTGACTGTGATACGTCAACCACACGGCTACGATAACCTTGCCAGCCAAAAATGGTTTCCCATCTCAGTTGAAGCTCTTCCTCCGCCAGTGCCGGGAGAATTTCCATGGTGTAGAATGACAACATTAAAACAAATACAAGCAGTGTTTTTAGAATGCAC
>DHTR01000105.1:0-13830 GCA_002408725.1 Pelotomaculum sp. UBA5255
CGAAGTATGAACAACTCATGGATATTTTGGTAAGATATAATAAGATTGAAGTTTGTGAATTGATAAACTGTTTAACTGAAATGGCTGCGGCCCGCGAGGGCGGCTTTTCTAGTGCCGGCAGCTGGATACTGTGGCATACAATTCCCTCCATGGGCGCGGCTTGACACACCGCGCCCAACATTAAAAGCAGCCGAAAGCCGGCTGCTTATATTACTCCAAGCCAAGTTCATGTCTTAAGGCCTTTTGCAGGGTCTGGGAATAACTTATTCCCGCCTCTTCAGCCATAACCGCTAACCATTGGGGAAGGCTAACAGCTTTAACAATAGATTTAGTTTCTTTTTTTCGCAGATATTCGTTCAAGTCAACATCAATAAGATTAATAAATTCATCATCAGATGAGGTTGCAATATCTTGATAATTAGATGGCTCCGGTATATCCTCCTTAGTTTGTTTCATTGCTAAGATGCAACCGGCTAAAGCTTCTCTTGCCATAGTTAGCGCATCAGAAATAGATTCTCCTTCAGTGATGCAACCAGTAATATCAGGTATTTCAACAGTATATACAACGCCGCGTCCTTCAACTTCAGAAGGGGTAAAAATAGCTGGGTAAATATAAATCACATTGACCACTCCTTCTTTAAGATATGTCTTATGGCTGGGGGCTTATTTCAGCCCCGCAGCCTTAAGAATTTTATTTAGTGTTCCCGGAGCCATATCTTTGTTGTGGAGGGCTACTGGTATGGTTCCGGGTTTAGTTGGATGCTTATGTATGTGGTGTGAGCCTTGTACTCTTACTATCATCCAACTGTCTTTCGCTAGTAGTTTCATTAGCTCTTTTGGTTTCATTTATCGTTGCCCTCCTTCTATAAATATTATATTATATAAAATTATATAATGGAAGAGTGATTTATATAATTTTATATAAATTTTTTTGGATAGGGGTTGGATAAGACGCTGGTGAAGTTCGTTGAGATGTTAAGAACGCGGGAGTTATCGTCGACGTCAGCCAGGAAGCCAAATACGTCTGTAAGGAAGCTCAGGTTGATATAGGATGTCCCGTTGACTACATGGATATTGGCCCTGGTATCGCTTACAGCGCCATCGATCAGGGCGGGAGAACCGCTTACGGGAATGGATGCACGCCTTCCTCTTTTTATGATTTCCACGGATTTAGCCGCTTCATTCCAGCTCACCCCCGCACCGGCGGCGGAGCAGACTTTGCGTGCCGGAACAAGCAGATCCTGCCCCTCCCTGAGAGGGGTAAGTGCTTCCGGTAGATCCAAGCTTTTTCCATCAATTTGCAGGGAAAGGTGATATTTGGACAGCCTGTTGGTCGGGTCCACAGGCAGTTTCAAGGCCAGGGTCCGGTCCTCTTCTTCCAGGTAGATTGCCGTACCCAGGAACTGCTCGAAGAAAGGTACGGTTACAAAAATCCTGTCCTCCAGGAGGAAGGGAGTTTCTTCAGTTGTTAAAACGACATTGTTTAAGGAAACCCTGTTGCTGTCCGGGGTGATGGATACTTCCCGGTCGACATTGGCCAGGCTCAGGTTATGGTTGACCTCGTTCCAGAAAAGCCGGTAGCCGAGGGCCGTTGCCGCAGGCCGTACCGGGATATAAGTGGTTTCCCCGGCCTGCACCGGCCCCAGGTGCGGTTCAAATTCCAGTTCGGACCCGTTGATGGTGACACTGGCAATACTCTTCCACTCATCAAGGTTTTCATTGCTGTTGATGATGGCGACCTCTGTGCCCAGCGGGACCCGGTCGTAGAGCCAGAGAATGTCATCGTTGTACATCCGGATGCAGCCGGAAGAAGCATATGTTCCGATGGAGTAAGGGTTGTTATTGCCGTGCACGCCGTAACTGGACCCGCCTGTGCCCCGCGCATTCAGCCCGAGCCAGCGAGGTCCCAATGGATTTTCGGGGACCCCACCGGGGATTAACGGGCCCCCTTCGGGGTGACGCCAGGAGGGGTAGACCAGTTTGACGACAACCTCCCAGTTTCCCTCCGGTGTATACTCCGGCAGGCGTCCGGAGGCAACCGGAAACACATCCAGAAGGAACCGGTCTTTGAAAAAGGCTAGTTGATTCGTACCCTTGTTGATCACGATCCGACAGCCGGCAGCAACCGGTTGCTGAAAAGCAAAGAGAAGGGCCGCGCACATGACTGAAACAGTTAAAGCAAGCTTAAGTCTGTAAATTATCAACACCCCCGCAGGTTGTTTTAAGAAAAAATATGACCTGCCGGAGGTGAACAGAATGAAAAAACAGGAAGTAGTTTCCCCCATTTGAGGGGGAAAAAGGATGATAATATCATCCTTCCATTTTAACAAAGGTGACATTATCACAGAATGAACCCACGAATCCTTACAACCGGTTGACTTTTTAATCTTGCTAAGGTACAATAAACAGTGCTTTAGAATAAGAATAGTATATCTCAGGCCGATGTGGCTCAGGGGTAGAGCAGCTCACTCGTAATGAGCAGGTCGTCGGTTCGAATCCGACCATCGGCTCCAGAAAAATCAAGGCCTCCGGGGTTTATCCCAGGGGCTGTTTTCGTATTTGGCAGCCATTTTGCTGCCGAAGCAATCCTTCTAACTTTTCGGCGGCCTTCTTTGTATAAGTGGATTCAAATATATTGTAGCCGTGCAATTTCCCGGTAAAAAAGGCGCCCAAGGGTCCGGTTCATTTTTCCGGCCCTGGGCGCCTCTGTCTTTTAGATCGATATCTTAATATTATCCCTTGAGCAAACTATGTCATTTTTTTTATGCCATCCACATTAATCTGTCCAGAGCCTTTGGTAACGTAAGATTTGCAGCAGGTAGACATACAGGAACCTGCGGCGGCGGGGGTAAGCTGATTTGCCATTGCGGCGTCAATCTTGTCTGGTTGCCTGCTGCCGAATTCATCCGTGGAGACCAAAATCTCGTTGGCTTCACACTTGTTCCCCTGCTGCCAGTAATGACAGTCATTTACAATGCAGTGGATATGCTGGTTCATGAGAACAAATAACCCCTTTCCTCAAAAATTAGTTTTACCGCTTTTATTCTTTGCCATACGGACAATTATTATTACTTCAATTTAGCGGTTTTGGAGCATCCGGAGAAAAGATTTGTAGAACAAAAGCTGCGCTCTCCAGGCGGATAGTCTTGCCCAATGCGGTGATGATATATTCCTAGGAGGTGTGTCGGATGACAATGACACCCAGGGAACTGGAAGAACAAAGGCTGGAGCAGAGGGAAAAACGAAGGAGTCGATATTATTGGAATGGAGTTGAGCTTCGCCTTAAAGAAGCAGGTTTAGAAGAGTCGGGACCTACAAAAGAGCTTCCTAGGCTTCGCCGCAGGCTGAAGGGTAAAAAAAAGGCCTTGTATTAACCGGAGCGTAATAACTGAAATATTGCCTAACAAAGGAATGCAAGTAAACAAGCGAACATACAAGAGGAAAAAGTTGCGTTTAATGTTATGCGTTCTTATAATGCAAATACAGTTTAAACACACCGTGCTGCCTAACCAGTGAAAAGTCAAAATCATTCTTCTTGCTCAGGCCAATTAACGGTGGGGGACTTCTAGGCGGGTATAATTAATAAGCACATCTTATAATTATAATCTTAAACATGTATTTCACTTTATACATTTAACGGTGGTAGGATAAAACAGAACAAGAAATCTGAGATATTATGATCCAAAAGTTATGTCAAAGTTACGCCAAGTTTAAGTTTTGTTTTGAGGTAATAGCGGGTTAGTCGTTATTGTATAATTATATGTCTTTAAATATGTGATAATTGTCACAATGTTGTTTGTGTATTCGGCCCAACTCTTCAAATTACTTGATTGGTTAGTATAATCCAGGATCTTAGCTTATGGGTCTGGAAGTGGCTATCATCAGGTGACTAATTTAACAGTCATTAGAAACCTACAACAAAATCATAATTGTTTCAAGGAGGGGTTCCAGTAATGCAGCCAACTTACAAGGTGTCAAAGGTTGTCCTTGCGCCGGTGAATAAAAGGTGGTGGCAGTTCTGGCGGAGGAAGCGGACATTAAGAGACGGCGAGCATTATATTGTCAAGGATACAGGGGTGGATATTGATTTCAAGAAACCGGTCTTAAGTAAAAAAGATCGCTGTGAAGTTCTGGTGTTCTTTGATAATGTGAGGTTAATAGAAATATAAAGTTCATAAACTCTGGATAGTGAAGTATTGCGAATTCTGAGCATAATGGTAACATTTCTTGAACAAAGAAGTATTTTTAAGAGCCAACGGTAGATCATTAAGAGCCTTTAGTTAAGCGAATTACTGGTCATGCAGAGAAGAGTCGGGGAAAATTGGTAAAGTCTCACTTTGTGGGAAAAATACGTTAGCTTGAGTAAAAGAACTACGGGTTCTTTTTTTGATAAACCCGCCCTTTTTCCTTTTTTACACAGCCTTGCATTTTGTAGTCTCACTGATATAATATATAGTGAATCTTGCTGGAGGCAATTCAAAAAGTTCTTCTCTTTATAGTCGTTCCAAGGGAAAGGATTTGTTTTGTTCCCAATGCAAGAAATTCAAAGAGGGAGGATCTTTATGTTCGAGGACAAATTGCTTACCTGCAAGGACTGTGGAAAGGATTTTATTTTTTCAGTACAGGAGCAGGAGTTATTTGCCGAGAAGGGATATCAGCACGCCCCATCACGCTGTCAGGATTGCCGCGCGGCTAGAAAGGCCAGAATAAGTGAAAGCGGTTACAGGAGAACGGACAGCAGGACCGGAACAGTGCGGCAGACCTTTGAGGCTATCTGCGCGGAGTGCGGCGTCACAACCGATGTGCCGTTCAAGCCGAAAGAGGACCGGCCTGTGTACTGTCAGCGGTGCTACCGGCAAAAAAGGCAGAGGTATTAAAAAACCGGGGGAAACCCCGTTTATTATGTGGGGTGTCTTCATTGAGAGTATATGTCAATATAGATGGGGGGAGCCGTGGCAACCCCGGCCCCTCTGCGGCCGCTATGGTTATAGCAGACGAGAATGGCCAGGTGCTGGTAACTAAAAGCAAGTTTTTGGGAACCGGCCTGACCAATAATTATGCCGAGTGGAGCGCCCTGGAGGGAGCGGTTGGAGCACTTGTTCACCTGGCCGGAGAGTACGACGGACTGGAGGCCGAAGTAAGGGCAGACAGTGAGTTGGTGGTACGCCAGTTTAACCGGCAGTATAAGATCAAAGAGCCAACCCTCAGAGAGATAGCCGAGCGCGTGTGGGACAGCCTTGCGCAGAGCCCTTCTTTGCAGGTCACTTTAAAGCATGTGCCGCGGGAGGAAAACAAGGAGGCGGATGCCGCCGTTAACCGGGAGCTTGACAGCTATATGAAGTGGCTGGAAACGGTTAAATAATTTATGGTTGCCAGCAAAGCCGGAAGGATTTGACGGGCTGCCCTTGAATTATCAAAATATATATTCGATTATGAAGGGGGCGATCTTTCTGGAAATTTTTAAAAAGGTCAGCGATGGCGCAAAGAGTATCGGTGAAGGTGCCAGGACAATTGGCAAGAAATCCAGCGATCTGGTTGAGACAGCCAAGCTAAAGATGGAAATCTCAAAATTAGAAAAGGAAATGGAAAACAACATTTCTGCGCTGGGCAACCTTGTTTTTATGCAGTATAAGGGGGAAGAGGGGCTTGAAGACGAGGTGGACCGCCTGCTCCAAAGTACCAGGGAGCTCGAGGCTGAAATGGCTGAACTGCACGAACAAGTTGTCAAGCTCAACCCGAAGCCACCCTTGTGTCCCAGTTGCCAGACCGAGCTTCCCTATACCGCGAAGTTTTGCTACGTCTGCGGGACGAAGATCATAACCGGCACACCTGAGTAAAAACATCAAACAAGCACCAAACAGCCTGAACATTTGCAGGCTGTCTTTTTTTGCCTTGCGAAATGTCAATATTTTGTCATAGTCAGCATGCATAAATAATTGTATAATTGTAAAAAAAAAGGCCGAATCCCCAGAATGGGGTACGGGGGATATCTTTTCGGGTGAATCGATCCAGATCTGGGAATTTAACCGTGAAAATTCACGGTTAAATTTAAGATTATCGTCCCGTTACCGCTCCGGAACCTTTCCCATGCCTGAATCGTAGGGTACCCTCAATCCGAACCCTTTAACTAACCCCGGAGGCCGTAGGAGGGACTTCTAGAATGACCAATGCTACCCGTGTGCTCATGGGCTTTTTTGTTTTAATTGCGGCCCTGACAGTACCTATTGCGGCACATGCCGCCAGCCACACCGTATCTCCTGGTGAAAGTCTTTACCTTATCAGCCAAAGCTACGATGTTCCCCTGAACACTCTCATGGAAAGCAATGGGATCCAGACCTCCTGGATTTATCCCGGACAAAAGCTCTACATCCCCGACAACGCCTCCGGCAACGGCTCGACGTATACCGTACGGGCAGGGGACGACATCTACCAGATCGCCAGGCAGCTCGGCGTCAATTACCTGGATATCATTAAAGAAAACGGTCTCTACAATCCTGATTTGATTTATCCAGGCTCAGACCTTTACATACCCCCGGCCTCCCGCGCTGGATCCGGGCAGGGTCAGTTAAGGCCAACCCCACAGGATGTTGACCTCCTGGCCAGGCTGATTACCGCTGAGGCTGACGGCGAACCATACACAGGCAAGGTGGCAGTCGGCGCTGTTGTGTTGAACCGTGTAAATAGCCGGGATTTCCCCAATAGCATTCGAAATGTAATTTACGAGTACGAGGACGGGACCTATCAGTTTGAGCCGGTAATGAACGGATGGATCGAGCGTCCCGCCACGCCTGATTGTATTCAGGCGGCAAAAGATGCGCTGAATGGGTGGGATCCCACCAATGGCGCTGTCTACTTCTTTGCGACATATGTTACAAATCCCTGGCTCTGGTCCAGGCCTTTAAGTAATATTATCGGGGACGTAGCGTTTACTTACTGATTAGGCAGTGAAAAAGAAATAAGGGATTAAAGGCATAAAAAGACAGTTAACATCTTCAACTTTCAAAAGAGACATCCATGCCGCTGGGGCGGCGCAAGCGGAGGATGAAAATCAGCGATGCTGCAGGTTCAATTTCTCAATCGAACCTGCAGCGCATAAGCGCCGAATTGCTGGGATCCAGGTTATTTGAGTTTTTAAACGCCGAGAGAGCAGGGATTTAAAATGAACTAGGAGAATACATTAGTATAAAGCTTTTTTCTCTAAGTGGGGGTTTTCTTGTGCGAATCGGTGTCGATATTGACGGGGTCCTGGCAGACAGCCTTTCCCTGTGGATCCGCGAGCTTAACCGTTTCTTTAAAAAGAATAAGCGTATAGAAGAAATTCGTCTCTTTGACATTTGCCGGACCTATGAAGTCACGCCGAATGAACTGTCCGGGTTTCTGGCCTGCAGGGGCAGCTATTTAATGTCTCAGCCGGAGCCCATTGCAGGTGCGTCTCACTATCTCGGCAAGATTAAGAAACACCATGATATTTATATTGTTACGGCAAGAGACGAAAGATACGGGCAGGAAACCAGGGAATGGCTGGATAAATTCAGCCTGCCTTACGATGAGCTGCTCCTCCTGGGCAGCCATGAAAAAAAGGAAGCCTGTCTTTCCAGGAACCTGAGCGTGCTTGTGGAAGATACGCTGGAAATCGGCGTTAAAGTAAGCGCAGCCGGGGTGCCCGTGCTGCTGATGGACGCTCCCTATAACCAGGGCGTACTGCCGGGGCAAATTTATCGCGCGCACTCCTGGGTCGATGTATACAGGACAATTATCGTCGAGCCACACCTGTTGAACCTGCCTCGTAGTGCGGGTGCGGCCGTGGATATATGAGCTCGTACCCGCCATTTATCTTCGCGCGGCCGTCATAGAGCCCTGCGGTTACCCTGAACCTGACCGGCTGCCATCCGGTGGGGAGCGCCAGACAGTGCTTGGTGGTCCGCGCAGTATGGGTATCGCAGTAGCAAGCCGTGGCGTTTTACCTGGTTGGCTTATTTCAAAGAAGGATCATGATAATGGCAGTAAAGCCTTTAGACAATGTCTAAAGGCTTTGTTGCTTCACATCTTTAAGATTTCACGAGGTCGTAATTAATAGATTGTTAATGTTTTTGTAATCCACATTTAATTATCTTAGTCTATACTCTCGTTATACTTAGATGGGAATTGGGCTTGAATGTTTTAACTTGTCAATTTGTTATATGTATTGAAGGGGTGGAAGGGCAAACTAGAGATATAACCGATATTTTTATGTATTGAAGAGACGGGAGGTATTAAGCCAGAGATGAAACCAGAGGAATTGAAAAAAGGGATTTATTGGGTTGGCGGAATTGACTGGGATTTACGCTATTTTCACGGTTACCTTACCCCGAGGGGCTCCACTTACAACGCTTATCTTATCGTCGATGAGAAGGTCATCCTGATTGACACGGTAAAGCAATCTATGGCTGATGAACTGCTTGGCAGGTTAAAGGAAGTGATCGACCCGGCGCGGCTTGATTACCTGGTGGTCAATCACGTTGAGCCGGACCACTCCGGCAGTGTTCCCCGGGTGATGGAGGCCGCGCCGGGGGCAAAGATCGTGACTTCGCCCAGGGGGCAAAAAGGGCTCGAGCGCTATTACAAGAAGGACTGGGATTATATCCTGGTTAATTCCGGAGATGAACTCAAAATCGGTGCGCGCACCATGAAGTTTGTGCATATGCCCATGGTTCACTGGCCCGACTCCATGGCGACCTACATCCCGGAAGAAAAACTGCTTCTGCCCAATGATGCTTTCGGACAGCATATTGCCTCAGTAGAACGCTTTGACGACGAACTGGGCTGGAATATTGTCCGGGAGGAAGCAGGTATTTATTACGCAAATATTGTCTACCCTTATGGCGACCAGGTTAACAAGGTGCTGGACGTGGTATCCCAACTGCCGGTCGACATGATTGCCCCAAGTCACGGTGTGATCTGGCGTTCCCATATATCAGAAATTATTCCGGCCTATCGTCAGTGGGCAAACAATGAAGCTCCACCAAAAGCCCTGATCATTTACGACACTATGTGGGGTTCCACCCGGAAGATGGCCCTGGCCCTCCAGGAGGGTTTGGAGGACGCCGGGATTCCTGTTAAGGTCAGGTTCCTGCAAAACAGCCACATTTCGCATATTGTGCCCGATGTTCTCAATTCGCGCGCGGTCTTGATCGGGACGCCTACGCTGAATAACGGGATGCTGCCCTCCGTCGGCGCCCTGCTGACCTATTTGAAAGGATTAAGACCAAAGAAAAAGCTTGGGTTTGCCTTTGGCTCTTACGGGTGGGGCGGCCAGGGCGCAAAACTGGCGTCGGCGGCCCTTCAGGAAATGGGCTGGGAGCTCCCCCTGGAAATGATCAATATCCAGTATAACCCCGATCAAGATGAGCTGGACAAGGTCCGGGAAGCGGGCAGAAAGCTGGCGCTTCTGATTTAAAAATAAAAAGGAGATGAAAGTATGAACCCAAAAGCGCTTTATAAAATCAGCTACGGTCTCTATCTCATTACATCACGTAAAGGCGACCTGATCAACGGACAAATTGCCAATACCGTCTTTCAAATCTCAAGCGAGCCGGTCACCATTGCTGTAAGCATCAACAAGAAAAACCTGACGCATGAATACATCAAGGAAAGCAAGTTGTTTGCGGTATCGGTACTGGCCCAGGACGTCCCTCTGTCCCTGATCGGCAATTTTGGCTTTAAGTCAGGAAGGGATGCGGATAAATTCGAGGGTGTCAACTACCAGCGCACCGGGAGCGGACTACCCTATGTCACCGATGGCACCCTTTCCTATCTTGAGGCCAGAGTTATCCAGGAGGCGGACGCCGGTACGCACACGATCTTTATCGCTAAACTTACCGCTGCGGAACTCTTGAAAGAGGGCGTCCCTATGACTTATGCTTATTATCAGGAAGTAAAAAAAGGCAGCGTACCGAAAACGGCCCCTTCTTTTGTTCCAGAAACCAAAGAAAAGGCCGCGCTGAATAAGTACGAGTGTTCCGTTTGCGGATACGTTTACGAACCGGAACTGGGCGACCCGGAAAGCGGCATCGCGCCCGGCACGGCCTTTGAAGATCTCCCGGAAAACTGGGTCTGTCCTGTCTGCGGAGCCGGTAAAACAGTTTTTGAACAAAAGTAAACACAAGATAGTTCTTGTGCCCCAGGGTTTAATATCTAGGATCCAGCAATTGATCTAAATTTTATGCATGGTGTAGACTAAGGCCCGGTTCCCGGGCCGCTTTTTTTATGTATTCTGATTTAATCCAAGAAAATTTATTTTCCTTAATATGTTACCATTTGTAGGGGTTTTAGCGCTTTATCTTGAATTGATTATTGTAGTTCCATTGTTGGTGGAGGTAAGGTATTGTTTATCTACATATTATTAATCAATGTTATTGGATTTGGTACTATGTGGTATGACAAAATAATGGCTCGGACGGGGAAATATAAATACAGGGTAGCTGAAAGCAGGATCTTTTTAATTGCCTTAGCAGGCGGCGCCATTGGAATATTTATTGGAATGGAGTTATTTAAGCACAAAACAAAAAAACTAAAATTTACTCTTTTTATACCAGTTATTATTATTGTGCAACTAATCTTAATCAGAAATTTCTTCAAATAAAGTTCTGAATAAAATCGTACCCGTTCCTTTGTATAATTAGAACATGTTCTCGCTTGTGGGGGTTTGCCGACTAACAGACCCCGTTAAGTGGATTAAGTATTATGTATGTAAATATTTGTGTATTAATATAGCGAAAAATGTTGCAAAAAAAATATTAATTATTGTAGGAATGAAGTAGTCGAAGGGGAAGTAGGTATTTATAAAAATTATTAAGAATTCAAAATATTTGCTTTTTGGGGACTGTCGGAAACATGTTGCCTGAGCGTGGATTCTGGTTCAAGGATGCAGGTGCCGCCCAAGCAAGTAGCTTGCAGTTGGGCGAAAGTTGGGCAACTGATGGGGCATGTTGGCAATTCTGGAGGGAATGATCATGTTCAGGGAAAATAACAAGTTTAAATTGATAATTGACAGCATGCCGGATGGCTTTGCCTACCATGAAATGATTTTGGATGGCGCAGGCAAGGCTGTTGATTATATTTTCTTAGAAGTTAACAGGGCTTTTGAGGAGCAAACCGGGTGGAAAAAAGAAGACATTGCCGGCAAAAAGGCTTCAGAAGTGTTACCTGGAATTTGTCGGTTTTGCTCCAGTTGGGTAGATATTTTTGGAAAAGTGGCTCTTACGGGAAGAAGTATCAAATTCGAACATTGCTTTGATGTATCTCAAAGGTGGTATGAAATCACTGCCTTTAGCGATGAATATGGCTATTTTTCCACAGTTTTTCATGACATTACCGACCATAAGCAAGCGGAGAATACACTGCAGTACCAGCTTGAATTTGAAAAAACGATATCTGCTGTCTCGGCAAACTTTATAAGGTTACCACCACATAGAATTGATGAAGGAATAGAATATGCCCTTAAGGCTATTGGGGAGATGTGTCAGGCCGACCGCAGTTATCTATTCCTTTTTAACCAAGACGAAGTGCTGCTGGACAATAAGCATGAATGGTGTGCCGAAGGGATCGAATCTCAAAAAGATAATCTACAGGGAATAACCGCAGAATCCGTGCCATGGTGGATGGAAAGACTCAAACGTTCCGAGAACATTGTTATTGAGGATGTTGCTGAAATGCCACCGGAAGCACTGGTGGAAAAAGAAATGCTGGAAGCACAATCAATACGAAGCGTGGTTGTTGTTCCCCTGTCTTATTTACGCAGGCTGATCGGGTTTATCGGTTTTGATTATGTTAGAAGGCCAAGTGAGAACTTTAAGCATCAGGTTGCTTTGCTGGAAATCATGTCACAAATTATTTCCAGTGCCATTCAAAGACAGTGGGCTCAGGCTGAGTTGCATGAGAGCGAGGAAAAATATCGCCTGTTATTTGAGAATGCGCCATTGGGTATTCTGGGCTTTGACCAGGAAGGTGTCATTAACGCCTGTAATGACTACCTTGTAAAAATCACCGGTTCATCTCGCGAGGCACTTATAGGATTAAACTTACTGAGCCTGCCGGATAGGAAATTTGGCGAGGCTGTACAGGGCGCTCTTAGAGGAACCCCAATGGTTTACGATGACCAATACCGTTTTACCACCTCACCCGGAACAGCGTTGTTGCGGACGTGGATTGCCCCGCTCACCTCAGCGGACGGCAAGATTGTCGGTGGTATGGGTATTGTGGAAGACGTCACTGAGCGTAAACAATCAGAAAAAGAAAAAGAAGAAGCAAATCTGCTTTTGGAAGAAATTATAGAACTTTTGCCGGATGCCACGTTTGTTATTGATGTTCAGGGAAAAGTCATCTTTTGGAATAAAGCTATGGAAGAAATGACGGGGGTCTACAAGGATCAAATAATTGGCAGGGGCAATCACGAATACGCCATTCCTTTCTATGGCGAGCGCAGGCCGATTTTAATCGACCTGGTTCTTTTACCGGAAAGTCAATATGCCATATTAAAGGACATGTACGAATTTATCAACCGGGGAGTTAATACACTTTTGGGTGAGATGTACGCTCCTAAAGCCTATTGCGGCAAAGGCGCCTACTTGTGGGGAGCGGCTTCCAGACTGGGGGATGGGTCAGGTAGGGTTGTTGGCGCCATAGAGTCTATCCGCGATATCACAGACCGTAAGAACCAGGAGGAAAGGCTCACCTATATAAGCCTTTATGATCATCTTACCGGCTTATACAACCGTGCTTTTTTTGAGGAAGAGATGCGGCGCTTTAATAAAAGCCGGGAATACCCCATAACGATAATCTCTGCCGATCTGAATGGCTTGAAGCTTATCAACGATACTATGGGGCATGGCCTGGGCGATAAACTATTGGAAACCTGCGCCCGAATTCTTCGAAAATCTCTACGCAGCTCAGATATCCTGGCCCGACTGGGAGGAGATGAATTCGTTGCGATTCTGCCCAGGACCAGCGAGAAAACCGGAGAAGATATCGCCGGCAGGCTGCGCTCAAATATTGCCCTGTATAACCAGCAACACCCCGAGTTGCCCTTGAGCATTTCTATAGGCTTAGCCACCGCCAAAGAAGAAGGGGAATCCCTTGAGGAAACTCTAAGAAAATCAGATTTTCTGATGTATCGTGATAAGCTAAATAATAATGCCAGCACTAGAGGCCATATAATAAATACCCTGTTGGGCGCTTTGGCAGAAAGGGACTATATTGCTGGAGGACATGCTCAAAGGCTTTCTGAGCTCTGCCTTGCCATGGGTGAAAAGCTGGGTTTCACCATTCGGCAGATAACCAACCTTGTCTTATTGGCGCAGGTACATGACCTGGGAAAATTGGGGGTCCCGGATATGATTCTATACAAAAAAGGTCCTTTAACAGAGGAAGAATGGGAAATAATGCGCCTACACCCGGAAAAGGGCTACCGCATTGCTCTTTCCGCCCCCGACCTGCCCGATGTGGCAGAGCTAATCCTCAAGCATCACGAAAGATGGGACGGAAAAGGCTATCCACTGGGACTGAAAGGCAGCGAAATACCAATAGAATGCCGCGTGCTGGCCATTGTCGACGCCTTTGATGCCATGACCAATAACCGGCCCTATCGGGAAGCTAAAAGCTGCAAAGAAGCTATTAAAAGAATAGAAGAAGGCGCAGGAACACAATTCGACCCGGAATTGGTAAAGGTGTTTTTGTCGGTTGTAAGATAAAGAACATATTCACCGGGAGCGGGAGGTCCTCGTTTGATGAAAGTTCGAGACAAAAAGCAAAAGCCCCCAAAGGGCTTTATTCTTTATAGCCCCCTAAACAACT